>CALWMW010000123.1 GCA_944382085.1 uncultured Lachnospiraceae bacterium | reverse complement strand
GATTATATTCTGGTGCCGATCGGAGGAGGCGGGCTGGCGACCGGCGTGTCTACGCTGGCGAAGCTTTTAAATCCCAAGATCCAGGTGATCGGCGTGGAGCCCCAGGGAGCCGCCTGCATGAAAGCGTCTCTGGAAAAAGGGGAAGTCGTTACCCTTCCCACGGTGAACACAATCGCCGACGGCACGGCGGTGAAGACTCCGGGAAGTACGATTTTCCCGTACATTCAGAAAAACATTGACGAGATTCTCACGGTCAGCGACGACGAGCTGATTGTGGCTTTCCTTGATATGGTGGAGAACCACAAAATGATCGTGGAGAATTCGGGGCTTCTGACGGTGGCCGCTCTCAAGCATCTGAATGTGAAAGGGAAAAAAGTGGTTTCCGTTTTGAGCGGCGGCAATATGGACGTCATCACCATGTCCTCTGTCGTACAGCACGGGCTGATTCAGAGAGACCGGATTTTCACGGTTTCCGTCCTGCTGCCGGACCGTCCCGGCGAGCTGGTGCGTGTGGCTTCCGTGATCGCCCAGGAACAGGGAAACGTTATCAAGCTGGATCACAACCAGTTCGTAAGCACCAACCGGAACGCGGCGGTGGAACTGACCATCACCATGGAGGCGTTCGGTACGGAGCACAAGGGTAGAATTATCAAAGCCCTTGAGGAACACGGCTATACGCCGATCCAGAAAACGGCGAATCTTTAAAAAATGCGGGTGTCAAGAAAAAATACTTGACACCCTGTTTTTTTTCGTATATGATAGCAAAGGTGCGTGGGAATGCGTTCCCGCAGGATTACAGGGAGGATGCGGCATGGATCAGATTTTGCAGCAGACGCTCCTTTATGATTTTTACGGCGAGCTGCTGACGGAACATCAGCGCAGCGTATACGAAGAAGTTGTCCTCAACGACCTTTCCTTTTCGGAAGCGGCCCAGGAGTTCGGGATCAGCCGGCAGGGCGTGCATGAACTGGTAAAGAGATGCAACCGGATTCTGGAGTCTTATGAAGAGAAGCTTCACCTGGTGGAACGTTTTCTCGGCATACGGGAAGACGTCCGGAAGATTCAGAAGCTTTCGGCCGGCTGGAAGGAAGAAGAGCAGGAACAGACGGCAGAGCAGATTTCTCGCATTGCCGGAAGAATATTAGAGGAGTTATAGTATGGCATTTGAAAGCCTTTCGGAAAAGCTTCAGAATGTATTTAAAAATTTAAGAAGCAAGGGAAGACTGACGGAAGCAGACGTTAAGACGGCTCTCAGGGAAGTAAAGATGGCTCTTCTGGAGGCGGACGTCAGCTTCAAGGTAGTAAAACAGTTTATGAAATCTGTTCAGGAGAAGGCGGTAGGACAGGATGTTATGAACGGCCTGAATCCCGGACAGATGGTGATCAAGATTGTACACGATGAGCTGGTCGCCCTTATGGGGGCGGAGACCACGGAGCTGTCCCTCAAGCCGGGAAGCGAGATTACCGTGATTCTGATGGCCGGGCTTCAGGGCGCGGGTAAGACCACCACTGCGGCGAAGCTTGCGGGAAAATTCAAATCCAAAGGCAGGAAGCCTCTTCTGGCAGCCTGCGACGTGTATCGGCCCGCGGCGATTACCCAGCTTGAAGTGAACGCCCGGAAGCAGGGAGTGGAATGCTTCAGCCTGGGCGACAAGGCAAACCCGGTGGAGATTGCCAGACAGGCGGTGGAATATGCCGGAAAGAACGGGTTTAACCCGGTGCTTCTGGATACGGCGGGACGCCTCCATGTGGATGAAAGCATGATGGAGGAACTGCAGGAGATCAAAGAGCAGGTGAAAGTGGACCAGACCGTTCTGGTTGTGGACGCCATGACGGGACAGGACGCGGTAAACGTGGCTTCCGCTTTTCAGGAGAAGATCGGCATTGACGGCGTGATTCTTACGAAGCTGGACGGCGATACCAGAGGCGGCGCGGCGCTCTCGATCAAGGCGGTGTGCGGCAAACCGATCCTGTACGCCGGAATGGGAGAAAAGCTGTCGGATCTGGAGCAGTTTTATCCGGACCGTATGGCTTCCAGAATCCTGGGAATGGGAGACGTGCTCTCCCTGATTGAGAAAGCCCAGGAGAATATAGATGAAGAGAAAGCCAGGGAGATGGAGCAGAAGCTCCGGAAGGCGAAATTCGGCTTTGACGATTATCTGGAAAGTATGAAACAGATTAAGAAGATGGGCGGAATTTCCAGCATCCTCAGTATGATGCCGGGGATGGGCGGTTCTCAGATGAAACAGATCGAGGATGCGGTGGATGAGAAAAAGATGGGACGGATCGAAGCGATCATCCTGTCCATGACTCCGGCGGAGCGGTCGAATCCAGACATCCTGAATCCTTCCAGAAAGATGCGGATTGCCGCGGGAGCGGGAGTCGAGATCAGCGAGGTCAATAAGCTGGTGAAGCAGTTTGACCAGAGCCGGAAAATGATGAAGCAGTACTCCGGCATGATGGGAGGCAAAACAGGTAAAAGAGGTAAGTTCAAACTTCCCTTTTAACATACAGAAGGATACCGGAAAGGTATTGCTAAGGAGGTGAAAGAGATGGCAGTAAAGATCAGATTAAGAAGAATGGGACAGAAGAAAGCTCCTTTCTATAGAATCATTGTTGCGGATTCCAGATCTCCCAGAGACGGAAAGTGCATCGAAGAGATCGGCACCTACAATCCCAATACGGATCCCAGCGAATTCAAGATCAACGAAGAGCTGGCCAAGAAATGGCTGGCAAACGGCGCGCAGCCTACTGAGGTTGTAAGCAAGCTTTTCAAAATCGCCGGAATCGAGAAATAGGACGGCCGTGACAGCGTGGACGCGCTTGCGGCAGAATAGAGGTGTGCATAATGAGAGAATTAGTTGAAGTGATTGCAAAGTCTCTAGTCGAAAATCCGGATGAGGTGACAGTTACCGAGAGAAACAGCGGAAAAGCACTGGTGATAGAATTAAAGGTGGCTCCTTCCGATATGGGAAAGGTCATTGGGAAGCAGGGCAGGATCGCCAAGGCGATCCGTTCCGTTGTAAAGGCTGCGGCTTCTAAGGAAGATCAAAAGGTGATTGTAGATATTCTACAGTAAACGAATGAGACTGCTGTGAAATCCCAGGAGAGCCTTCTCCTGAGATTTTGCGGCAGCTTTGTTTTATTATAGGTGAGTGTATGAAAAACGACTATCTGCAGGTGGGGGTGATTACGTCTCCCCACGGCCTGGCGGGAGAGGTAAAGGTATATCCCTGCACCGAAGATCCGCTGCGCTTTAAAAAACTGAAGAACGTTCTCCTGGGAGAGGAAAAGAAAGAGCTGGAGATCTCCCAGGTTAAATTTTTTAAAAACATGGTGATCCTCAGGTTCAAAGACCATCCCAGGATCGAGAGCATTATGGGATACAAAGGGAAGGCGCTGTTTATTCCAAGAAAACAGGCGCTTCCGCTGGAAGAAAATCAGTATTATATTCCGGATCTTCTCGGTATGGAGGTTTATCAGGAAGACGGAACCTTTCTGGGCACTCTTACAGAGGTGCTGCAGACCGGGGCGAACGACGTTTATGCCGTACAGGATTCTAAGGGCGGGGAGCTTCTGATTCCGGCGATTCGCCCCTGCATTCTGGAGGTTGACACGGAGAAGAACCGGATGCTTGTGCATCTTCTGGAAGGACTGGAATTTTCTTCCGGGAAAAAGGAGAAAAAATCATGAATTATCACGTGCTGACGCTTTTTCCGGAAATGATTCTGGAGGGAATGAATACCAGCATCATCGGCAGAGCAATGGCGAAAGGCCTGCTTACCCTGGAGGCGGTAAATATCCGGGATTATTCGGTAACGGGAAACGGGAGAATTGACGACTACCCTTACGGGGGCGGCGCCGGAATGGTGATGCAGGCAGAGCCGGTCTACCGGGCCTACCTGAGTCTGACAGAGAAAATCGGCTACGTTCCGCGAGTCGTTTATCTGACGCCTCAGGGAAAGGTGTTTAATCAGGAGATTGCCGGGGAGCTGGCCCAGGAAAAGGATCTTGTCTTTTTATGCGGCCATTACGAAGGGATAGACGAGCGGGTGCTGGAGGCCGTTGCCACGGATTTCCTTTCCATTGGAGATTACGTTCTCACGGGCGGGGAGCTTCCCGCCATGGTGGTTATGGACGCGGTTTCCAGAATGGTGCCGGGCGTACTGAGCAACCAGGAATCCGGACAGTATGAAAGCTTTCAGGACGGCCTTCTGGAGTATCCTCAGTACAGCAGGCCGGAAGAATGGAGAGGCAGGAAGGTCCCTCCGGTTCTTCTCTCCGGCCATCACGGGAACGTTGCTTGCTGGAGAAGAGAACAGTCCCTTCTGCGCACGCTTCGCGTCCGGCCGGAGCTTTTGCGGGAAGCCGAGCTGGACCGAAAGGATCTGAGGTATCTGGAAGGGCTTGCCCAGGATCCGGAAATGGTTCTGGAAAAGGAGAAAAGAGAATTTTTGATAAAACTTCTTGCAATGAAGAAAAAAGCATGATAGAATAATATGCGTTGTGAGAAAGAGATGGTCCTCTGTTACCCAAGGGTATTATGAACATCCGAACGATGAAGGAGGAACACAATGAACGAGATTATCAAGAAGATTGAATCCGCTCAGCTCAAAGAGAACGCTCCGCAGTTCAATGTGGGAGATACGGTAAGAGTTTACGGTAAGATCAAAGAGGGAAACAGAGAAAGAATCCAGGTTTTTGAAGGAATCGTGCTGAAGAAGCAGGGCGGAAGCGTTCGCGCTACGTTCACAGTGCGGAAGAATTCCAACGGGATCGGCGTTGAGAAAACATGGCCGCTGCATTCCCCCAATGTGGAAAAGGTAGAAGTGATCAGACGCGGTAAGGTAAGAAGAGCGAAGCTGAACTACCTGAGAGGACGCGTTGGAAAGAGAGCCAAGGTTAAAGAGCTGGTGAAATAGTGAATGAATCAGGGGCAAATACTTAGCGTATGTTGCCCCTGTTTGCGTTTCTGTACAGAACAGGTAGAAAAAGAGGCAGGTGAAACGGATGCAGCCGAAAGACACAAATGCGAGAAGAAGGGTTTCCTCCCGGAGTTCCGGCCGGTCGATTATCCGGAATATTTTCCTGTGGACCTTCCAGATCCTGGTGGTGATTCTTTTTGCCTATGTGGCGGTTTACTTTTTCGGACAGGCGCGAAAGAACATCGGTCAGTCTATGGACGTTACCCTGTCGGGAGGCGATACGGTTTTGCTGAACGCGTTTCTCTATCAGTTCGGCTCGCCCCAGAGAGGCGATATCATTTCTTTTAAGCCGAACGGAAGCGAAACCAGCCATTCCAGCATTAAGCGGATCATCGGTCTGCCCGGAGAGACGATTCAGATCAAGGACGGCATGATTTACATTGACGGCGACGTCTATCTGGAACAGACGAACTACCCGGCGATTACGAATCCCGGCATGGCGGCGGAGGAGATTACCCTGGAAAAGGACGAGTATTTTGTCCTTGGGGATAACCGAAACAACAGCGAGGACAGCCGGTTTGCCGATGTGGGAACGGTTCACGAGGATTACATTGAAGGAAAGGTATGGTTCGTTCTGTCGCCGGCAGAGCACCGGAGAATTCTTTCCTGAAAGGATTTTGAAATGAACTATCAATGGTACCCTGGTCATATGATGAAAGCAAAGCGTATGATGCAGGAAAATATAAAACTGATTGATTTAATCATAGAGCTGGTGGACGCCAGAGCTCCCATGTCCAGCCGCAATCCGGACATTGACGAGCTGGGACAGGGAAAATCCCGACTAATTCTGCTGAACAAAGCGGATCTGGCGGATGAGAAGGAGAACCAGGCGTGGATGGCCTGGTTTCAGGAGAAGGGCTGTTTTGCCGCCTGCCTGGACGCCCGGAAGCGAAGCGATATGAAGCAGATTAACGGCATCATACAGAGCGCGTGCCGGGAGAAAATGGAACGGGACAGAAAACGAGGGATCGTAAACAGGCCCGTCCGCGCGATGGTAGCAGGAATCCCCAACGTAGGGAAGTCTACGTTCATCAATTCCTTTGCCGGAAGAACGTGCGCCAAGACCGGGAACAAACCCGGCGTGACGAAAGGAAAGCAGTGGATCCGTCTGAATCCTCAGGTAGAGCTTCTGGATACGCCGGGGATTCTCTGGCCGAAATTTGAGGATCCTCAGGTGGGCGTCAAGCTGGCGGCCCTGGGATCCATCCGGGACGAGCTTCTTCTTGGGGAAGAACTGGCCTGCTGGCTTTTGGAATATCTGAAGGCGCATTATCCGGAAGCGGCCGGGAAACGGTACCAGACAGAATGCAAAGGCAAAGGAGAGGAAGCCCTTACGCAGATCGCGGAGATACGCGGATGCGTCCTGAAAGGCGGGGAGCCGGATCTGAGACGGGCGGCTTCTATGATACTGGAGGATTTCAGAAGCGGGAGGCTGGGAAGAATTACGCTGGAGTCTCCTGAAACAAGAGAAAGCGGTGAACAGAATGGATGAACAGAACATAGAAGAACAGGGAAAAAAGAAAATGAATCTGGGAAGAGAAATCCTAAGCTGGGCGGTTTATCTGCTGATTGTCGTTGCCCTGACGTATTTTATCCTTCATTTTGTGGGACAGAGGACCATGGTGGACGGAATGTCCATGTATCCGACGTTGGAGGACGGCGACAATCTGATCGTGGAGAAACTGTCCTACCGTTTCGGGGATCCTCAGCGTTTTGACATTATCGTGTTTCCTTACGACGACCACACCTATTACATCAAGCGGATTATCGGGCTTCCGGGAGAAACGGTACAGATTGACGAGGAAGGAACCATTTATATTGACGGAGAGGTTCTGGAAGAAGACTACGGAGCGGAAGTCATCAGCAATCCGGGACGGGCGGCCGAACCGGTGCAGCTGGGAGAGGACGAGTATTTTGTCATGGGCGACAACCGGAACAACAGCAAAGACAGCCGGACCCAGGAGGTAGGAAACATACACAGAGAAGACATAGTGGGCCGTGCCTGGGTTCGCATCTGGCCTCTGGACGAAATCGGATTTTTGAAGCATCAGTAAAAGAATTCTGGCGGTGATGGTGGATATGAGGCGGAAAAGGCGCAGTATTGTCAGAGAAGTAGTGAGCTGGATTTTTTATCTCGCGGCCGTGGTGATGGCGGCGTATCTTATGGTAACCTACGTATGTGAGCGGACCCGCGTGCAGGGGGATTCCATGTACGGGACGTTGTCGGACGGCGATAATCTGATCGTGGACAAGATCTCTTATCGTTTTATGTCTCCGAAACGGTTCGACATTGTCGTATTTCCGTTTCAGTACCAGGAAGATACCTACTATATCAAACGGATCATCGGGCTTCCGGGAGAAACGGTTCAGATTTCGGATGGAAACATCTATATTAACGGAAGCAGGCTGAAGGAAGATTACGGATACGAATCCATCCGCAATCCCGGTCTTGCCTCCAAACCGGTTACCCTGGGAGAGGATGAATACTTTGTCCTGGGGGATAACCGGAACAACAGCTCCGACAGCAGAGAACCAAGCGTAGGAAACATTACGGGGGACGAAATTGTAGGGAAGGCGGTTCTGCGGATCTGGCCGCTGAACCGGCTCGGATTTCTTTGAGACCCGGCGGAGAAAAGGATGAAAAAGATAGCAGAGATCAAAGAGGAATTAAACCGGGCGCAGGGAGAAAGACTGGAAGAGCTTCTGAGCGCCTATGAAAAGGATGAGCGGGCCGGCGTTGCCGGCCTGATCTTGCGTTACAGAAAAAAACAGCAGGCGCTTCTGCTGGAACGGAAGCGTCTGGATGCCATGCGCGTTTATGAAAGGAAATACGCGTCCGCAGGGCGAATCTGCGGGATCGACGAGGCGGGACGCGGGCCTCTGGCCGGGCCGGTGGCCGCGGCAGCGGTGATCCTTCCGGCGGACTGTGAGATTTTGTATCTGAACGATTCCAAGAAACTGACAGAAAGCAGGAGAGAAGAGCTTTACCAGGAGATTACCGAGAAGGCGGTCGCCTGGGGCGTGGGCCTGGTATCGCCGGCAAGGATCGACGAGATTAACATTCTCCAGGCGACGTACGAGGCAATGCGGCAGGCGCTGGAAAAACTGAACCCGGCTCCGGATCTTCTGCTGAACGACGCGGTGACGATCCCGGACGTCCCCTTTCCCCAGGTGCCTATCGTCAAAGGAGACGCAAAGAGCGTATCCATCGCGGCGGCCAGCATCCTGGCCAAGGTGACCAGGGACCGGCTGATGCGGGAGTATGACAGGATTATGCCGGAATACGGCTTTGCCGCCCATAAGGGATACGGCTCCGCCGCTCATCTCGCGGCGATTCGCCAGTACGGCCCGTCTCCCATACACAGAAAAAGTTTTTTGTCTCACATCCTGGAGGAGCCATGAACCGGAGAAAAAAAGGGACGGAATATGAGCGGAGAGCGGCCGGGTGGTTAAGGGAACAGGGATACGAGATTTTGGAAACCAATTTCCGAGGCGGAGGTGGGGAAATCGACGTGATCGCCAGAGACGGGGCGTATCTCGTCTTTGTCGAGGTGAAATACCGCCAAAACCGGGACAAAGGAGAAGGAATGGAAGCGGTGGGAGCGGAAAAACGCCGGCGGATTATACGGGCGGCCAGGGTTTATCTCATGGGCCGGGACCGGTACGGAGATCTCCCCTGCCGCTTTGACGTGGTTTCCATTTGCGGGGAGGAAGTCACGCATCTTAAAAATGCCTTCGGGCTTTCCTGAAAGGAGGAAGGGAAGGATGAATGAGGATAGGAACCTGAAACGGAAAAACCAGAAGGATAAAATAGAAGTCCGAAAGAAAGGGGACGTCGTTTATCTGACGTTTCCTCCTTTTTCAAAGGAAGACTGGCTGGTGCACGGGTTTTCCACAAGACTGGGAGGCGTCAGCACCGGTGTTCTCTCCACCATGAATCTGAGCTTCGGGCGGGGCGACGAGAGGGAATGTGTGCTGGAGAACTACAGAAGAATCAGTTCCGCCATAGGTTTTGAACTGAACGGCGTGACGGCTTCGGATCAGACGCATACGAATCATGTCCGTACGGTAACGTCTGAGGATGCCGGGAAAGGGATTGTCCGGGAAAAGGATTACCGGGACGTGGACGGGCTGGTGACGAATGTGCCGGGGCTGACCCTTGCCACGTATTATGCGGACTGTGTTCCACTGTTTTTTGCCGATCCCATGCATCGGGCGGTGGGGCTGTCCCACTCCGGATGGAGGGGGACGGTATCCGACATTGCGGGAGAGACCATCCGGCGGATGAGGGAAGCGTATGGAACCAGGCCGGAAGAGCTTCTGGGAGCCATCGGGCCGTCCATCTGCCAGGACTGCTATCAGGTCAGCGAGGATGTAATCCTTCAGGTGAAAAACAGATATCCCTCCCATCTGTGGAATTCTCTTTTTCGGGAAGACTTCACAGCGGAAGGGGAGGAGAAAAAATACAGATTAAATCTGTGGGAAGCCTGCCGGCAAAATATGATCCGCTCCGGCATGCTTCCGGAGCGGATCTTTGTAACGGATCTTTGTACCTGCTGCAATCCCAGGTTTTTGTTTTCCCACCGCGCGTCCCAGGGGAAACGCGGAAATCTGGCAGCCTTCCTTGGCATCCGCGCAAACCGCGCCGGATGCTAGCGCTGGGACGTCTCCCGGCTGCGGTACGTGGACAGGAGCTCATTGATCTTCTCTGTGGGTGTCTCGATGGAGCTTAACGTCACATCGTGATTGAGACATTCAATGATAATTGCCAGAAATCTCGACATATCGGCTTCTGCGTAATAGGGTTTGGTGAAAAGCTCAGGAGCCCGGTAGGTGAGATTTGTGGTGACGACTTTGTCGATATATCCTTTCTCATAGTATTCGTCAAATTTTTCAAATCCATCGGTGAAAAGGCCGAAGGTGGTGCAGGCAAGGACGCGTCTGGCGTTCCGCTCCTTCAGCTTTTTCGCCACATCCAGCATGCTTTCGCCGGAAGAAATCATATCGTCTACGATGATAACGTCTTTTCCTTTGACGTCGTCGCCTAAAAATTCATGGGCGACGATGGGATTCTTGCCGTTTACAATGACGGAATAATCCCGGCGTTTGTAGAACATTCCCATATCTACCCCCAGAATATTGGCGAAATAGACCGCACGGCTCATGGCGCCTTCATCCGGGCTGATAATCATCAGATGCTCATTATCAATGCGAAAATCCGGAACCGTATCAATGATGGCTTTTAAAAACTGATAGGTGGGCATAAAAGAATCAAACCCGCTTAAAGGAACGGCGTTCTGCACTCTTGGGTCATGGGCGTCGAAAGTGATAATATTGGAAACGCCCATATCGGACAGCTCCTGGAGAGCCAGGGAGCAGTCGAGGGATTCTCTCTTCGTACGCTTGTGCTGGCGTCCTTCATAAAGGAAAGGCATGACCACGTTGATCCGTTTCGCTTTTCCGGTAGCGGCGGAGATGATCCGCTTGAGATCCTGAAAGTGATTATCCGGAGACATATGGTTCAACTGCCCGCAGACGGTGTAGGTCAGGCTGTAGTTGCATACGTCCACCAGAATGTAGAGGTCGGCGCCCCGCACGGAATCGTGGAGCTCGCCTTTGCCCTCGCCGGAACCGAAGCGCGAAATGCGGCAGTCCAGGAGATAGGAATCCTTTACGTAGCCGGGAGAGGGAGCGGTGTACCCCTTCTGTCTGGCGGCCTCCTTCCTGGCAGTGGCCAGGTGATGGTCCACGGTGGAAGCGAATTCCCGGCAGCCGGGCAGAGCGGCGATTTTCAGAGGTCCCACTGGCAGAATCTGTTCTAAGTTTTCAAAGTCAGACATTTTCATCCTCCGTAACTGTAATGTTGAAGTCAAATGATCACAGCTTTATTTATAACATTTTGCGAAGTGCGCGTCAAGCCGCCGCACTTGCATTTTACCGGGGGAAATAGTATGATAAACAGGACAATACAGGAAAAAGAGGTAGAAATGAACGAAAAAAGACTGGAACACAGAATCCTCAGGGTAGAACCGGGAAGCATCGCCGGGGAACTGGAGGTAGAGGCGGGAGATCTTCTCCTGGAAGTGAACGGGCAGCCGGTTCGGGATGTTTTCGATTACCGGTACCTTACAAATGAGGAGTTCCTTACGGTTCTGATCCGGAAACCGGACGGAGAAGAATGGGAACTGGAAATAGAAAAGGAATACGAAGAAGATCTGGGGCTTGTTTTTGAGAGCGGACTGATGGACGAGTACCGCTCCTGCAGAAATAAATGCATCTTTTGTTTTATCGATCAGATGCCCCCAGGCATGAGGGATACCCTTTATTTTAAAGACGACGATTCCAGGCTTTCCTTTCTCCAGGGCAATTACGTAACGATGACGAATATGTCAAAGGAGGATCTGGAACGGGTGATCCGTTACCGTCTGGAACCGATCAATATCTCGTTTCACACGACCAACCCGGCGCTTCGATGCCGAATGCTGAACAACCGCTTCGCGGGAGAGATCCTGGAAAAGACGAGAAAGCTGTGGGAAGCCGGCATTGAGATGAACGGCCAGATCGTTTTGTGCAAAGGGATCAACGACGGCGAAGAACTGGAACGCTCCATTCGGGATCTTTCCGGTTTCCTCCCCTTCCTGAAAAGCGTGTCGGTGGTTCCGGTAGGGCTTACCCGATACCGGGAAGGACTTTTTTTGCTGGAACCTTTTGGCCGGGCGGACGCGGAGCGCGTGATCGACTGCATCGAAGCGTGGCAGAGAACGCTATATTCGGAACACGGGACGCACTTTATCCATGCGTCGGACGAGTGGTATCTTCTGGCGGGAAGAGAGCTTCCGGAGGAGGAACGATATGACGGATATCTTCAGCTGGAGAACGGCGTGGGGATGCTTACGCTTCTGAAAAAGGAAGTGAGATCTGCCCTCGCCAAGCTGCCGGGGGATGACAGAGAGGAAGAGCTTTCCATCGCCACGGGACTTCTCGCCTATCCCTGTATCTGCGAACTGTGCGGGGAGATCCAAAAGAAATACCCCGGCAGGAAGATCCGCATCTACCCGGTGAAAAACCGTTTCTTTGGAGAGAGCATTACGGTTTCCGGCCTGCTGACAGGACGGGACCTGATGGAACAGCTTAGACAGAAAGAACTGGGAAGCCGGCTGCTTCTTCCCTGCAATCTGCTCAGGGAAGGGGAGAACGTCTTTCTGGACGATGTCACGGTGGAGGAACTGGAAAAAGCTTTACAAACCAGAATTCATATTGTAAAATCAAGCGGATATGACTTTGTGACGGAAGTAACAGGAGAAAAAGGAGGAGAGGGATGAGCAGACCCATCGTTGCCATTGTGGGCCGTCCCAATGTGGGAAAGTCTACTCTGTTTAATGTGCTGGCCGGGCAGAATATTTCCATCGTAAAAGATACGCCCGGAGTGACCCGTGACCGGATCTACGCGGATGTGGAATGGCTGGATCAGTCCTTTACCATCATCGACACGGGGGGGATCGAGCCGGAGAGCAAGGATATTATTCTTTCTCAGATGCGGGAACAGGCGCAGATTGCCATCGACACCGCCGATGTAATTCTTTTTATGACAGACTGCCGCCAGGGACTGGTAGACGCCGACGCGAAAGTGGCGGATATGCTGCGCAGATCCCGGAAACCGGTGATCCTGGTAGTGAATAAAGTGGATGATTTCCAGAAATCCATGGCGGACGTATACGAATTTTACAATCTCGGAATCGGAGAGCCTTTCCCCATCTCCGCCAGCAACAAGCTGGGCGTGGGGGACATGCTGGACGAAGTGGTCGCTCACTTTCACCGGGAGGAGTTCCAGGAGGAAGAGGATGAAAGGCCGAGAGTGGCCATTGTGGGCAAGCCGAACGTAGGCAAATCTTCCTTAATTAATAAGCTTTTGGGAGAAAAACGGCTGATCGTATCCGAAATCGCGGGAACGACCAGGGACGCGGTGGACACGGCGGTGCAGTGGGAAGGAAGAGAATACGTATTCATCGATACGGCCGGTCTGCGCAGGAAAAGCAAAATCAAAGAAGAACTGGAGCGCTACAGTATTATCCGGACGGTATCGGCAGTGGACCGGGCGGACGTAGTGGTGATTCTCATTGACGCGGTGGAGGGCGTGACCGAGCAGGACGCCAAAATCGCCGGAATTGCCCATGACCGCGGAAAGGGAATCGTCATCGCGGTCAACAAGTGGGACGCGGTGGAGAAAGACGACAAGACGATTTATCGGTACACGGAAAAGATCCGTCAGGTGCTTTCCTATCTGCCTTACGCGGAAATCCTTTTTATTTCCGCTCAGACGGGACAGAGAATTTCCAGGCTTTTCGAGACCATCGATATGGTAATGGCCAATCAGACCATGCGGGTTTCCACCGGCGTGCTCAATGAAATTATGGCGGAGGCGGTGGCGCTGCAGCAGCCGCCCTCCGACAAGGGCAAGCGCCTGAAGCTGTATTACATTACCCAGGTTTCCGTGAAGCCGCCCACCTTTGTGATTTTTGTAAACGACAAGCAGCTGATGCATTTTTCCTATACCAGATATCTGGAAAACAAAATACGGGATACCTTTGGGTTTAAGGGAACTTCCCTGAAGTTTATCATCAGAGAGAGAAAGGATCAGGACAGATGACAGTTAGGATCGCGTGCCTTTGCATCGGATATGCCTTTGGATTGATTCAGACCAGTTATATATACGGCAGGATGCATGGAATTGATATACGCCAGTACGGAAGCGGGAATGCCGGGACGACCAATATGCTCCGCACCATGGGAACGAAAGCGGGAATCATTACGTTTTTCTTCGATTTCCTGAAATGCTTCCTTGCGGTTATGGCGGTGCGGCTTCTCTTTGGCGGGCGGTATCCGGATCTGCTCCCTCTTCTCAGCGTCTACGCCGGCGCCGGGGCGGTGCTGGGCCACAACTATCCCTTCTATTTAAAGTTCCGGGGCGGAAAAGGGATCGCCGCTTCCGCGGGACTGATTGTTTCGCTCGGATGGCAGATGGCAGTCCTGGCGATTGTGACCTTTTTCGGGACAACTCTTCTCACCCATCTGGTATCCCTGGGATCTTTGCTCCTTTACACGGGCTTCCTGATTGAAGTGATCGTGTTCGGGCAGATGGGAAGGTTCGGGATGGATCCGGCGCATCTTTATGAAATGTATGCGGTGGTAACGGCCCTGACGGCCCTTGCCTTCTGGAAGCATCGCGGAAATCTGAAGCGGCTGATCCGGGGGGAAGAGAGAAAAACGTATCTTTTTAAGAAAAACCGTTCCTGATGGACAGAAAGGATAGAAGATGAAACAAATCGGCGTAATCGGAGCAGGAAGCTGGGGCACCGCCCTTGCCATTCTGCTGAATGAGAACGGATATGAGGTCACTTTGTGGTGCCATTCGGAGAAATCCGCGGAGCATCTTAGAAGGACGAGAAGTCTTCCGGATAAGCTTCCGGGAATACAGGTCTCGGAACGGATTGGCGTAACTTCTTCCATAGAAGAGGCGGTCTCCGGGAAAGAGATTCTCGTAGTGGTGGTTCCTTCCGCCTGCGTCAGGGAGACAGCCTTGAAGATGAAGCCTTTCGTAAAAGAGGGGACGGTTGTAGTCAGCGCCTCCAAAGGAATTGAGGAGGATACGCTGGATACGATGACGGATATTCTGGAGGAAGTGCTTCCGGGAATTCAGAGCGCGGTTCTCTCAGGGCCGAGCCACGCGGAGGAAGTGGCCAGGAGCCTGCCTACTGCCTGCGTGGTGGGCGCGCGCCGGGAGGACACGGCAAAAATGCTGCAGTCTGTTTTTATGAGTCCCTGTTTCCGGATCTATATCAGCCCGGATATGCTGGGAATTGAGCTTGGCGGGGCGCTGAAGAACGTCATTGCCCTGGCGGCCGGCATCGCGGACGGGATGGGATACGGCGACAATGCCAAAGCGGCCCTGATTACCAGAGGGATTGTGGAGATCAGCCGCCTGGGCACCAAAATGGGCGGACGGATTGAAACGTTTTCCGGCCTGACCGGCATCGGAGATTTGATCGTTACCTGCGCAAGTATGCACAGCCGAAACCGCAGAGCCGGTATTCTCCTGGGCAAAGGATATTCCATGGGGGAAGCCATGCGGGAAGTGAATATGGTGGTGGAAGGCGTCTATTCGGTAAAAGCCGCCGTAAAGCTGGCGCGGAAGTATGAAACGGAGCTTCCTATCATCGAACAGGTTTACAAAATACTGTTCGAGGGAAAGGACCCCAAGGCGGCTGTGTCAGAGCTGATGCTCAGGGACAATAAAGTGGAAAGCGCGATTCTCCCCTGGTGATCCGTCAAAATTGCAACAAAAGATTAACAAACATATTTTTGGAAGAAAGGCATAATGGAAGAAAAACTTCTGTTATGCTTTTTCTTTCTTGTAAATACCCACAAGTTCTAAAAAAAATACATGCCGCTTGTTGTGAATAAAAACAAGATATGCTATAATACATCCATATGCAGAACAAGAGTTGGGTGTGTCAAAAAATTAACAATCAAAAGCATCCCGCTGCATAAAGAAAGGGGACACAGACATGCATTTAGTACAGGATGAGAACGGCAACCTTCTTCCCCACGGCCATGGACATTCTCACGGAGAAGGGCATTCCCACAGCCACGAAGGCTGCGGCGGAACCGCATGCAAGGAAGGCTGCGGACAGGAGTGCGGCCATGGTCCGGAAGGCGATAAGATGGCGGCTTTGCTGGATTATATGCTGAAGCATAACGAGCATCACGCCGCGGAACTGGACCAGCTGGCAGGAAAGCTTTCCCAGTCCGGAAAGGAAGCGGCGGCAGAGCAGATCCGCAGAGCGGTGGATGAGTACCAGAAGGGAAATCTTTATCTCAAGCTTGCCCTGGATCTGGCGAAGGAGAATTAGGAGGTAGACGATATGTGCCTTGCTACTGCTTACAATATCAAAGATCACGACAGCGTGATTCTGGAGTACGTCAGTAAAATCGAAGTGGACGGGGACAAGGTGATCCTTACGGATGTTCTTGGAGAACAGAAAGCGATTGCGGGTACCCTGGCTATGGCGGATCTTACCGGCGGAGTCGTGAAAATTAACTGTGAAAATTGAAGTTTTGATTTTCCGGTTAAAATAAATAGAAAACAAAAGAAAGGGAGGGATGCGGATATGGAGGTAGGTAAACAATGAAAGGGATTTTTTTGCTTGCTTCCTCCATAGGGAAGAGGCAGGAATATTTTTTACCAAGGGACATACTATGTCGATCAAATTTCACATAAATGACACAAGGAGGTAATGATGGGAAACTTTAAACTTACATCAGTGGAAGAATTTGAGGCTGCTACCAACCGCCTGCTGGAGACAGGAGCGAAGGTAGGCGCGGACGCGTGGCAGCTGCGTGTGAAGAACCAGACCCCTCACTGTAAATTCGGCGAGCAGGGCGTCTGCTGCCGGATCTGCTCCATGGGACCCTGCCGGATTACGCCCAAGGCGCCCAGAGGAATCTGCGGATGCGACGTACACGGTATTGTAGGAAGAAACTTCCTGAGATTTACGGCAGGCGGTTCCGCGACCCATTCGGATCACGGACGTGAGATCTGCCACACGCTGCACACCGTTTCACCGGACGGCAACTACAAAGTAAAAGATCCTGAAAAGCTGATCCGCATCGCCAAAGAGTGGGGCGTTGAGACGGAAGGCAAGGATATTTACGATCTGGCCCATGAGATGTCCGAACTGGCTCTTCTGGAGTATGGAAAGCCCTTCGGAACCCAGAGGTTCCTGAAGAGAGCTCCCAAGCATACCCAGGAGCTGTGGGCGAAGGCTGAGATCGAGCCTAGAGCCATCGACCGCGAGGTTGCTACGGCGCTGCATATGACCCATATGGGATGTTCCTCCAAGCCGGAGGCGCTGATCCGTCAGTCTCTCCGCTGCGGTCTTTCCGACGGATGGGGCGGATCCATGTGCGGAACCGAGTTCTCTGACGTAATGTTCGGGACCCCCAAGCCCGTAGATACGGAAGCGAACCTGGGCGTTATGAAAGAAGACTATGTAAACATCATTGTTCACGGACACGATCCTTCTCTTTCCGAGATGATCTGCGATTACTGTGAAGATCCTGAGATGATCGCGCTTGCGAAATCCGTTGGAGCGAAGGGCATCAACGTGGCAGGCGTATGCTGTACTTCCAACGAAGTGGCCATGCGCCGCGGAATTCCCATGGCAGGAAACTTCCTTCAGCAGGAGAACGTTGTCCTGACGGGAGCCTGCGAAGCCATCGTTGTGGATGTGCAGTGTATTTTCCCGGCTTTAGGGCCTCTGAGCAAATGTTTCCACACGAAGTTCATCACCACCTCCCCCATCGCGCAGATGCCGGATTCCGATTTTATCCAGTTTAACGCCGAGACAGCGGGAGAGAACGCCAAGCTGATCGTGCGCACGGCTGTGGAGAACTTCAAGAACAGAAAGCCGGAGCTGGTACATATTCCCCAGCTGAAGCAGAAGGCGACGGTTGGATATTCTGTGGAAGCCATCGTTAAGACGCTGGACAAGGTTACCAATTCCCAGGTGGACGAGACCGGAACGACGAAGCCGCTCATCGAGTGCATTACCTCCGGCGTTCTTCGCGGAGCCGTAGCCATGGTAGGCTGCAACAACCCCAGAGTCCGTCCGGATTCCGCTCACATCGAACTGATGAAGAAGCTGATCGCCAACGATATTATCGTGGTGCTCTCCGGATGCTCCGCTCAGGCGGCAGCCAGAGCAGGCCTTATGGACAAGGATGCCAAGGAGCTCTGCGGCGCCGGCTTAAAGAGAGTCTGTGAGCTGGCTGATATCCCGCCGGTTCTTCATATGGGTTCCTGCGTGGATATTTCCAGAATGCTGATCCTCGCTTCCGAGCTTGCGAAAGATTCCGGACTGAATATTTCCCAGCTTCCTCTGGTAGGATGCGCGCCGGAGTGGATGTCTGAGAAAGCGGTTTCCATCGGTAACTACGTGGTTTCTACCGGTATCGACACCTTCCTGGGCGTAGAGCCTCAGGTGACCGGATCCAGCGAAGTGGTGGGTCTCCTTACGGACGGCATCCGCGACTGGGTAGAAGCGGCTTACACCGTTGAGAAAGACATTGACAAGCTTGGCGATCTGATGATCCAGAGGATCGAAGAGAAGAGAGCCGCTCTTGGAATCTGAGTTCCAGGAGGCAGGAGGAAACTATGAAGATAGCTATTACCGGAAAAGGCGGTGTGGGCAAAACCACATTCGCCGCCACCCTTGCCAGGATGTATGCGGATGAAGGCAGAAGCGTACTGGCTGCCGACGCGGATCCGGATGCCAACCTGGGGCTGGCCCTGGGCTTTTCGGAAGAGGAGCTGGAGGAGATCGTGCCGATTTCCAAGATGAGAAAGCTGGTGGAAGAACGCACCGGAGCGGATGAATTCAATAAACTGTTCCGGCTGAACCCCAAGGTGGACGATATTCCGGATCAATATGCAAAGCGCCGCAACGGCGTAAAACTTCTCGTCTTAGGCACGGTAGAAACAGGAGGAGGCGGCTGCGTCTGCCCGGAGCATGTGATGCTGAAGCGTATCATCAGTCACCTGATGCTCCGGAGCACCGACGTCGTGGTGCTGGATATGGAAGCCGGTCTGGAACATCTGGGCCGGGGAACCACCAGCGGCATGGATCGGTTCATCGTGGTAATCGAACCGGGGGCCAGAAGCGTGCAGACGTATAAGAACGTCAAGCGCCTGGCGAAGGATCTGGGCGTATCCCAGGTCAGCGTGGTGGCCAACAAGGTGCGAAGCGAAGAGGACGAGGCGTTTATCCGTTCCCGGATTCCCCAGGAGGATCTTCTGGGCTGCATTCACTACAATCCGGAAGTGATGGACGCTGACCGACAGGGAAAATCCCCCTATGATTTCAGCCCCGCGCTGCGAGAAGAGATTTTAAAAATAAAAAGAAAAATAGACCTTTCGAAAGGATTGGAGGCAGAACAGTGACTTTATTTGATGTTGTTTTCAGCGGAAATGATACGGTATACGGTCTCACGGAATCTGCGATCAACGACGCGATTGCGAAGTACGGCGCAGACAAGGCAGTAGCCTTCCCGGATACCGCTTACAGCCTTCCCTGCTATTACGCGGTGACAGGCACCAAGGTGGGCAACCTTGGAGAACTCAAGGAGGCTCTGGGCGTTGTGAAGACGCTTATGACCAGAGAGCAGAAGCTCAACGACGCGTTCATGTCCGGCGTTGCCACCGCTCTCTGCGCGGAGTTTATCGAGGTTTTGAAGTACATCGACGGCGCGGCTCCCTATGAGGCTCCCTGCTACGGACATCTGGGCGACCCGGTGATCCGTGAGCTTGGCGTACCCCTTGTAACCGGCGATATCCCCGGCGTAGCGGTTATCCTTGGCGCGGCTCCCACCGCGGAGGAAGGCGTTGCCCTGGTGAAGAGCTATCAGGCGCAGGGTATTCTGGTGACGCTGGTAGGCGGTATCATCGATCAGTGCGAGGAGCTCGGTTATAAGACCGGCGCCAACGTGCGTGTGATTCCTCTGGGCAAAGAGGTTACGTCTGTGATTCACGCAGTATCCGTTGCGATCCGCGCGGCTCTGATCTTCGGTAATATCAAACCGGGAGACGCAGCCGGACTGATGGATTACACCATGAAGCGTGTTCCGGCATTCGTAAACGCGTTTGCTCCCCTTGACGCTGTGATTGTGGCCTGCGGAGCGGGCGCCATCGCCCTTGGCTTCCCGGTTATCACCAATGAGGAAACCTTTAAGGTACCCAAGAGCCTGATCGTTCAGAAAGACGTTTCCAAGTTCAACGCCACCTCTCTTGAGGCGCGGGACATTAAGATCAAGATTACCAATATCGATATTCCGGTTGCTTTCGCTTCCGCATTTGAAGGCGAGATTATCCGCCGGGGCGATATGCAGGTTGAGTTTGACGGTTCCAGAGTGGACTGCTTCGAGCTGGTTACCACCAAGGATATGGCTGAGGTGGAAGACCATAAGATCGAAGTGATCGGACCGGATCTGGACGGCTTTGAGGTGGGAACCAAGCACTCCATCGCTTATGTGGTAGAAGTAGCGGGCAAGAGAATGCAGTCCGACTTCGAGCCGGTAATCGAGCGTAAGTTCCATTCCTACCTGAACTGCGTGGAAGGTATGATGCACACCGGACAGCGCGACATGATCCGCATCCGTGTGAGCAAGGAAACCTTCAACGCGGGCTTCCGTCTGAAACATCTGGGCGAAGTGCTCTATGCCAAGGTAAAGAGCGAGTTCGCGGCGGTTGTTGACAAGTGCCAGGTGATGATTTATACGGACGACGCAATGTGCACCAAGCTTCGCCATGAACTGGCGACTCCGGTATTTGACAAGAGAGACGAGCGTCTGGATACGCTGACCGACGAAGGCGTGGACGTATACTACAGCTGTATTATGTGCCAGGCATTCTCACCTTCTCACGTATGCGTGGTTACGCCGGAGCGTCTCGGCCTCTGCGGAGCGGTATCCTGGCTGGATGCGAAAGCTACCAACGAGCTGGATCCCCAGGGACCCTGCCAGGTGATCACCAAAGAGAGAGTGATCGATGAGCGAATCGGAGAGTATGAGGACGTAAACGAGGCGGTGAAGAAATTCTCCCAGGGCGCTCTGGAAGACGTTTCTCTGTATTCCATTATTGAGAAGCCCATGACCTCCTGCGGATGCTTTGAGTGTATCTGCGGTATCGAGCCTCTTTCCAACGGCGTCTGCATCGCGAACCGCGAGTACGCCGGCATGACTCCCATCGGCATGACCTTCCCGGAACTGGCTTCCATGACCGGCGGCGGCGTACAGACCCCCGGATTTATGGGACATGGCAAGCACTTCATTTCTTCCAAGAAGTTCATGAAGGCCGAGGGCGGCGTAAAGCGTATCGTCTGGATGCCTAAGGAACTGAAGGAGCAGGTTGCCGAGCGTCTCAACGCTACAGCAAAGGAACTTTACGGAATCGATAATTTCACGGATATGATCGGTGATGAGACAGTTGCGGAAGATCCCGAAACCTTGCTGGCGTTCCTGGAGGAAAAAGGACATCCGGCTCTCAGCATGGAACCCATGATGTAATTACAATCAATCAATCAGCCAAAGCGGGACGCGGTTCCGCGTTCCGCCGCGGCATGTTATACAAGGAGGTAATATAAAAATGCCGTTTACTGGAAAATCAGGAAAATTCAGCGCGAAAATCAATACTGTTACCGTAGGTACAGGCGATAAGGCCATTACCATTGGAGGAGAGAACGTCCTTCCTTTCTACACCTTCGACGACGCCATCGCAAATGCTCCCAAGGTGGGCATTGAGATCACGGACGGCGGAATGGACAATGAGCCGGAATGTGTAAAGAAATATTATGAGGGATGCTCCACGGCAGTGGATATGGCGAAAAAGGCCGCGACCTTTGAGGGCGTTGATTTCCTCAGCATCCGCCTGGAAGGCGGAGACCCCAACGGTGAGAACAAGCCCACCGAGGAACTGGTTCAGATTCTGAAAGACATCGCGGACGCGGTGGACCTTCCCCTTGTAGTTTGCGGCTGCAAGAACGTTGAGAAGGACGGAGAGCTTCTGGACAAGGCTTCCTCCGCTCTGGCAGGAAAGAACGTGATCGTTCTCTCTGCAAGAGAAGAAGATTACAAGACCATCGGCGCTTCCGCAGGTCTTGCTTACAAGCAGATCGTGGGCGCGGAGTCTGCGGTTGATATCAACCTTGCAAAACAGCTGAACGTACTCTTGACTCAGCTTGGGGTGAACGGACAGAGCATTGTTATGAACGTAGGATCTGCAGCGGCAGGCTACGGATTTGAGTATGTGGTATCCACCATGGACCGTGTAAAGGCGGCTGCTCTTTCACAGTCTGACGCGACTCTTCAGATGCCGATTATTACTCCCGTCGCTTCTGAGGTATGGGGCGTTAAAGAGGCTATGGCTTCTGAGGCGGACATGCCTGAATGGGGATCACTGGAAGAACGTGCGGTTGATATGGAAATTGAAACTGCGGCAGCTGTTCTGGCTTCCGGTTCCAACGCAGTGATTTTGAGACATCCTGAATCAGTGAAGACCATTTCCCAGCTGATTAAGGAATTAGTATAAGCGATACATTCGAAATACAAGGAGGAATAAAAAATGGCACTGAAAGGTCTCGATATTTTTAAATTATCACCTAAGAAAAACTGTAAAGAATGCGGAAGCCCCACCTGTATGGCCTTCTCCATGAAGGTTGCTCAGGGCAGCGCTTCCATTGACGCTTGTCCTTATTTTTCCGAGGACGCCAAGGCAGCGCTCAACGAAGCCACCGCTCCGCCTATGAAGACCATCAAAGTAGGCGCCGGCGACAAGGAAATGTCACTGGGCGGCGAGACGGTTCTTTTCCGTCATGAGAAAACCTTCGTGAGCAGAACCCGCTATGCGGTGTCTCTGTGCAACTGCATGGACGACGCTGCCATAGAGGCGAAGCTTGCTTCCATTCCTCAGGTTGATTACGAGCGTATCGGCGAGAGAATGTACGTAGAGATGATCTATGTAAATTATTCCGCGGATGCCGGCGTTGAGAAATATCTGGAGATCGTTAAGAAAGCGGCGGCTCTTGACCGTGTGCTGATCCTTGGATGCGAGGATCCGGAAGTGGCAAAACAGGCGCTTGCCCTTGTAAAAGACAGCAAGCCGGTGCTCAACGGCGCAAACGCTTCCAATTACGAGGCGATGAACGCGGTTGCTCAGGAAGCGGGAGTTGCTCTGGGCGTACAGGGCGCGGATATCAACGAGCTTTACGACACCGTAGCGGCGCTGGAGAAGCTTGGCAACAAGAACCTTCTGATCGATGCGGGAACGGCTTCCATCAAGGATGCTTTCGCTACCGCGGTTCAGTTCAGAAGAGCAGCCATCAAAGACGGAAACCGTACCTGCGGATATCCTTCCATCGTACGCGCGGACCGTCTGGCTCATGGAAACGCTCATCTTCAGGCAGCTCTGCTGTCCCTGTTTACCATGAAGTACGGTTCCATCGTGGTTGTGGATGAGATGACCTACGCGGAAGCCCTTCCTCTTTACGGACTTCGCCAGAATCTGTTTACCGATCCGCAGAAGCCCATGAAGGTAGAGCCGGGCATTTATCCGCTGAACGGCGCGGACAAAGATTCCATCTGCGTAACGACGGTAGACTTCGCCCTTACCTACTTCGTTGTTTCCGGCGAGCTGGAGCGTTCCGGCGTTCCCTGCAACCTGATCATCAACGACGCGGGCGGACTTTCCGTTCTGACCTCCTGGGCAGCCGGTAAATTCTCCGCCAATACCATTGCAAAATTCTTCGAGGAGCAGGACATCGCCGGCAAGGTAAATTCCAGAAAGCTTGTCATCCCCGGAAAGGTTGCTGTCCTGAAGGGAGAACTGGAGGCGAAGCTTCCCGGCTGGGAGATCATCATCGCGCCCAACGAGGCCGTACAGCTTGTGAAATTTATGAAGGATCTTACGGCTTAATCATTGAACCTTACCTTCCGTATGCTTCAGAACGTCAGAATTCCATTTTGGCGTTCTGAATTGTATAAAAAGAAAACAAGAAAAGGAGAACAACTATGGCAAAATTTGTTACCATCGGTGAAAGAATCCATTGCATTTCACCTGTAATCCGCAAAGCAATGGCGGAGAGAGATCCGGAGCCGATTTTAAAGCGCGCGAAAGAGCAGCTGGACGCCGGCGCCACCTATCTGGACGTAAACATCGGACCGGCGGAGTCTGACGGCGAGGATCTGATGAAATGGGCGGTTCAGCTTCTTCAGAGCGAATTCGACAACGTTCCCCTGGCGCTGGATACCGCGAATAAGAAGGCGATCGAAGCCGGTATTTCCGTATACAACCGCGCGAAGGGAAAACCCATTGTAAACTCCGCAGACGCAGGCGGAAGAATTGAAAACATCGATCTTGCCGCAGCAAACGACGCAATCGTAATCGCGCTTTGCTCCGCGGAAGGAATCGCCGCCGACAACGACGAGCGTATGATGCACTGCCAGAACATGCTGGAGAGAGGTCTTGAGCATGGCATGGAGCCCACAGATCTGTGGTTTGACCCGCTGTTCCTGGTTGTAAAGGGAATGCAGGACAAGCAGATGGAGGTTCTTGAGGCAATTAAGATGTTCTCCGATATGGGCCTGAATTCCACCGGCGGACTTTCCAATAACTCCAACGGTATGCCCAAGCACATCCGTCCGATCATGGATTCCGCTCTTGTAGCTATGGCTATGATGCAGGGACTTACCTCCGCGATTGTAAATCCCTGTGATCTTCGTCTCATGGAGACCATTAAGTCCTGTGACGTATTTAAGAACAATACCCTGTATGCAGACTCTTATCTTGAGATCTAAGAGACGGTTCAGACAGAGGGTACAGAATGCATAAAGTGACTTTTAAGTTTGAAAACAGCGAAGATATTACCGTCTTTGCTGCTTTCGGTGAAAACCTTCTTGAGGTAGCGAGAAAAACAAACGTAGCTATCGACGCGCCATGTAATGGAAATGCGGCTTGCGGAAAATGCAAGGTAAAGCTGGTGGGCGGAGAACTGGAATCCCAGCGGACCCGTCATATCAGCGAAGAGGAATATAAGGAAGGATGGAGGCTCTCCTGCATCAGTAAAATTATTGCGGACGTAGAGGTGCTGGTTCCTGATATCGCTTCCGCATACCGGAGCAGGATGAAGGTTGCGGATCTTGATTCAGCGGAAGAAATCCGTATTTTTGAGAAAACGGAGCAGGATATCGCTGAAGCGGGAATTAAGTTCAAAAACGACTTAGAAGTTATCAGAGTCACCATGGAGCCGCCTTCCCTGGACAATACCATGCCGGACAACGAACGTCTGTCCTGGGCGGTGGAAGATGTCTGCGAGGCGGAGGATGTGCGGATTTCCTTCCAGGTTCTTCAGAAGCTTTCGGAAGAGCTGAGGAAATATCACTTTGACGTCCAGTGCGTCATCCGCAGAAAGGGAAACCGTGTGGAGATCTGCGATCTCTTCGGTCCGGAGGAAACGCCTATCGTAGCAGGACTTGCCATTGATATCGGAACCACCACCGTGTCCGCGGTTCTGGTGGATATGACCAATGGAAAGATCCTTGCCAAGGGTTCTGCCGGAAACGGACAGATCCGATACGGGGCGGATGTGCTCAACCGGATCATTGAGCAGCAGAAGGTGGGCGGAAGAAAACGCCTTCAGGACGCCATCGTCCAGGAGACCATCAATCCGCTGATCGACACCATGTGCCGGGAAGCCTCGGTACCGGAAGAGCAGATTTTCAGAGTCTGCATTGCGTCCAATACCACCATGAACCATCTTCTTCTGGCGGTGGATGCGGATCCGGTGCGGATGGAGCCGTATATTCCCACCTTCTTTGAGACGAACTCTGTGTTTGCCGGCGATCTGGGCTTCCATACGAATACTCACGCGAAGGTCCTGATCGCTCCCAACATCGGAAGCTATGTGGGAGGCGATATCACGGCGGGCACCCTTGCCAGCATGATCTGGAACAAGGAAGAGATGTCTCTTTTCATTGACCTTGGGACAAACGGAGAACTGGTTTTCGGTAATTCCGAGTTTATGATGAGCTGCGCCTGCTCCGCTGGACCGGCCTTTGAGGGCGGGGATATCAGCTGCGGAATGCGTGCTACGGACGGCGCGATTGAAGCCTGCACCATAGACAAGGAGACCATGATTCCTTCTTTTAAAATCATTGGAAAAGAAGGACAGAAGCCGGTGGGACTCTGCGGTTCCGGGATCATTGACGTGATCAGCGAGCTGTTCCGCTGCGGAATCATCAATCCCAAAGGGAAATTTATCCGGGAAGGCGAACGCGTACGCCATGATAAATACGGAATGGGCAGTTACGTCCTTGCCTTTAAAGAGGATGCGGCTTCCGTAAAGGACATTGAGATCACAGAGGTGGATATTGACAACTTTATCCGGGCCAAGGGCGCGATCTTTTCCGCAATCCGCGTCATGCTTCGTTCTCTCGATTTCGATGTTTCCATGATTGACCACATCTATGTGGCCGGCGGAATCGGCAGCGGGATCAACATGAAGAACGCGGTCTATATCGGCATGTTCCCGGACGTGGAGATGGAGAAGTTTTCCTATATCGGAAATTCTTCCCTGTCAGGCGCTTACGCGATTCTGCTCTCCACAGAAGCCCAGAGAAAGGTGTCGGAGGTAGCGCACAATATGACGTATCTGGAACTGAGCAACGAGCCCACCTATATGGATGAGTTTGTGGCCAGCTGCTTCATTCCGCATACGGATGCGTCTCTCTTTCCGTCGAATCAGGAGGCCCGATGAATCTTACATACGAAAAAGACAACAAGGAAAGAGTTCCTTTTGAACATTATCTGGAAGAATACAAAACAAAAGATCCTTTTGAGATCAGCAGACGGACCGGGTTTCCTTATCTGGAAGAGGAAAGGTGTTTTCAGGTATCTTTTTTCGGAAAAGAATATCGGATTTCCTTCCCGGAGTATGAAATTCAGTGTCTGGAGGAGGGCTATTCGCCCCTTCTTTCCCAGACGGCAGCCAGGATTCTGGTGATCCGTTTCCTGATCGAAGGATGCCAGGCAGTTACCACCGGAAAATTTCTCACCTATCGGGAAGTACCCTGGGGAGAGGTCTATTTCCGGCAGTTTCAGGGGCGCTGCATGATGCGTCTTGCCTACGGATACGGCAGCCGGCTGGAAGCGTTTTCCGAAAAAATGGAAAAGCTGGGAGCGGTTTTGGTGCCTGCGGCAGACAAAGGGTATCAGTTTGAGGTATTTCCAGGGTTTTATGTTCAGTTTCTTTTGTGGGAAGGAGACGAGGAATTTCTTCCTTCTTCTCAGATCCTTTTCAGCGACAACTTTCCCGCCGCTTTCCACGCAGAAGATCTGGTGGTAGTCTGCGACATCGGGATCACGACGCTGAAGGCAATTTAACCAATAAAAAACAAGGGGGATTTTAGCTATGGGTTTTAAATCAGATATTGAAATCGCACAGGAAACTGTGATGCAGCCGATCACCGAGATCGCGGCGAAGGCCGGGATCGACCCGAAATATCTGGAGCAGTACGGAAACTATAAAGCAAAAATTGATTACAACCTGTTGAAAGAGACGGACAAGCCGGACGGAAAACTGGTGCTGGTAACCGCCATCAACCCCACGCCTGCAGGAGAAGGTAAGACCACCACGACCGTAGGTCTGGCAGACGGCCTCCAGAAACTGGGCAAGAA
>CALWMW010000122.1 GCA_944382085.1 uncultured Lachnospiraceae bacterium | reverse complement strand
TCTGCCCCAGCTTCCAGACCGGTAACTTCATCCAATTCCAAATCATTAGCCGTAAGCAAAATAGCAGGTGTGGAGGTGCCATTCTGCCGCAGTGTTCGCAACAGTTCCAGCCCACTGCCGTCTGGCAAGTTAATATCCAAAATCAATAAATCAAAAACCATGCCCTGCAATATATTGATTGCCTGGAGACGTGTGCTGCAATGTGTTACGGTGCAATTCGGCGTTTCAAGCGCCATACAAATACCACGTCCCAGCGCTTCATCGTCTTCTAAAAGTAAAATCCGACTCACTTCTGTGCTTTTCCTTCCTTCGTTCTTCCATCGACCGGCTTTACAGCCTCTTTGGGGAGCAGCCAAACACCCGCCATCTTTACAGCACCGGGGATACGGCCTTCGACGCAGTAATAGTTGACTTGGCGGGTCGAAACGCCCCAGTTCTCGCTTGCCTCTTTGAGTGTCATGTAGTCCATGTTTGCACCTCCGATAACACCTATTATATTTCATTACCTCGAAGAATACAAGGCGGGAAATGTGAATAGATGTCAGATACGATGCTATCGAAGAAGGATTTCTTTGATCGCTTTTTTAATTCACCACTTGACATTGTGGCAACGATTTGCCGGATTCGTGAGGAAGGACAGGCACGGGAAATTGAAAAAAGGTACCGTGTCTCATCTATCTTTCCGGACCATCTTCTATTCCGTTCTCAGCCGCTCCACTGCGACATGCTTCTGTGCGGCCCGGACGGTGAGAACGGGGATACCCGCGCCCTCCCTTCCTTTGCTCATGTCCCAACCGCCAAATTAAGGGGAAAGCTTTCCAAGCCTTTCCAGAAGGTCTTCCAGGGAACTGGTTTCCTGGGAAGGCCTTTCGGTTCCGGGCGCTTCTGTTTCCGTGTCCTCTTTGGTTTCGGGTTCTTCTTTTTCCGGTTCTTCTTCTGCCGGCAGTTTCTCCAGAATATCCTGATAAAGACGGGGAGCTTCGGTTTCTCTGAGAGGGAGGTGAAGGCCGCAGGATTCTTCCGGCTCAGTTCCCTTCACAAAGTATTCTGGATACGTGTCCGGGCAGACGCCCTTCCTGGCGGGCAGATGGCTTTCGCTGCACAAGGCGACGGAGACGATGTCCTCTGGCCTGGAGAAGTCCTTCTGGGGAAGGGATTCGTGAATTCTGGTCATTATGGCGGTCCAGAGGGTTTTGCTGTAAGCGCGGGCCCCGCTCTCCAGGCTTTCGTTGCTGTCATATCCGCCCCAGACGCAGCAGGTATAGTAGGGGGTGTATCCGGCGAACCAGATATCCTTGTAGCTGGAGGTGGTTCCCGTCTTTCCCGCCACAGGCAGGGAAGCGGCCTTGATAGAGCCGTAAGCGGTACCGTTTTCTTCTGCGACCACGTCTTCCATCGCGCTGGTGAGCAGCCAGGCGGTGCTCTCCTTTAAGACGCGCCTCTCTTCCTGAAGAGGGGGTTCTCCGGTTTCCCCGGTACAGTCCAGGACCACATTCCCGTGGCGGTCCAGAATTTTCGTGAAAAACAGAGGCTCAAGGTAAGTTCCCCCGTTGGCGATGGAGGCGTAAGCGCCGCAGAGTTCCAGGTTGGTGACGCCCTGGGTGATTCCGCCCAGAGCCAGGGGCTGGATGATGTCCGAGGAAGAAACGAGGGTGGAGATGCCCATGCGCACGGCGTAAGAAAAGCCAAGTTTTGGAGTGATTTCCGTAATGCAGCGCACCGCCGCCACGTTGATGGAGCGGGTGATCGCCTCCCGGATCGTAACCGGGCCGGTGTAATCGCTGAGGTCCCAGTTGCTTACCGGGGTGCCGTCCTCATAGGCGCAGGGTTCGTTGTCGTAGAGACTGGCCAGGGTTTTGCCGCAGGCGTCCAGGGCCGGGGCGTAGACGGCAGGAATTTTAAAGGTGGAGCCCGGCTGCCGGGTGGTCTCTGTGGCCCGGTTCAGGGTAAGGCTGGCGGTCTTTTCGCCTCTTCCGCCCACAACGGCGCGAACCAGGCCGGTGTCCTGTTCCAGAATTACGAGGGAAGCCTGAGGCTGGGGGGACAAGGTCAGCCGTTCTCCCAGCACAGTGGGAGCAGAAGCTTCGCCGGATCCGGACAGCAAAGAGGCGCGGAACGCGTCCGTATAGGATCTGGCCGTTTCTTGGGAATCGCACAGCAGAGAAAAGGAGGCGTCAAAATGCTCCCGCACAAAGGCGCGGAGGGCTTCGGATCCGTAGTGGGAGACAGAGCCGTCCGGTTCCTGGAGGCTCAGGGCATAGTCGATGCCGTATTCTGTCCCCTCCGGGAAATTTTCTTCCCGGAGGAATTCTTCATCGCAGATTTCCTGGATCCGGGAATCCTGGGCGGAGTAAATGCGCAGGCCGCCGCTGAAGACGGCCCGGTACGCCTGCTCGGAGGAATAGCCCTTTTCTTCCATGAGAAGCTCCAGCACCTGATGAATCAGAGCGTCTTCATAATAAGAATAGACGGAGGACTCTTCGTAAAGCTCGTTCTGGACGGAGATTTCCTGGTAGACCTCTGTGGACAGCGCTTCGCTTTTTTCCGCTTCCGTAATGTATCCCTGCTCCTGCATATAAGTCAGGACAACCTGGCGCCGCTGCTGGTTCTCCTCCGGATGCAGGATGGGATTGTAGGCGGTGGGGTTCTGGGGAATCGCGGCCAGAACCGCGGCTTCTCCCAGGGAGAGATCCTGCACATCTTTTCCGAAATACCGCCGGGAGGCTGCCTGCACGCCATAGCAGCCGGCCCCCAGATTGATGGTATTGAGATAGTTTTCCAGAATTTCCTCCTTCGACATCCGATCCTCCAGCTGCAGGGCCAGATACTGCTCCTGGACTTTCCTGGAAAAACGGTCGAGAAAGGATGTTTCCTGGGTCCATTGGGTAAAGACGCTGTTTTTAATCAGCTGCTGGGTAATCGTGCTGGCGCCCTCTGAAAAATGAAGGCGGACCAGTCCTTTTAGGAACGCGCGGGAAATTCCGAGAAGGTCGATGCCTCCGTGGCGGTAGAAACGCTGATCCTCAATGGCGATTACCGCTTCCTGAAGGCGCTGCGGGATCTGCTCCAGGGGCACGATATCCCGGTTGGAGGTGGAGAGCGTCAGCTTGCGCAGGGGATTGCCCCTGGAATCGCAGATGTAGGTGGCGGATTCCTCCGGGGAGACGTTGATGGAGTCAAGATCCGGGGCAGAGGAGATCAGCTTCCCGATAAAAACCAGGAAAGCAAGGACAAGCGCCGCCAGAACAATGCCTGCGGCTTTCAGGATCCGAGAGAGGGAAGCGTGTTTTTTCTGCTCCGGTTCTGTCTGGGAAGAGGCAGTCATAGGGAAAGGACCTCCTTTGCCGGGGATTGAGTAATTGCAAAAACCTTGAGATTCTGCTATAGTATCCCATGATAAAAAGGAAATTATGCGGGAAGTATTGCGGGAAAGTTTTTTTGCCGATATAATGTAGGCGTGCAGAAGGAGGACGTGAAAGTTGAAATACGTGTACAGAGGGGGAGAAGGGGAGATCGTAGAGAAGAAATCCCGTTTTATCGCCACCGTGCGCCCCATTGAGACGGAAGAGGAAGCCCTGGAATTTCTTGGGGAAATGAGAAAAAAATACTGGGACGCCTCCCACAACTGCTTTGCCTACGTAGCCGGAGCGCATTATGAGCTTCAGCGGTGCAGCGACGACGGAGAACCCCAGGGGACGGCGGGAAGGCCCATGCTGGACGTTCTTCTGGGAGAAGGCATCCACAACGCGGCCGTGGTGGTGACCCGGTACTTCGGTGGGACGCTTCTTGGCACCGGCGGCCTGGTGCGGGCCTATTCCAGGGCGGTTCAGGAGGGACTGCGCCAGAGCGCGGTGATTGAGAAAGAGCCGGGGACGCTTCTTGGCATCTGCACCGATTACAACGGGGTCGGCAAGATTCAGTACCTCCTCGGAAAAGAGGGCGTCCGGATTGTGGAATCCCAGTATACGGATAAAGTAGAGCTGCAGGCTCTGGTGCCGGAGGCGCGTCTGAAGGGACTGAAGGAGAGCATTACAGAGGCCACGAACGGGAAAGCCCTGTTCCCGGAGGAAAAGCCGGTGACGTTTGCTTTCCTGGAGGGCGAGCCTTTGATTTATCCAGACGAGAGAACGCAGCAGGCAGAAGGAGAGTAGTATGAGCGAGCATAACAGAGGGGAGCGGGAAGCGCTCTGTCAGGCGCCGGTGGGAGTCTTCGATTCCGGCGTAGGAGGGCTTACCGTGGCCAGAGAGATTATGCGGAATCTTCCGGAAGAGCGGATCGTGTATTTTGGCGATACGGCCAGAGTTCCCTACGGCAGCAAATCCAAGGACACGGTGATCCGCTATTCCAGGCAGATTATCCGTTTTTTAAAGACCCAGGGAGTGAAGGCTATTGTGATTGCCTGCAACACCGCCAGCGCCCTGGCGCTGGAAGAGGTGGAGAAGGAACTGGACCTTCCGATCCTGGGGGTGCTCAAGCCGGGAGCCAGGGTGGCGGCCAAAACCACCCGGAACAAAAAAATCGGCGTGATCGGGACGGAGAGCACCATCAACAGCCATATGTACGACCGTTTTATCCAGGCCCAGGATCCGGAGATTTCCGTATACGGGAAAGCCTGTCCGCTGTTCGTCCCCCTGGTGGAAGAAGGATGGCTGAAGGATCCCGTGACGGAAGAGGTGGCACGCAGATATCTGGATGAGCTGATGCATCAGGGCATCGACAGCCTGATTCTGGGATGCACCCACTATCCGCTCCTGCGCTCCCTTCTCAGAAGGATCACCGGAGAATCTGTGACGCTGGTAAATCCCGCCTACGAGACGGCGAAGGAACTGGAAAGCCTCCTCAAAGAAAAGGGACTCGCCAATCCCGGCGGGGGAACGGACGGGGCGGACCGGTACCAGTTTTTTGTCAGCGACGCGGCGGATAAATTTAAGCATTTTGCCAACTCTATCCTGCCCTACGATATAGAGACGACAAAGAAGATCAACATAGAGGAGTTTTGATACAGGAATGACAGAAGAAGTTTTGGTCAGCGTAAAAGGCCTCCACAGCCTGGACAACGCCCAGGAGGATGAGGTGGAGGTGATTTCCGCCGGAAAGTATTATAAGAGAAACGGAAAGCATTACGTTCTCTTCGAGGAAGCGGTGGAGGGCAGCAGCCAGACGGTGAGCAGCCGCATCAAGCTTCAGCAGGAGCGCATGGAGGTATCCAAGAAAGGAGCCGTCAACAGCCAGATGATTTTCGAGCCGGACCGGAAAAGCGAAAGCTGGTACGGAACGCCCTATGGGAATATGCTGGCAGGAATCCAGGTCAAAAATATGAAAATCGAAGAGACCAGGGACGTGATCCGGGCCAGCGTGGAGTACTCCCTGGAGCTGAATTACGAACACATGGCGGACTGCCGGCTCCAGGTGAAGATCATGGCCAAGGGAAGCGAGAGCTTCCGCCTTACCGACTGATCCGGACAAACAAAAAAGACTGCGCGCAGCAGTCTTTTTTTGCCGGGTCTTATTTCACGTTGACCTTCTCGCGGAGCTTTTCGATCCAGCCCTTTTTCTTCTTGGGCGTCTCCAGAGGTCCGCGGACGCCTTTCACATCCATGATGTAGATGCCGCTGACCACGGCCTTTACTTCCTTCTTCACCGGAATGGTGTCAAAGATGGAAGCGTCGCTGACCAGCGTCATAATCCTGGGGCCCACCTTTGCCTTGACAATGGGGAGCTTGGAGCGGCGCATCAGCTTGGGCGTCTGGTCGATCACCATCTGCGGAAGTCCGGATTCTTTGATGGGAAGGCGTTTCTTATCGATAATCAGCATGGAAACCGTCTGTTTGGCCGCCTCCAGCTGTTCCTGCTGAGCGGCCTGCTTCTTCTGAAGCTTGCGGCCCATGACGTACATCACCACCAAAGCAATTACAAGAACCAGGAGAATAATAAGTAAAACGTACAGTAGAGTCATAGGTACCTCCGAACAAAAATTTTCAGCACATATTTTATCATTTTTTATTGCAAAGTGCAATAGCTTGACGGAAAAGCAATTTGTTGGTACAGTTATTCCGTGAAACGAAAAAGCGAAAAGAGAAACAGGCAGAAAGAAGGGACGGGAGTATGATACTGGAATTTGGAGAACGGATGATTCCCGTAGAGCGGGAAGAATGGCTTCAGGAGCGAAAACCGGCGGTCTTTCTGGTCAATTCAAGAAAAGCCAGGGAAACCCTGCGTTTGGCGGGGATCGTATACGACGGGGAGATCCAGCCCGGCAAGGTGGGGTTCTGCAAGCTGGAGACGCAGCAGGAGTGCCTGGCGGGGAGTTTCTGCATCCCCAAGCTTTTGGACGTGCTGGGCAGCCGTTACCAGATCCTTTTTTTTGTCAATCAGTCCAACATCGTGATCCTGGATGATACGGACTTCTCCCTTCGTCTGATCCGCCGGATTCAGATCCGGAAGAACCATCAGGGAGAGTGCAAGGAGCGGTTTATTTACAATTATATCACGGAATTCATGAGCCGGGATCTGGAGCTTTTGGGAAGGTATGAGCAGAAGCTGCTGGATATGGAGGAGGATGTGGTTCAGGGAAAGCTGTCCAACTTTCAGAATGAACTGATGCCCATCCGGCGGGAGCTTCTGGTGCTGCGCAGCTATTACGATGAGATTATGGATATGGGGACGGAACTGGAGGAGAACGAGAATTATTTCTTCCGCAAAAAACGTCTGAAGTATTTCGGAATCATTACGAACCGGGCGGACCGGCTCAGGGGAAAGACGGTTCATCTGCTGGAATACGCCCAGCAGGTGAAGGACGCGTACCAGGCGCAGATCGACGCCAAGCAGAACAGCAATATGCAGTTTTTGACGGTGATTTCCACGATTTTCTTCCCTCTGACGCTGATTACCGGATGGTTTGGAATGAATTTTAAGGATATGCCGGGGCTGGAGGACGGTTACCCCAAGGTGGTGCTTTTGAGCCTGGCGGTTATCATTACGTGTATCTTGATTTTTAAGAAAAAGGATATTTTCTGAGAAAGGAAAAAGCCATGAGAAAAGGAAGAATCTGGGCGGCGGCAGCGCTCCTCTGCGTTGTTCTGGGAGGATGCGCCATGGGAGAAGCCACGGGAACCAATACGGTGGCAGGAAATCAGGCCCTTTCAGAAGGAGAATACGAGGAGGCCCTGGCGCTGTTTCAGAAAGGCGCGGACAACGGGGAGACAGAGGTCCTGGCGCTGCGGGGAGAGGGACTTTCCTATCTGGGACTGGCCCGGTACGAGGAAGCGGAGCAGGCGTTCCAGAAGGCGCTGAAGGCGGCGGATGAGAAGATGCCGGAAACGAGAAGGGATCTCTGCCTGTATCTGGCTTCCGCCCAGTACCGGCAGGAGAAGTATGAGGACGCCATTGATACGTGCGAAGAAATTCTGGCCCAGGAGGAGGAGAACGCGGACGCGCTCTTTATCCGGGGCGCCAGCTCTCTGTTCCTCGGCAACGAAAGCGACGCCAGAGAGGACTTTGACGCGGCGTCCGACGCGGCTCCCCAGGATTACGATCTTTTCCTGAACATCTATGCGTGCTACGACCGGATCAGCCAGTCCGCGATCGGAGACGAGTATCTGAACCGGGCGCTGAACATTCAGGGGGAGGACGCGGAGCATTCCTACAACCGGGGAAGGATTTACTATTATCTGGAGAACTATACGGAGGCGGAGAACCAGCTCCTCCTTCCGGTGGATGAAAAATACGAGCCCGCCATGTACCTTATGGGACAGGTGTATCTGGCCCAGGGCGACTATGTGCGCAGCGCCGGGATGTACCAGGAACTGCAGAGCGAGTTCGGAGAAAGCCCGGCCTCCTACAACGGTCTGGCTCAATGCTCCCTGGCGGAAGGGAATTACGACATGGCCCTGTCCTATATTTCCCAGGGACTGGCGCTGGAAGGAAGCGAAGGGAAGCAGGAGCTGTATTTCAACGAGATCGTAGCCTATGAGAGAAAGCAGGATTTTTCCACGGCAAAAGCAAAAGCGGAGGAATACGTAAAGAAGTATCCCTCCGACGCGGCGGGGCAGAAGGAATGGGAATTCCTGTCTACCAGATAAGTTATCTTTCATACGTTCCCCGGTACTGCACAAGGGTCACATTGTGAACCCCCGGAAGGGAGGAGAGCGCTTCGGTAAGATTGACGTTTTCCACCTTCAGGCGCAGCTCTACGGTCAGCTCCGTCACCTGGTCTTTCACGATCTTGGAGCGCAGCCGGTATTTATAATCTCCCAGCCTTCTGCGCACCTCTTCCTCCAGAGAGAGGGAGGTGTCGTAGTTCAGCACCAGGACGTAAAGACTGGAGTCTCCTTTCATCCGCCGGAGGATCAAAAGGATCAGGGCGACGAAGACCAGGGTGATCACCGCGATGTAGTAGAACTGCGCGCCCACGGCGATTCCCGAAGTAATGGCCCAGAACAGGAACATCAGATCCAGGGGGTTTTTGACGGCGGTCCGGTAGCGGACGATACTCAGCGCGCCTACCATACCCAGGGAGAGGGTGACGTTGGTGCTGATGGTGACGATGATCACGGATACCAGCACCGTCATAATCACCAGGGACAGACAGAAGGAGTGGTCGTAAACCACGCCGATGAAGCATTTCCGGTAGATCACATAGATGCCCATCCCTACGGCGAAGGCGATGGCCAGAGTCAAAACCAGGGTCATGGGGGCCATCTGTTCCGGGAACAGATTTAAAAAGGAATTCTTGAACAAATCCTGAAAGGTAGTGGTTTGGTTACTTGTCAGCAGCATGTTTCTCCTCCTAATGTTGTAAAATATGCTCCAGCCCGTCCACACAGAGACAGTATTTGGAAGCGGAGCACTGATTCAGCGCGTAGCTCTTGAAGATCCTGCGGATGTTTTCCGGGAGCTTTCCGGTAAATTTGACCTCCAGCACCATTTCCCCCGGTTCCAGCACGGAAAAGCCGGGAGCAAGGGGGGAAAAGATCTCTTCCTGGGGACTGATGGCCTGGATGTTTTTGTCAAAGGTGATCCGCACCGTGCCGATGTCATAGACGAAGGGCTCCCGGTCGTAAGCGACGATGACCGCGGGCTTCAGAAGGTTTGAACGGGCGTCGACAAAGAATTCTCCCGCCATGGGAGAGGATTTCTCCAGGAGAAATCCGTAATCGCAGACTCTCATCTTTTCATATTCTTCCCGTGTCAGGGAAAGCGACTCCTTATAAATATAAGAACCGTTCTTGTGCTTGCATTCCAGGGAAATCCGGGAATCGGAGCAGTTATAGATCCGGATCCGGTATTTCCGGCGGATTTCAATGCCATCCAGCTTCTCGGTGTAAGCGCTCCGGTAAAGATCGTCAAAGTAAAGGCTTCGGATGTTGTATTCGCCCTTTGGCCCTGCGTGCCGGTCCCGCTTTAGGAATCCTGCCAGTACCCTGGAAAGTTCCTGATAAAGGGGGCCGGAGAGGATGAATTTCAGCTCGTGGCGGTAAAGAGAACTCATGGAGCCACCTCCAGAAGGTCCACGCCGGGATAGTACACATCGTTTATGTTGATTTTGTTCATAGGCTCCGAGCTCTTCCCGGACTCTGTATGGGCCGTCACCGTCCAGTACCAGGTACCGGGCGTTAGAGTCTTCGTATCCGTTTCGTAGGAGACGGAGGTAAGGCCGGTTTCCCGGATGACCGGATCCCGCAGATCCGGGTAGGCGGAAACGGTGAGATCGTAGGTGACCGGAGAATTGTCAAAATCGTAGGCGTCGCTCCAGGAGAGAAGCAGACGGTCTTCCGTTTGCTCCGGGCCGTAGAGGAAAAAGGGCATGAGCGCTTCCAGGCTGTCGTAGAAGGCCTCGTAGGCTTCTGCGACCTCATCGCCCAGACCGGAGAGAATCTGATTCCGCTCTTCTACGGTATGTCCCAGATAATAGAGATCCGGCATGGCGGTTACGTAGGGTTCTGCCGTCTCGTTGTACTGCTCGGCCAGGGAAGTTACGTGTTCCGGAGTCAGAATGGCGTAGAGCTCGTCTACTTTCCGGGCCAGCTCCTGCCGGTTGGACTCGATTTTCAGGAACCGCTGGTGCAGGATGACGCCCCAGTAATTGCTGACGCCGCGCTGCCAGTTCCCGTAATTGACGTCCGTTCCTTCCATCTGATCCTCCCGCACGTGGAGCATGTTGTCTCCGTCCCAGGGGATAAAGAACCACTTCTCGCTGTTCAGCGGGCTGTACAGGTAAAAATTCTGAACCGTGGTGTCAATGTTGGCGGTGAGAATGTTGTAAGCCAGCCAGGTGACGTAGTTTTCCCGGTCGAAATACGTTCCGATGACCTCGTTGATGTCCAGGGAGGTGTCGTTGATCTTTTCCACCAGATCTATAAGCCGCTGGTTGTCCTGACGTCCCTTGCAGTTTAAAATGGCGTCAAAAGCGGCCTGGTCAAAGTCCGGATCCGTGAAATTTTTCAGTCCGGCGGAAGGCTCAAAGTTAAAAGAGACGGCCTTGTACAGATACCCTTCCCGGTCCAGGCCGTGGTTTGCCAGATATTTTTTGGAGGGAACCTCCGCCTGGGTATAGAAGCCGTAATCCTGAAATTCGGTCTGCCCGGAGGTTTCGTCCTTGATAAAGAGGCGGACGAACTGAGTCCGGATGCTGGGCACATCCTCCACTTCCTTGAGGAGGTCAAAGTACAGCTTGTTGCGGATCCTGGTGACGTCAAAAGCGGATTTGTTCAAAGCAATGTTGCTCTGCCCTCTCCAAAGCCCCGCCTCGTCGTCCAGGTCCAGCTTGTAGGACTTCTGAGGCATGACCGTGGAAGAATTGCCCCGGATCCGGATCCTGGCGTTGGATTTCGTCAGGCCGTAGCCCAGCATTCCCGGCAGGGGTCCGGTTTCATCCCCCACCTGGACAATGGCTCTGGCGTAGACGTCGTTGTCCACATGGGTGCTGTCCACAAAACGGACGACGTCCTTCACCTCGGCAAACGAGTGGTCCGTGTCGGAGCCCTCGTCCCCCCTTTGCACCGTCACATAGAAACAAACGATGCTGTCCGGGTCGTCCTGGCTGTACACAGACGTATCCTCGATCATCCCCACGTCCTGAATGTCCACAGGATCGGCCACTGCCACAGAAAGCTCGGTCTCCTCAGGCTTCTGATCTTCCTTTTGGGCGCAGCCGCCCAGAAGAAGGAGGAAGAGAAGGAGGAGAGAGAGGGGAAGAAAGTTACGGAGTTTTTTTCGGTTCATGGCGGTTTGTTTTCTCCTTTCTTTTGGGGAATGCCTCCTCAGACTGGCGAAGCCTGTGTTCCAGACGCTCCCAGAAGCGGGCGTCGTCGTCGGTAAACAGAGGCTGCCGGCAGAAGACGTGGTATTCCAGTGTTTTGACGTACCATCTCAGCCGCAGGAGGGCGAAGAGGGAAGCGGCGGCTCCCGCCGCCCAGAAGCCGATGCCCCAGACGGAAAGCTCCAGACCCAGGGACAGGAAGGTAAACAGAATACTAAGCAGGTCAAAGAGGGCGGCGCTTGCGCAGGCGCCGGTCCGGTCGTCAAAGTACAGCAGAAGGATGGTAAGCGTTTTAAAAAAGCCGTACAGCAGATAGCCGAAGCAGAGAATCCGGAAAATGCTTACCATGTCCGGATCCAGTCCGAACCAGGAGAGCAGCCTGGCCAGAAAGGTGACGGAGAGAATGGTAAAGAGGATCTGGATCTCCATCATATGGGCGATCTCCCGGAAAAGCGTTTTTTCCATATCCTTCTTGGCGGCGCGGATATCCAGAAGCCGTCCTCCCCGGAGAATGGTGCTGAAGTAGTACCGGTTCTTGACGCAGAAGTTTACTTCCAGAGAAACGACGAACTGTACCAGCATGGGAAGAATGGTAAAGGCGGCAAAGAAGGCCGGGACGTCGTACCGGGAACAGTAGACCCCGGTGGGGAACACCCGGTTGGCGTACCTTCCGGTCCAGACCACAAAATTGTGGGCGAAAAGGCCAAGGGCCATGAAAAATCCGGTGGCAATCAGAATTTTGTATTCGTCCAGCGCCGGGAAAAAGGAAAACAGCTGGAAGTCTCCCTGGGGATAGCAGCGCAGAAGCTGGGTTAGAAGAAAGACCATCATAAGAAAGAATCCGGCCGCCGCGCCCCACATGACGGACATCAGGGGAGAGATCCCGGCGTGGAGCAGGCCGACAGAAACCACCAGAGCCAGGACGGCTCCTGCCACGAAGCCCGCCAGAATCCTAAGGTACTGCTTTACCGCGGAGAGAAAGGCGATCTGCACCCAGAGAGCCAGCATGCTGCTAAACTGCAGCAGGGCGGCGGCCCGAAAGGGGAGGGACACCGGAAGGGTCAGCAGATAGACCAAAGCGGCTCCCCCTCCCAAGACCAGCAGGAAAAAGAGGATCCCCCAGAAAGAGGGAAGGATTTTGTCCAGTTCATTTTTGTAGATACAGTCGGAGATAAAACGGTCGGAAAACATCAGCACCGTATTGGAGAAGATCAGAGAAAAAATCATCACATAAGTGATCATAAAAAGAAAGATTTCCTGATCCCGGTAGGAGGCCCCGGCTTTCCGCATAAGAAAACGAAGAAGAAAAAGCAGAAGCACCGTCAGCACCATAGGGCCTTCCGTCACCACGGCGGTGACGGAATAGCCCTTCATGGTAGTCAGAAGACTGCTGTTGTCCTTAAATACTTTCTTTAATTCAAAGCCGACGCCTGCCATGCCTGCTTCACCTCCTCGTAAATGTCTTCATATTTTTTCAGGAACCCGGAATCCCGGTAATATTTCTCCACCCTCCGGCAGCCGTTTTCCGCAAGCGTTCGCATATGGCGGTAAGAGGAGCAGACACTTAGAATTCCCTGGGCGATCCGGGAAGGATTCATAACCGGAACCACCTGGCCGCAGGGGCCGAACTCATCGGGAAAGCCCTCGATGATCTCCCGGCAGGAGCCCACATTGGTGGCAAGAACCGGACGCCTGGCCGCCATGGCTTCCAGCAGCACAAAAGGCTGTCCTTCGGAAATGCTGGTGAGGATCACAAGATCCAGACGGCCAAACCATTCGGTCACATTGACCCGTCCGGTAAAATGCACATCCTTGAGAGAAAGGGCCGTTATCAGATCCAGACATTCTTTATAATAATCCGGATCTTCGTCGTAAGGGCCGATGAGATAGAGAAGGGCGTCCGGCCGTTTCGCCTTTACCAGAGCGAAGCTGTAGAGCATCGTCTTGATGTCCTTGATGGGCACAACCCGGATCACCGCTCCGATGGCCAGAGGATGAGGCTTTGGCGACAGAGGCGGAACCTGGGAAAACCGTTCCAGGGAGATTCCGTTGGGGATCACCTGGCATTTTTCTTCCGGAGCGCCCAGGGAAATCTGGATGCGCCTCGCTCCGTAAAAGAGAGAGAGAATCCGGTCCGCGCTCTGATAGGCGGCCTGGGAGAGGGAGGTAAAAAAGGAAATCCAGCTCTGCTTAAAGTAGGGGGATACCCAGTCCGCCTTCAGAATTTCCTCTTCCCGCTCGCGGGTATAGATCCCGTGCTCCGTTACCAAGAAGGGCTTCCCGGTAAAAAATTTAAATTTCGCCCCGATCAGGCCGGCGTATCCGGTAGAGACCGCATGGTAAAGATCCGCTTCCGGAATCGGACATTTCAGCAGATTCAAAGCGGGGATCAGCATGGAACGGATGGTCCAGAAGGTATCCCGGAAAGGCGTATTCTGAAATTCTTCCTCCGCCATTTCCACGATGAGATCCAGGAAATCCCTGGATTTCAGAAAATCGTTGGCGCGGTAGGAAGAGGTATGGGAGAAGAGCTCAAACAACTCGCTCCAGTCCCGCAGCGTTCCCCGCAGCAGCTCCAGAACCGCCTGGCGCTGGCCGGGCGTAAGCCTCTGGCGGCTCTTCTGCCCGCGGCCTTCGGTCAGGTATTCGTCCAGGAAATACTCGTGGATTTCCACGACATTTTGGGGAAGCGTATATTTGTACTGCCCTCTCTGTTTTTTTTCCGCTCCGATGGCAAAGATGACAAATTCGTGCCGGGGCATTCCCTGGATCAGCATCTGGATCCAGGAGGATACGCCCCCGGCCACATAGGGATAGCAGCCTTCGGCTAAGAGACATATTTTCATTGGTTCACCAGCTTTATGATAAAATCAGGTTCTTTGACAGTGACAAGATAGTAGAGCGCGTCCCCGGCGGTACTGGCGGGGACGATCTGGCAGCTGTCGTTCACGGCCAGCGGCGTTTTTTCCGTGCGCAGATAGAAGTAAGCCTCTCCGTAAAAAGCTTCGCAGCTCCCTTTGAGTTCCGTTTCCCCGTACTCCAGACGGGGCCTGGCCGCTTCCCGCACCCGCAGGGCGTCCCCGGCGTCTGTGACGGTCAGGGAGCGGAGCCAGGGGTAGGTGCGGTGAAGATCCGCCATCATTTCACAGTAGGATTCGTACAGATCCTCCCAGCTCTGCCCTTTCCCCCGGTCTAAGTCAAAAATGTCGTCCGGATGGATAAAGTGAGAGAAGACGCCGTACAGCCCCATCCCGTTCAGATAGCAGAAGGTATCGTAATCTCCCGGCGCCATGCCGGAGGTGATTCTTGGGAACTCCGCGATTCCGTCCTCCTCGACGGTAAAATCCTGAACATAGACCTTTCCCGTTCCTCCCTCTGCTGTGTAAAGGCCGGAGATTACCTTCAGATCCTCCAGAGCTCCTGTCACTGCGGTCCGACCCTCCGGACTGAGATAATTGGAAGGGGGAACATAGGAGGTGAAGGAGAGGCCTGGAAACAGATCGGCGGAAATGCTTTGCAGCATCTCTAGGGAGGCCTGCATATCCTGGACGGATGCCCAGGGCTGATAGTCCAGTTCCTTTGGAGTCTGGCCTTTTAAGGCCAGGGATTGGTGGTTATAGCCGTGAGCGCCCAGCTCGTAGCCGCTTTTGATCAGACTGTTTCCATAGTACTGCGCCATGGAAGGAGCCTCATAGGTAAATTTTTCCGGGTCTACAGTGTCGTTGTAGGTGGCGATGAAAAGGCCGGTGTAGAGATCCCCGTACCGCTGGGCCGCCGCCTGCATATCCGGCCACCAGATGTCCCGGTAGAATTCTTTCACGTCCCGGTTGTATTCTTCCCGCACGACATCGCTGGCGCTCTCGTACTGAGGAGAGGGAAAATCGTCAAGGAACAGGCAGAGGGCGTTGGTGATGGGATAGAGGGTATCCTCATAAAGGGTGAGGACGCAGCCGGCCGCGAACCCTCTCCAGAAATCCCCGGCGATGCCGGTGCCGTTAAAAAAGGTGACGCTTCCCTCTCCGTTTTTATAATTCCAGACCAGGGGAATCTTTCTGCCTTCCCCGATGGAGGCGGAGGCGTATACCGTTGCCTGGGACTCCAAGGTCACGGCAATCCCTACGTCTTCAAAGGATTCGGCGGAGTCGAAGGTCCGGCCGGAGGCGCCGGGAACCAGATCTTTTTCTATGGTAAAGGCGTGGTAGCCCACGTAGTCTCCATATTCCACGATTCCAAGCTGGCGGTAGACGCTGGCAAACTGGGAGGCGGTGGAGTTGGGGAGAATCCCCCAGAAAAGCCGGCCGCCCTCCTGGACGTAGTCCAGAAGCCGGACCAGAGGATCCGCCATCTCTTCCTCCACCAGGGAGGAAGCCAGGATCACCAGATCGTATTCCGGATAGCTGACCGCGTCGCTGCGGTCCAGGCTCTGGGTTTCCCAGGAAAACTGCAGGATGTCCAGGGCTTTCGTCAGGTTTTCCATATAGGAACAGGAAGAGGGATCCTCAGGGCTGTAGAGGATCAGCGCCCTTCGAAAGGAGGCTTCCATCCCGGAGGAGACGTTCTCCATAGCCGGTTCCGCCTCCATCTGAACCTTTGACACATACTGGCTTTCCGGCCGGATGCTCCACTTTGTATTTACAAAGAGGACCAGGAAAAAAATCAGGGCCGAAGCCAAAAAAACAAAAAGAAGCTGATGATAGTACTTTTTCAAGAATCCGTTACTCCTTCTGAAAGATCTGAATATACGGCAGGGTCTTTTGGGTAAGACGGACGGGAAGAGAGGGGAGGGAATGGAGAAATTCCCGCATCCCTTCCGCGTCCTTTCCTTTAATATAAAATTCCAGGAGACACAGAACCGCGTCCTCGCTGGCCGGATACCGCTTCAGATACCTCTGGCAGAAATCCTTCGCCTCCGTGAGATTTTCCTGAAGAAACAGAATCCGGATCCGGTGAAGGTAATCCTGCTCCGAGGGCAGTTCCCCGGACAAAAGACGGTCAGACACCTGGTAATAGCTCCGGTAATACCGTTCCAGGGCGGCGGACTCGAACAGTCCGCTTAGAAGGACTTTATACAGGAGTTCCTCCCACTTCGCGGCGGCGTCCGGATCCCATGGCTCCTTCTGGAAGCGAATTTCCCGCTCCACAAGAAGATCCTGGGTTTTTCGCTGCAGTTCCATAAGAATGGCGCTGGCGTAATGGGTGGTTTCCGTGTCCTCATTGCCCAGCGCTTCCTGAAGGACGTCCAGGTACGAGAGGACGTCCTCTTCATTCAGCAGGTTCATAATCATCTTTCTGCGGTAAGAAAAATCATTCAGCTGCAGCGCTTCCTTCATAGGCACCAGATTGAGTTCCTTTTGGACGTCCGGCTCTCGCAGAAGCAGGAGATCCTCTCCGTGAAAGGTATCGTCCATATATACGTTCAGAAGATCCCGGCCGCTGAATTTTTCCCCGTACCAGTCCAGAAAGAGCAGAAGGAAGAGGCCGCACGACGGAAAAGCAAGACAGACGGCCAGAGAGAAAATCCCGCGCTGCCAGCTGGAACACCGAAACGCCTTCCAAAAGGAGTACAGGCAGGAAAGCGCCATATAGAAAACACAGAATAGAATCCACAGCATCATGTCTCTGTCACAACCTCCAGCCGCAGTCCAAAGCGAAGGAACCGGTCCTTCAGCATATCCAGATACGCTTCCTTCATATTTACAAGAATCACAGCGTAGTCCCCCTGGGCGTCCACTCCCATACAGTCGCTTCCGCGGATCACTCCGGAAATCCTCCGGGCAACCGCTTCCCGCGTTTCCTGCTGAAGCGGATAGACCTTTGCCAGGACAAAGCTGTAGGCGATGTCCCCGCTCTCCATACGCATGATATTCAGCCGCTCCTGGAAGGCTCTGGGATACAGGAGGGAAGTACCGGGGTAATACAGTTCGTCCCGTTTGAGCCGTTCGTATTTCAGCGCTTTTGCCAGGCTCTGCTCAATGAGGTTTGTGATGATGTGGAACAGATTCTGGAAATAAATCGTATATTTGTCCGCGCCCACATCGTACAGGGCGACAAACCCCACCAGCTGATCCTGGCTGTAGAGAGGAGCCGCATAGTCCGGATAGTCCGGCTCCAGAGCCGTATTGAGAAAGGTTTCCCTTTTGGCAAAGCACTCCTGGATCCTGGGATATCCGGACAGATCCAGGGAGGCGGGAATGGTGTTTCGAAGCTCGGCGGAACACGCTTTCAGCCGGGCGTAGCGCGTGTTGCTTCCCAGGAGGAAGAGCGCCGCTTTTTTGCAGTCCATGATGTGTTCCAGCAGGCTGGTTATTTTCAGAATAATCAGTTCCGGCTTCAGGCTGTCAAGCTTTACCGCCACCTCATAGGCGTAGCCAAAGCTGTATTTGGAATTCTGAATCTGTTTCTGAAGCTTATTCTTGATCTCCAGAGTCTCGCCGTGGATGGTCTTGAGAAAGGCGTACTTATCCTCAAGAAGGCGTTTGCTTTCTGCCAGACTGTCATACTCGTCCAGACGCCGGTCGGTAAGATAGCCGATGGAGGCGCCGGCGAGGCTGTATACCACAAAAGGGATCCACGTATCCACACTGTACAGAAAATAGGACACATCCACCTGGGCGGATGTCAGGCTGTACAGATAGGAAGCGGAAGCCAGCAGGATGGCGAGAAGGCCAAGCTTTAATCCATGCAGGGCGGAAATCACTGCCACGAACATAAGGCGGATATCGACATACTTCAGATCAGAGATATCCTGGCTAAAAGGCAAAAGCAGGCAGACGCCGGCAAAAGCCAGCAGCGTCTCCCCAAGGCCGCGGATGGATTTCCGCTTCAGAAGCCGGGCCACTTTTTTTCGGAAACGGCTTTCCGGACGGGGCCGGCTGTCCTTGGAAAAACTGCGAAGCGCTTTCTGCAGAACCTGGACGCCCTTCTGAGACAGAAGGCACAGAGGCATCCAGCCGGTTTCCAGATTCACGGCGCGGTCCGCAAGAAAGAACTCCCGGTTTGGCGTTTCCCTAGAGGAACCCCACTGCACGGAGTACGTTTCCCCCGCCGCTTTTCCCAGAAGAGCGAAATATTCCTGAAAGGTGAGAGGCTGGCCCCCGAAAAGGCGGTAAAGCCCCTGCTTTTTCAGGGTCAGCAGAAGGTACAGAGCCGCCGCCGCGTCCTCCCCGGAGACCGTGTCCAGAAGGCCGTCCCTGGAATAGGAGCAGGAGATGGGAAGATGGCGCTTCATTTTGTTTAAAATCTGCCCGGTATACCCCATCCGGTCCACGGCAAAGTTGCCGTAGACGCAGCCCAGGCGCAGAATCAGGACCGGAATCCCGAAGGCCTTCTGATTGGCCTGGCAGAGCATTTCCCCTGCCGCGAGATCCGTCAGCACAGGCGTGTAAAGATTGGGATAATCCAGCTCCAGGGAGGAGAGGTAGACCAGAGATTTTACCGGATGGTTTCTCAGGGCTCCCAGAAGATCGGTGAGTTCCCCGATCTGGCTTTCGTATTCCGGAAGCTCTTCCAGGTTTTCCCGGAAGGAAGCCGTCAGGAAGATTACGGCGTCGATGGAATTGGATTTCAGAATACGCAGATATTCTTCGCGGGTAAGCGTCCCACGGTAGACGGATCCTTTGTAGCGCTTGTTCCAGAGAGAATCCTCCCCGCAGGAGGTGACCCAGCAGACGCGGTGCCCCTCCGCGATCAGACGGTCCGCGAGGCAGGCGCCCGCCAGATCCCAGCCGCCGGCAAACAGTACGTTCATAAAAGTTCCTCACAGTATGTAAAAAGATTTTTGTTTATTGTACTAAATGTGACGGAAAAAATCAAATTTTTCGCAGGGGGAATAAAAGGAAAAAAGGCAGGCGCTCTCTTGAGAAAACCTGGGAAATCCGATATAATCTATGGAAAAAGCTTACCAAGACAGGAAAGAGGTACGAAAAATGAAAATTGTGTTACGGAATCTTACCAAGACTTTTCCGGGACGGAAGAAAAAGAGCCGGGAGGACGTAACCGCCGTGAAGGATTTCAACTTTGAGATACCGGACGGGGAGCTGGTGGGGCTCCTTGGCCCTTCCGGCTGCGGGAAGAGCACCACGCTGAACCTGATCTGCGGCCTGGAAAATCCCACCCAAGGACAGATCTTTTTCGGGGAGGACGAGGTGACGAATCTGGCGCCGGAGCACAGAGGCGTGGGTATGGTGTTCCAGAATTACGCCCTGTATCCTCATCTGACGGTGAAGCAGAACATCCTTTTTCCCCTCCAGAACCGGAAAGGGAAAGACCGGCTCTCCAAAGAAGAGATGGAAAAAAGAATGAAGGAGGCGGCCAGGCTGGTGCAGATCGACGCGCTTCTGGACCGGAAGCCGGGAGAGCTTTCCGGCGGCCAGCAGCAGCGGGTGGCCATTGCCAGGGCGCTGGTGAAGATGCCAAGAGTCCTGCTTCTGGACGAGCCCCTCTCCAACCTGGACGCAAGGCTGCGCCTCCAGACCAGGGAGGAGATCCGGAAGATCCAGCGGGCTACGGGAATTACCACGGTCTTCGTCACCCACGACCAGGAGGAGGCCATGAGCATTTCCGACCGGATCGTGGTGATGAAAGAAGGCGTGATCCAGCAGACCGGCAGGCCGCAGGAGGTCTATGACGATCCGGCCAATCTATTTGTGGCGAAATTTCTGGGAACGCCTCCCATCAATGTGCTGGAAGGATACGTGAAAGACGAAAAGGTATGGCTGGCGGGAAGGCCGGTTCTATCCGCCAGAGGGATTCCGGCTCAGGAGGTGCTGGTAGGAATCCGCCCGGAGGGCTTCCTTTTAAGAGAGGACGGCCCCCTCGCCTGCCGGATGGAGCGGGTGGAGGTCATGGGACGGGACATCAGCATCGTGGCGTCCCAGGAAGCCTGCCGGGAGGGGGGAATCCGGGCGATCATCAGCGCGGAGAGCGCGGTGGATCCCCATGCTTCCTCCGTGCGGTTCGCGGTTAAGCCGGCCAAGGCGTTTCTTTTTGAGAAGGACAGCCAGGAGAGGATCCGGGCGCGTCTTCAGACGGAGGAGTGACGGTTTATGAAAAAAAGGAATTGGAAAGCGTGGCTTTATCTTTTGCCGTCCCTTCTTTTCCTGGGGGCGTTTCTGGTCTATCCGCTGATCGACGTTTTTGTGTATTCCTTTGAGGAGGGATACAACTTCGCGTCTCAGACGTATTCCGGCACAGGCCTTTACAATTATTCCTACGTGCTGCACGACACCTATTTTCTCCAGGCGGTGAAGAATACCTTTCTCCTTGTGATGATCACCGTTCCGGTCTCCACGGGGCTGGCGCTTTTGATTTCCCTGGGATTAAGTTCCATTAAGCCTCTGCGGGAGCTGTACCAGACCATTTATTTTTTGCCCTACGTGACCAATACGCTGGCGGTAGGCCTGGTGTTTATGATTCTGTTCCAGAAGACAGAGTATACGGACGGCCTGGTGAATCTGCTGATCTGCAGCCTCGGAGGAAGCGCGGTGGACTTTATCGACGGGCCCTACTGGGCCAAGATGTTTGTGCTCTGCTTTTATACGGTATGGGTGGTCCTGCCTTTTAAAATCCTGATACTCACCAGCGCGCTGGCCTCTGTGAATCCGGATTACTACAAGGCGGCCCGCGTGGACGGCACCTCCAGGCGCAGGACCTTTTTCCGGATTACCCTGCCCATGATCTCGCCGATGATTTTTTATCTGGTGATCACCGGTTTTATCGGGGCCTTTAAAGCATACAGCGACGTTGTGGCTCTCTTTGGAACAGATTTGAATACGGCGGGAATGAATACCATTGTGGGATACGTTTACGACATGCTGTACGGCGACGGCGGGGGATATCCTTCCTACGCCTCGGCGGCGGCGATTCTCCTGTTTGCCATTGTCCTGACCATTACCTGCATCAATCTTCTGGTCAGCAGGAAAAAGGTTCACAGTTAAGGAGCGGGAAAAGAGATGGAAACAAAAATGGATTATGAAAAACTGGAAAAATCAGAGAGGACGGCAGAGCGCTTCCGGAAGTTCTTTACCTATCTGCTTCTTACCTTCTGGGCGTTGATCGTGCTGTTTCCCTTTTACTGGATGGTCCTGACTTCGGTAAAGAGCTACGCCTCCTACAACGCGGAGTACGTCCCTTCGTTTTTTACGCTGTCTCCCACAGGAGAGAACTACCGGGAAGCGTTTACTTCCGTGCCTCTTTTGGGATATCTGGGTAATACGGTGTTTTTCGCTCTGGCGACGACGGCTCTGATGATGGCGGTCATCACGCTGTCCGCCTTTGCCTTTGCCAGGCTCCGCTTTCGGGGAAGGAACCTTCTGTTTACCCTGTTCCTCTCCCTGATGATGATTCCCAACGAGCTGGTGGTGATCACGAACTTTGTCACCATCACCAACCTGGATCTGAGAAATACCTTTACCGGGCTGATTCTGCCTTCGGTCACCTCGGTTTTTTACATCTATCTGCTCAAGGAAAACTTTGAGCAGGTGCCGGAGGAGCTGTACCGGGCCGCCAAGGTAGACGGGACTTCGGATCTGAAATACCTGTGCCGGGTGCTGATTCCCATCTGCCGGCCTACGTTGGTGACGATCCTGATTCTGAAAATCATTGAATGCTGGAATTCTTACGTGTGGCCGCGTCTGATTACGGACGATCCCAACTATTACCTGGTGTCCAACGGCATCCAGGAGATCCGGGAAAACGGCTTCGGACGGGAAAACGTACCCGCCATGATGGCGGCGGTGGTCGTGATCTCCGTTCCACTGATCGTCCTGTTTCTGGCTTTCCGGAAAAAGATCATGGAAGGCGTGTCGAGAGGAGGGACCAAGGGATGAGACATGGGTGGAAAAAAGCAGGAATCCTGGCGGCGGCAGCCGCGGCGTCCCTGGGGCTTCTCACCGGATGCCACGGCTCCCGGCAGACGGCGGGCTTCTCCGCGCCGGAGAAATTTGATGAGAGCAGGGAGTATGAGATTGTGTTCTGGGCGAAAAACGATACCAACAAAACCCAGACCGATATCTATAAGAAAGCGATCGAAGACTTTCAGAAGCTGTATCCGAACATTACGGTGAATTTGAAGCTGTACACGGACTACGGGGACATTTACAACGATGTCATTACCAACCTTTCCACCGGCACCACGCCGAATGTCTGCATTACCTATCCGGACCATATCGCCACCTACCTTACGGGAAACAATACGGTGGTTCCGCTGGACGGTCTGATGGCGGACGAACGGTACGGCCTGGGCGGAAGCAGCCTGAACTTTGACTCTCCCTCCCTGGAGGAGATGATTCCCCAGTTTCTGGAGGAGTGTTCCCTGAACGGACAGTACTACGCCCTTCCCTTTATGCGTTCTACGGAAGCCTGCTACGTAAACAAAACTTATGTGGAGGCGCTGGGCTATACGCTGCCGGAGACGCTCACCTGGGATTTTATCTGGGAAGTGTCCGAGGCGGCGATGGAACAGGACGCGGAGGGCAATTTTAAAGTAAACGGGCAGAATGTGCTGATTCCCTTCCTGTATAAATCCACAGACAACATGATGATTCAGATGCTGCGGCAGAAGGGGGCCGGGTACTCTACGGAAGAGGGAGAGATCCAGATCTTCAACGATACCACCAAGGAGCTTCTGTATACCATCGCGGAGCATGCCGAGAGCCGCGCCTTCTCGACCTTCAAGATTTCCAGCTATCCCGCCAATTTCCTGAACGCGGGACAGTGCCTGTTTGCCATTGACTCAACGGCGGGGGCTACCTGGATGGGGACGGACGCGCCGCTTCTTGACATCAGCGAAGAGAGCCTGGTGGAGTTTGACACGGAAGTCAAGATGATCCCCCAGTTTGACCCGGAGCATCCCCAGATGATCTCCCAGGGGCCTTCCGTGTGCGTCTTTAACAAAGAGGATCCCCAGGAGGTTCTGGCGTCCTGGCTGTTCGCCCAGTATCTTCTCACCAATGAAGTGCAGATCGCCTATTCCCAGACGGAGGGCTACCTCCCGGTGACGGCCAAGGCGCAGGATTCCGCGGAATATCAGGACTATCTTTCCAGGGCCGGGGAGGACAACGACCTGCATTACGAGGTAAAAATCCAGGCTTCCAGGCTTCTTCTGGACCATATTGAAGACACCTTTACCACGCCGGTGTTTAACGGCTCCACCTCCCTGCGAAACGCTGCGGGACAGCTGATCGAGGAGGTGACCAAGTCAGAGCGGAGAAAACAGACGGTGGATGAGACGTATATGGAAACGCTCTTCCAGGATGTGGCGGCGCTTTATCATCTGGATGAGGCGGGCTTGGCCAAAGCTCAGGGGGAGAAGCAGGACCTTGGCCCGCTTCCGGGAACCGCGGTGATTCTTCTGGCGTCCCTGGGCGCTGCCTGGGCGCTGATCCTCCTTGCGCTGATCTGGCAGAGGGCGCGGAAACGCAGGTAAATCTTTTGCTGTTTTCGGCCAGGCGGTTGACTTCTGGCCGGTATCCGTTATAATAAGAGAGGCTTCAAAAATATTTCTTTTTTCAGGAGGTTTGAGATGAAAAAGTCAGTTGCATTGTTTTTAACACTTTCTCTTACCCTTGCATTTTCCGGAAGCGTACTGGCTGAGGAAGATACAGAGGCAACGACCGAAGCCGTAACTGAGGCAGTTACCGAGGCGGCTTCTGAGGAGACGACCGAGGGGACTTCTGAGGCGGCAAAGTCCGCGGAAGAAAAATCCGAAGGCGTTATGACCTACGCGGAGTACATGGACGCGGAGCTGGATACCGAAGTTGTGATTGAGACTTACGTACAGGCAAAGCAGTCCTGGTGGACCGATTCCGAGACCGGAAAAGAGCAGGCGACCTTCTACACCCAGGACAGAGACGGCGCGTACTTTGTTTACAACCTGGAGTGCTCCGAGGAGGACTATGAGAAGATGGTTCCCGGAACCAAGATCAAAGTGACCGGATATAAGGCAGAGTGGTCCGGCGAGGTTGAGATCATGGACGGCACCTTCGAATTCGTCGAGGGCGGAGACGAGTATATCGCTCCCGCGGTGGACGTGACCGAGCTTCTCGGCACGGATGAGCTGCTGGACTACCAGAACCAGCATGTGGAATTCAAGGGACTTACCGTAGAAGCGCAGCAGGACGCGGAAGGAAACGAAGTGGCGTTCCTTTACAACTACGACGGATCCGGCACAGACGGAGACGATCTGTACTTCAACGTTTCCCTGAACGGAGAGACCTATACCTTTACCGTAGAGTCCTATCTCTGCGACAACACCACAGACGTTTACAACGCGGTTGAAGAGCTGCAGGTAGGCGACGTGATTGACGCGGAAGGCTTCCTGTACTGGTATGAAGGCGTAAATCCCCACATTACTTCTGTGACTGTGGCGGAGTAAAAAAGAAAACAGACGTTTGAGAGCGGGGGCCTGGGGCCTCCGCTTTTTTAAATAGTAATAATTTTTACATGGATTCTGGCATCTTTCCACTGTTTTTCCGGCGGATTCTTCTATATGATTGGAAGAAACTTGGTGGAACCGATGAGACAGGAGGAGTTTATGAATCAGAAAAAAGAAATCCCGGAAGCGATCCGACGCGTCCTTTTAAAGGTCAGGGAGTCTTTTCCGGAGAATCCGAAAATTTACCAGGTGTTTGAGAACTGTTATACGAATACGCTGGATACGGCGGTTCGGCCCATGGCGGACGGAACCGCCTATGTGGTTACGGGAGACATTCCGGCCATGTGGCTGCGGGATTCCGCCGCGTCCCTGCGTCCGTACCTGATTCCCGCCAGAGAAGATCCCGGAATCGCGGATCTTCTGGTGGGAGTATGCCGCCGCCAGTTCCGGTATGTCTGCATCGATCCCTACTGCTATATATTCATCCGCAACACCGATCTGGACATTATAGGCAGGAAGCAGTTGGTCATTTCCCATATAATCTGTCTTGATGCGCATAAATGTCGCTGCATGGTCTGTTTTGGAATAACTGTTGCGTCCTTCCCCGCATATATGGATTTTCTCCACATACTCGTCCAGCTTTTCCACGT
>CALWMW010000121.1 GCA_944382085.1 uncultured Lachnospiraceae bacterium | reverse complement strand
CGCCCATGGCGATCTCCGTTCTTTCCAACCTGATGAACATCGGCGGGAACGCTTTCCTGATCTGGGGGATGCACATGGGCGTCGCCGGAGCGGCTCTGGCAACGCTGCTTTCCAGAATCTTCTGCGGCATTATGGTGATCCTGTGGCTTAGGAAACCCTGCTGGGAGATCCGCCTGCTGAATTTCTGGAAGGTACGGCCGGAGGGAAGCTACATCCGGAAAATTCTCTGGATCGGGATTCCGTCCGGGATCGAGAATTCCATGTTTCAGTTCGGAAAGCTGGCGATCCAGTCTACCGTCTCTACCATGGGTACCATCGCCATCGCGGCCCAGGCCATGACCAACATTCTGGAAAACCTGAGCGGAATCGCCGCCACGGGAATCGGCATCGGGCTTATGACGATTGTAGGCCAGTGTATCGGAGCGGGAGAGGACGAGGAAGCGGCCTACTATATCAAAAAGCTGTCCTGGTTCTCTGAGATTGCCATTGTAATCAGCTGTCTGGTGGTTTACGCCATCACCAGGCCCATTACTTTTCTGGGAGGAATGGAGCCGGAGAGCGCGAAGCTGTGCCTGGAGCTGATCGGGATCATCACCATCGTCAAACCCATTGCCTGGGTAGGGTCTTTTATTCCGGCGTACGGGATGCGCGCGGCGGGAGACGTACGGTTTTCCATGGCCCTTTCCTGTATTTCCATGTGGGCTTTCCGGGTAACCCTCTGCATTTACCTTACCCACACCTTCCATATGGGACCCATCGCAGTATGGATCGGTATGTTTACGGACTGGAGCGTGCGTTCCATCCTGTATCTTTACCGGTTCCGAAGCCGCAGGTGGCTGAGGCATAAGCTGATTGAACGAGAAAAAAATTGATTTTGAGTTTTTCGCCGGGATCTTATATAATGAAAGAATCAGGAAGGAAAAAGACAGAGAAAGGAGCGTTTTATGAAATATCCTAAGTTTTTAACCGAAAAAGGGACGATTGGTTTTGTTGCTCCCTCCTTCGGATGTAACATCGAACCCTACCGTACTTCCTTTGACCATGCGAAAGAACGGTTCCGCCGTCTTGGACACGGCCTGGAACTTGGGCCCAACTGCTATGCCGGGGAGGGAATCGGCATCAGCAATACGCCGGAGAAATGCGGGCAGGAACTGACCGACTACTACTGCAGCGAGTCGAACGAGGTCCTGATCTCCTGCGGAGGCGGGGAGCTGATGTGCGAGATTCTGGATTTTCTGGATCCGGAACGGATTTCGGCCGCCCGTCCCAAATGGTATCTGGGATATTCCGATAATACGAATTTCACCTTTCTTCTTCCCACCCTCTGGGATACGGCGGCCCTTTACGGCCCCTGCGCCGCCGCTTTCGGAATGGAACCCTGGCATCCCTCCATTCAGGACGCCTACGATCTTTTACGGGGCAAGAAGCTTTCTTTTTCCGGGTATCCCCTGTGGGAGAAGGAATCCAGGAAGGATGAAGCGCATCCTCTGGAGCCCTACCATGTGACGGAGGCTTCCCGGATCCGCTGCTTCACCCAGGAAAACGAGACAGCGTTTTCTTTTTCCGGACGGCTGATCGGAGGATGCATGGATATTCTGGTGAACCTTCTGGGCACGAAGTACGATAAGGTTCCGGCTTTTCTGGAACGATACAAAGAAGACGGTTTTATCTGGTTTTTAGAATCCTGCGATCTGAATGTATTCGCCATCCGCAGAGCCGTATGGCAGATGGAGCACGCGGGATGGTTCCGCTATGTAAAGGGCTTTCTCATCGGCCGGCCTCTCTGCTACGGCCAGGAGATGATCGGCCTGGATCAGTACCGCGCGGTTACGGATCTGCTTTCCGACTATCACGTTCCCCTTGTGATGGATGTGGATCTTGGACATCTTCCGCCCATGGTTCCCATGATCTGCGGAGCTTACGGCAAAGTGAAGGTTTCGGGAAATCACTATGAGATCTCCTATGATCTGAGCCGATGACCGGAAAGAGAGGGAATATGAAAGCATATACGTATCTGCTCTTTGACCTTGACGGCACAATCACGGAATCCGGCCCCGGCATCACCGCTTCCGTGGCGTACGCCCTGGAAAAGCTGGGGGTTCCGGCGGGGGATCCGGCTCTTTTAAACCGGTTTGTAGGGCCGCCCCTGGCGGAATCCTTTATGAAATTTTACGGTCTGTCCCAGGAAGAGGCAAAGCTTGGGGTAAGCTACTACCGGGAGTATTTTCTGGAGAAAGGGATCTTCAACAACCGGGTGTATCCCGGCCTTTTGGAGTCCCTGGAGAAGCTTTCCCAGGCCGGAAAGATTCTGGCCGTGGCCACCTCCAAACCGGAGCCCCACGCCAAACGGATCGCGGAGCATTTTGGCTTCGCCCGGTATTTTAAAGAAATCTACGGAGCGGGCCTGGACGGGACGCGGCTTCAGAAGTGGGAAGTGATCCGATACGCCCTTAAGGAGCTTGGCCTTTCCGGACAAGACCTGGAAAAGGTGTTGATGATCGGAGACCGGGAGCATGACATTCTGGGCGCGAAGAAGAACGGCCTTGCCTCCATGGGCGTTCTATACGGATACGGAGATCTCAGGGAGCTTCAGGAGGCGGGCGCGGACTACATTGCCAGGACCACCGAAGAGGTAAGCGGCATTCTTCTGGGACCGTGTTAAAAACGAAGGAGGAATCTATATGAATGAACGGATCAAAAGCCTTTGCGAGCGAAAATCCGTGCGCGCCTTCGAAGACCGGGAGATCCTTCCGGAGGAAAAGGACGCGATCCTGCAGGCGGCGGTTCAGGCTCCCACGGCAGGGAACCAGCAACTCTATACGATCTTGGATATCACAGACCAGAAGCTTAAGGATACCCTGGCCGAAACCTGCGATCACCAGCCCTTTATCGCCAAAGCCAAGCTGGTATTGCTTTTCTGCGCCGACTGCCAGAAATGGCAGGATCTTTACCGGGCTGCCGGGTGCGCTCCCAGGGATCCTGGTCCCGGAACGCTGCTTCTGGCCTTCTCGGACGCGCTGATCGCCGCCCAGAACGCGGTGTCCGCGGCCTGGAGTTTGGGAATCGGTTCCTGCTACATCGGAGATATTTTGGAGAACTGCGAAACCCACCGGAAGCTTCTGAACCTTCCCGAACTCGTGGTTCCCGCCGCCCTGGTGGTGTTCGGGTATCCCACCAGACAGCAAAAAGAGCGTCCGAAACCGGAACGCGCGCCTATGGAAACTGTGGTCCACGCCAACGGATACCGCCGGATGCAGGAGGCGGAGCTTCGCTGTTATCTCAAGAACACGCTGAAGGGAAAAGAATTTGAACCCTGGGTACAGGCTTTTCATGCCAGGAAATACGATTCGGATTTCGCCAGAGAGATGGATCGTTCCGTAAAAGAATATTTAAAAGCATTTGACGGACTAGACTGATTAAAAAAGGAGAAAAAGAAATGGAGTACGAAAAGACGGAAGCGTCACGGCAGGACCGGTATCAGGCGATTCTTTTCGACCTGGACGGAACCCTGCTTCCCATGGATCAGGAGGTCTTTGTAAAAGCGTACTTTTCCAGACTGGCCGCAAAAGCGGCGCCCAGAGGATATGAGCCGGAAAAGCTCATTGCTTCGATCTGGAAATGTACCGGTGCCATGGTAAGAAACGACGGACAGCGTACCAACGACGAACGGTTCTGGGAAGCCTTCGCCGGGATCTATGGAGAAGAGGCGCTGAATGACAGAGAGCTCTTTGAAGATTTTTATAAAAACGAGTTTCAGGAAGCGGCGAAAGTCTGCGGAAAAAATGAGACGGCGGTGGGCATTGTGAAAAGCTTAAAAGAGAAGGGCAGAAGAGTCCTCCTGGCCACCAATCCCATTTTCCCATCCATCGCCACAGAGAGCCGGATCCGGTGGGCCGGGCTGGAACCTTCGGACTTTGAATTTTATACCACCTACGAGAATTCCAGCTACAGCAAGCCGAATCCCGCCTATTTTCAGGAGATCTGCCAAAAAAGAGGGCTGGATCCTCAAAAATGCCTGATGGTAGGAAACGATGTCCGGGAAGATACGGCGGCGGCCAAGATAGGCATGGAGGTCTTTCTGGTGACCGACTGCCTGATGAACGAAGGGGACGCAGATCTCACAAAGTATCCCCACGGAAGCTTTCAGGACCTGGAACGCTATTTGACAGACAAAGACTGAGAAAAGAAAAAGAGACAGGAGGGTTTTGCGAATGAAAACAATCGTATTAGGAAAGACCGGCCTTGCGGTAAACAAAAACGGATTCGGAGCGCTTCCCATTCAGCGGGTTTCCAAGAAAGAGGCGGTATACCTTCTTCAGAAGGCCTTTTATCACGGCATCAACTATTTTGATACGGCCAGAGCGTATTCCGACAGCGAGGAGAAGCTGGGCGCCGCTTTTTCCTACGTCCGGGAGAGAATCATAATCAGCACGAAGACCGGCGCCCAGACCGGAGAAGAGCTGCAGAAAGATCTGGAGCAGAGCCTGAAGATGCTGAATACAGATTACATCGACCTTTATCAGTTCCATAATCCCGCCTTCTGTCCGAAACCTGGGGACGGATCCGGACTGTATGAGGCGGCTCTTAAAGCCAGGGAGCAGGGAAAGATCCGCCACATCGGAATCACGAACCACCGTCTGTCCGTGGCCAAAGAGGCCATTGCGTCGGGTCTGTATGAAACGCTGCAGTTTCCCTTCTCCTACCTGGCGTCCCAGGCGGAGCTGGAGCTGGTAAAGAGCTGCCAGGAGCACAAGATGGGCTTTATCGCCATGAAAGCCCTGGCAGGAGGACTCATCACCGACGCGGCCTGCGCCTACGCCTACCTGGACCAGTTCGACTGCGTAGAGCCGATCTGGGGAATCCAGAGAGAGCGGGAGCTGGACGAATTCCTGGCCTGTCAGAAGGAGACGCCGGTTCTCACCAAAGAGAGACAGGAGAAGATCGAGAAGGACCGCAGGGAGCTGGCCGGAGACTTCTGCCGGGGCTGCGGCTACTGCATGCCCTGTCCGGAAGGCATCGAGATCAACAGCTGTGCCCGCATGAGCCTGATGCTGCGCCGCGCTCCCCAGGAGGGCTGGCTGTCCGCCGAGTGGCAGGAGAAGATGAAAAAAATCGAAAACTGCCGCCACTGCAACGCCTGCAGCAAGAAGTGCCCCTATGGGCTTGATACGCCCAGGCTTCTTGAGAAAAACTATGAGGATTACAAAACCTTTCTTTCATAATTCATTAGGATGGGAGTGACCGATTATGACGATTGACGAATTGCTGGCGGTACTGGAGATGCAGGAAGAGATTCTTCAGTTTACCCACTTTACCAACGAAGACGCCTGGGAGCTGGGTTCTGCCATGACCCTGGAGGCCAGGCGGCGGGGACTGCCCCTTCTCATCAACATCCGCCTGAATAACGGCTTCACCGTTTTTCAGTACGCCGCGGACGGGGCGAACCTTCAGAACGAGGCCTGGATCCGGCGCAAGTTCCGCACCGTACAGACCCTGGAGCACAGCACGCTGTACACCTGTATGCTCCTGAAAAAATCCGGGGAGACGCTGGAAAACTGGTTCCTGGATCCCGGAAAACACGCGGCCTGCGGCGGCGGGTTCCCCATACGCGTGGAGGAAGTGGGGGTTATCGGCTCCATACAGGTATCCGGCCTGGATCATTTTTCGGATCACGATTTTATCATCAAATGCGTCAGTCGCTACCTTCACGTGGACGAGGTGCCGAGGATACAGGGAAGCATCCGGTAATGTTTCCGGAAACGGCGTCATATACTGACTAATAACGGTTTCGGAGGCTGCAATGAAAGAGCGGGGCAGTTTTTGGACGGATCTTGCAAAATCGCTGCAGCTTCCGGAAGATCTCCGAAAGGGAGAAGTCCTGGTCTGCCTGAAGGGAAGGAGCCGCCTGACGGTGGAGAATTTTAAAGGCCTTTCCTGTTATACCCCCTGTGAAATCAAACTGATAACGAAGGAAGGCATTCTGCGGGTAAGCGGCAGGAACCTGAAAATCCTCTGGTATACAAGGGAGGAGATGGAAATATCCGGATTTGTCTGCAAGATGGAGCTTCTGTAGTCAGGAGGGCGCATGGAAGGAAAGGTATTGAATCTTTTGAAGGGATATGTGCGGATTAAGATCACAGGCGCTTCCAGAGAGCGGTTCCTGAACCTGTGCGCGTACCACCGGATTCCTCTGTGGGATCTTAGCTGCGCCGGGGACGAGATGGAAGCCTGCATGGAGAAGAAGCATTTCAAAAAAATCAGGAGTATGGTACGGAAGAGCCGGGTCTCTGTGAAAATCACAGAGCGTCACGGCCTTCCTTTTTTTCTCTTTCGCTGTCGAAAAAGAAAATTCTGCGCGGCAGCCGTCCTGTTTTCGCTGTTCCTTATGGCCTGGCTTTCCTCCAGAGTCTGGGAGATTACCCTGGAGGGCAATGTTTCTCAGACCGACGACGTCATTTTTGAATATCTTACGGAAGCCGGGATCGTCCACGGAATGAAAAAATCCAGGGTGGACTGCCAGGAGCTGGCCGCGGATCTCAGAAACTATTTTACCGAGTTCTCCTGGGTGTCGGCAAAGCTTAGCGGCACCCGCCTCATCATCTCGGTAAAAGAAGGGATTCTGCCGGGATTGGAAGAAGAGATCCGGGAACCCTCGGATCTGATCGCCTCGGAGGAGGGAATTGTGGAATCGATTTACGTGCGGTCCGGGGTTCCTGCGGTAAAAGCCGGAGATCACGTGGAAAAAGGCGATCTTCTGGTCAGCGGCGCGGTTCCCATTCTGGATGACAGCCAGGCGGTGCGGTCCTATCAGTATGTGGTTCCAGACGCGGATCTGATTCTGCGAACCTCCCTTTCCTACCGGGACGAATTTCCTCTGGCGTACCGGAAAAAGAATTATACCGGAAGAGAGAAGACGAGAAAGGTCCTTTTTCTGGGCGGCTGGTCCTTTTCCCTTCCTTTTTTGGGAGGCTCCTATGAAACCTTTGACCTTCTTTCCAGCGCCCGTCAGCTGAAGCTTTTCGAGAATTTTTATCTTCCGATCCGTGTTGAGACAATAACAAAACGAGAATATTATTATTCAGATAATACGTATACAAAAGCCCAGGCGGAGGAGATCGCTTCCGCCCGTTTTCGGGAATTTATGAAAAATTTAGAGGAAAAGGGGGTTCAAATATTTGAAAATGATGTTAAAATAGATTGGAATGAGAAGTCCTGCATTGTTTCAGGAACAGTATGGATCGGCCAAAACGCCTCTGTTCCCAGGGCAATTCAGGCCGTACAGGAGGAACAAGAATCAGATGAGTATGGTTGAAGTGTCGATTTCTGTCCCTGCGGAACATGAGAGGAATGTTTTCGGACAGTTTGACCAGCATGTTAAGAAAATAGAACGCGCCCTTCACGTCACGGTGCTGAGCCGCGACGGAGCCGTAAAGATTCTGGGAAGCCCTTCCGCGACGGAACGGGCGAAACGGATTTTTGAAAATCTGTGCATTCTTTCCATGAGAGGGAATGCCATCACCGATCAGAACGTGGATTACGCCATCGCTCTCTCCATGGAGGAAAAAGAAGAATCTCTTCTGGAGATCGACGGCGACTGCATCTGCCACACCATCAACGGCAAACCCATCAAACCCAAGCCCCTGGGGCAGAAGGCCTACGTGGACGCGATCCGCAGCCACATGATCGTATTCGGCACCGGCCCCGCCGGTACCGGGAAGACGTATCTTGCCATGGCCATGGCCATTACCGCCTTTAAGAACGACGAAGTAGGCAGGATTATCCTGACCCGCCCGGCGATCGAGGCGGGAGAGAAGCTCGGTTTTCTCCCCGGTGACCTTCAAAGCAAGGTGGATCCGTATCTGCGGCCCCTTTACGACGCCCTGTATCAGATCATGGGGCCGGAGAGCTTTGCCAAAAATATGGAGAAGGGGCTGATTGAGGTAGCCCCGCTGGCTTACATGAGAGGAAGGACGCTGGACAACGCCTTCATTATTCTGGACGAAGCCCAGAATACCTCCCCGGCCCAGATGAAGATGTGTCTCACCAGAAGCGGCTTCGGTTCCAAGGTGGTGATCACCGGAGACCAGACGCAGAAGGATCTGCCCGCCGGGGCCGTATCGGGACTGGATGTGGCCATTCGGGTTCTCTCCAAGGTGGACGAGATCCGGTTCTGTTCCATGACCAGCCAGGACGTGGTGCGCCATCCCCTGGTACAGAAGATCGTAACCGCTTACGAAGAATACGAGAAGCGGGAGAAGCACAAAGAGATGCGCCTTGCGGGAAATCCCCGGCGCAGAGCGGGGAATATGGGAGGAGACAGATGACGGTTATTTTTGAGAATGAGAGCGGCAGAACCTTCGGACTTCCTCTGGAAAGCCTGGCGGGGGAGGTCCTGGAGACGGCTATGGATTATATGGAATGTCCCTACGAAACCCAGGTGAGCCTGCTTCTCACCGGGGATGCGGAGATTCACCGGCTGAACCTGCTTCACCGGAAGATCGACCGTCCGACGGACGTTCTTTCCTTTCCCGCGGTAGAATACGAAACGCCCGGCTCCTTCGACTTTCTGGAGGAAGAAGGGGTGGACGCCTTTGATCCGGATACAGGGGAGCTTCTTCTGGGAGACATCGTCCTTTCCGCGGACCGCATCCAGGAGCAGGCGAAAGCCTACGGCCATTCCGTGAAGCGGGAGTACGCGTTTTTAATCGCCCACAGCCTTTTGCATCTCATCGGGTACGACCATGAGACGCCAGAAGAGGCGGAAGAGATGGAGACGCTCCAGAAGGAGATTCTCCGTCAGATGGGAATTGGAAGATCATAAAGATAAGGGGGAATTGAGATGAAAAAGAAAATGAAAAACTGGAAAAGACTGCTGGCCGGCGCTTTTGCCGCGGCCATGGCGCTGGGAAGCATGAGCGGCGTTTCCGCCCTGGCGGAAGAGACGGCGGAGAACGGCATGGTGCGCAGCTTCCTCACCGGCAAGCTGGTACCGGAATCCATCGGCCGCAAGAAGGCGATTTCCGTCATGTTCAACAACATTCAGGACGCCCTTCCCCAGTCCGGCATTTCCAATGCCGAAATCGTATATGAGGCTCCGGTGGAGGGCGGCATAACCCGGCTTATGGGAATTCTGGAGGACTACCAGGATATTGAGAGAATCGGTTCCGTGAGGAGCTGCAGAAACTACTACGTATATTTTGCCAGAGAGTTCAACACCTACTATCTGCATTTCGGACAGGCGGTGTACGCCCTGGATCTACTGAACCTTCCGGATACGCTGAACATCAGCGGCCTGGACGCGGTGGGCGAGACGGTATATTACCGTTCCGACGATTTTCCCTCTCCCCACAATGTGTTTACCAATTACAATATGATCCAGGCCGGAATTGACGAGCTGGGCTATCCCACGGAATATTCCCAGGAGTATCTTGGAACCAACGGCCATTACAATTTCGCTGCGGACGACGCACCGGTTACCCTGGAGGGAGGCGTGGACGCGGCTGTGGTGGAACCCGGCTATTCCTACAACAACGCCTATTTTGTGTACAATGGCGAGACCGGAAAATACACCAGATATCAGTACGGGGACGTACAGACGGATTTCCTTACGGGCAATCCCCTTACCTACGACAACATCCTTCTTCAGTACTGCTCCTGGGAGAATTTCGATGAGAACGGATACCTGAACATCGACGTGCTCTCCGGCGGTTCCGGGAAATACATTACCAGGGGAAAAGCCATTGACGTAACCTGGAGCAAAGACACCATCAATACAGAAGAACCCTTTGCCAACGAGAATTTCGGAGTGACGCACTACTACGACGCCTCCGGAAACGAGATCACCCTCAATCAGGGCAAGACCTGGGTGTGCATCGTCCTGGATTCCAACAGCGACCAGGTGACGCTTTACCCGGACGCGGCCTCCTTTACCGGCGGTTCCGCAAACTAAATTCAACAAAAGAGGTTCGTCGTGAGAGAAAAGAAAAAGAGCAGCAATTTTTTGGTCCAGGGAACGATTCTGGCGGCCGCTTCCATCATAGCGAAGATCATCGGCCTGATTTACCGGATTCCCCTGGCGAATATTCTGGGGGATATCGGAAACAGCTATTATTCCACAGCGAATGAGGTCTACAACATCATCCTGTTTATTTCTTCTTTCAGCCTTCCGCTGGCGGTTTCCAAGCTGGTCTCTGAGAGAATCCATCGCGGAGAGTACCGGAATGCGCACAGAGTGTTTCTGTGCGCAGTCCGGTTTGCTCTGGTTACGGGGGGAATTCTTTCTCTGTTTACGTATGCCTTCGCCGGAATCATCACAAAATATGTGCTTTCCTTTGAGATGGCGGTTCACGCCCTTCGGGTTCTGGCCCCGGCTATTTTTGTATTTGCCCTGACCGGAGCGTTCCGGGGCTTTTTCCAGGGCTTTTCCACCATGGTGCCCACAGCGGTTTCCCAGGTGATTGAACAGATTGTAAACGCTGTGATCTCTCTGGTATGCGCCGGAATTCTCTACAGCTACGGCATGAGCCTGGCGGCAGAAGAGGGGAACGACCTTCTGGGGCCGGCATGGGGCGCGGCGGGAGCCACCTTCGGTACCGTGGTCAGCGTTACGGTGGCCCTGGTCTTTGTTATGATCATCTATACGCTGCAGAAACGGACGCTGTCCCGGCAGCTTCGCAGAGACCATACGGAAAAACGGGAAGCGGAGGCCTATATTTACCGGACGCTGATCCTCACCATTCTGCCCATCGTCCTGAGCACGCTGATCTACAACATCAGCAACGTGGCGGATATGGGGATTTTCAACAAAGTCCTCAGCGGACAGGGCTACACGGAGGCGCAGTATGGGACCATCTGGGGAATCTATTCCGGCCGTTTCCGGGTGCTGATGAACGTTCCCCTGTCTCTGGCTTCCTGCCTGGCTCCTTCCATTGTGCCAAGCCTTACCGCCGCCATGACGAAGCGGGACAAAAAGGAAGCGGTGCGGAAAGTCCGCATGTCCATCCGCTTTACCATGATGCTGACGATTCCCAGCGCGGTGGGGATGGCGGCTCTGGGCGGCCCGATTATGGAGATGCTGTTCCACATGGAGACAGGGCTTCCCCTGGCGGAAGGACTGATGCAGTCCGGCGCGCTGCTTATCATTTTCTATTCTCTTTCCACCCTGACCACAGGAATCCTGCAGGGCCTTGGAAAACTGAAGCAGCCGCTGATCAACTGCAGCATCGCATTGGTTCTGCATTTTGTGCTCCTGTATTTCCTTCTCAAGGGGCCGAACCTGAATATTTACGCGGTAATTTACTCCAACATCTTTTTCGCCCTGGTGGTGTGCGTACTGAACGCCCTGGCCATACGCAGAACCTTGAATTATAAGCAGGAGCTGTACAAAACCTTCGCGGTTCCCGCTATTGTATCTGTGATTATGGGCGCGGCGGCTTATCTCGTATATTCCGCCTTCCATCTGTTCGCCGGAAATACGTTTTCTACCTTTGCCGCCATCCTGGCAGGCGTCGTCGTTTACGGAGTGGGAATGGTATCCTTCCGGGGCATTACCATTGAAGAACTGGCGCATTTTCCCAAGGGACACCTGATCATCCGTCTCCTGAGGAAAACGGGCCTGCTGAAATAGAAAGGCCGGGACAGCCTATGAATACGAACCAAGAGCTAAGAAACGCCCTGAAGGACAAAAAGCGGATTGTGGTGAAGATCGGTTCTTCCTCCATTACCCATCCCGAAACCGGGGCGCTGAACCTGATCAAGCTTGAGATCCTGGTACGGGAGCTCTGCGATCTGAAAAATATGGGAAAAGACGTGGTGCTGGTATCCTCCGGCGCCATCGCGGTGGGCCGCCAGGCCGCGGGGTTTCGCCACCGTCCCCAGGAGGTTTCGGAAAAACAGGCCTGCGCGGCCATCGGACAGGCGCAGCTTCTGATGATTTATCAGAAGCTGTTCAGCGAGTACGGCCACCAGGCCGCCCAGATCCTGATGACGAAGGAAACGATGCTGGATCATCTCAGCCGGAGGAACGCCACCAACACCTTTGACGAGCTGTTCAAAATGGGGGCGATTCCCGTGGTCAATGAGAACGACACGGTCTCCACTTACGAAATCCGGTTCGGAGACAACGACACCCTTTCCGCTCTTGTAGCCGCCCTGATCCATGCGGATCTTCTGATCCTTTTGTCGGATATCGACGGGCTGTACAGCGACGATCCCAGAAAGAATCCGGACGCCCGCTTCATCGGGCTGGTGGAGAACATCGACGACCGCCTTATGGCTATGGGGAAGGACAGCAGCAGCGACGTGGGTACCGGTGGAATGGCGACCAAGCTGTCCGCCGCCAGAATCGCCACCGCTTCCGGAGCCGATATGATCATTGCCAACGGAGAGGATTTTCATATCCTGCACCGGATCCTTCAGGGAAAGCCTCTGGGGACGATGTTCTGCGGGAAGCACGACGAGAATTTTTATTTGATTGACGTTTTGGAGGATGAGAGTCTATGAATCAGGAGAAGCTGGCAAGAATCAACGAACTGGCTAGAAAATCCAAGGCGGAGGGACTCACCGCCGATGAGCGCAGAGAACAGGCCGCGCTGCGGCAGGAATATATTGAAGCGGTGCGCAGGAATCTGCGCAGCCAGCTGGATCAGATCGACGTGATCGAAAAGGATGGCAGCATCCAGAATCTGGGGGAAAAATATGGAAAAAAAGGACATTAGAACGTATGTGATCCAAAAGAGGCGGGAAATCCCGGAAGAGATCCGTATGGCAAAGAGCCTGGAAATCACCCGCCGCATCATGGAGACTCAGGCCTTTTCCAAAGCCGAAGCCGTGTACGTGTATATGGACTGCAAAGGGGAAGTCTCCACAAAAGCCCTGATTGAAGCCTGCTTTTCTCTGGGGAAAAAAGTGGCGGCTCCCAAAGTTTCCGGTGAAACCATGGACTTTTTCTGGATTCACTCCCTGGAGGATGTGGCTCCCGGATATTTTCAGGTGCCGGAACCCACTACAGGGGAAGCGGCGGACGCGGAAGACGCGCTTCTCATCGTTCCCGGCGTAGGTTTTGACCGGCAGAGGAACCGCTGCGGCTACGGGAAAGGGTTCTACGACCGGTATCTTTCCCTTCACAGCCGCCATACCACCATCGGCGCCGCCTTTGCCTTCCAGATCGTGGACGAGGTGCCCGTCTCCAAAGAGGACATCCCGGTGCGGTTTCTTGTCACGGAAGAGCGGATGTACGCCTCCTCCCAGGATCTTCTGGAGGAGATCGGCAGCCGGGCGAAAAAAGCGGAGCCCCTTCTGCGTACGCTGGATACCGGAAAAAAGAACGCGGTGCTGGAACGGGCGGCCGGTCTTTTGCTTTCCGGAAAGGATGAGATTCTCCTCGCCAATGAGAAGGATATTCGCAATGCCAGGGAACGAAAGATGAAAGAAGGGCTGGTGGACCGGCTGATGCTCAACGAAGCCCGCATCGAAGGAATGGCGGAAGGGCTGAGGCAGGTCGCCGCGCTGGAGGATCCCATCGGAGAGGTTCTGGGAATGAAGAAGCGGCCAAACGGCCTTCGAATCGGACGAAAGAGAGTTCCCCTCGGCGTCATCGGCATGATCTATGAATCCCGTCCCAATGTGACGGCGGACGCCTTCGCCCTCTGCTTTAAGACCGGAAACGCGGTGATCTTAAAAGGCGGCAGCGACGCCATTCACTCCAACCAGGCCATCGTGCGTCTGCTCCGTCAGGCGCTGAAGGACTGCGGCGTTACGGAAGACGCGGTGCTTCTTCTGGAATCCACAGACCGGGAAACCACGGCTCAGTTTATGAAGCTGAAGGCTTACGTGGATGTGCTCATCCCAAGAGGCGGAGCGGGACTCATCCGGACGGTGGTGGAGAACAGTACCATTCCGGTGATCGAGACCGGCACCGGAAACTGCCACATATATGTGGACGAAGGGGCCGACCTTTCCATGGCGGTCAGGATCATCCACAATGCCAAGACGCAGCGCATCGGCGTATGCAATGCCTGCGAGTCCCTGGTGGTACACGCTTCTGTGGAGAGAGAGCTGCTGTCTCTTCTGAAAGAACGGCTGCAGCCGCACCACGTAGAACTGCGCTGCGACGAACGGGCGCTTGCGTATCTTCCGGAGGGGGTGAAAGCTTCCCAGGAAGACTGGGGAACCGAATACCTGGACTACATTCTCTCCATTAAAACCGTGGATTCCCTGGAGGAAGCCATCGCCCACATCAACCGCTACAATACGGGACATTCCGAGGCCATTATCACCCGGAATTACGAACATGCCATGCGGTTTCTGGACGAGGTGGACGCGGCAGCTGTTTACGTAAACGCCTCCACCCGGTTTACGGACGGCTTTGAGTTCGGATTCGGCGCGGAGATCGGCATCAGCACCCAGAAGCTCCACGCCAGAGGCCCCATGGGACTTGAGGCCCTTACCACGACGAAATATATTATCCTTGGGGACGGCCAGATCCGCCCCTAGCAAAAATCCCCATAGACAAAGGCAGCTCCGATGTCTACGGGGTATTTTAAAGAAAAAAGGAGGAGAATAAAATGAAAGTCAAGAATCCTTTGCTTTCGGTAGATATGCCGGATCCGGACGTGCTCCGGGTGGGAGACACCTGGTACATGGTGTCTACAACCATGTTTTTTATGCCGGGCGGACCGATTCTCCGCTCCAGGGATCTGTGTCACTGGGAGATTGTCTCCTATCTGTTTGACAGCCTGGCGGATCATGAAATTTACCGCCTCCAGGAAGGAAAAAACGCCTACGGCTGCGGACAGTGGGCTACCAGCCTGACCTACCATGACGGTTGGTTCCACGCCTGCTTTGCCTGCAACGACCTGAAGCGCACCTTCTTCGCCCGCACCAGAAACATTGAGGAAAGCGGGTGGGAGCTGACTTCTGTGGAAGGGATTTACCATGATATGTCCTTCCTCTTCTGGGAGGGAACCCCGTATCTTGTTTACGGAAACGGCTCCATCCATCTTGTGGAGCTCACCCAGGATCTCATGGGCGTCCGTCCGGAGACGGACCGGCTCTTTCTGGAAACGCCCAGGGAGGGAATGAGCCTTCGCTGCGAAGGCTGCCGCGCCTATGTGCGAAACGGTTTCCTGTATCTTTTGTTTATTGACTGGCCGGAAGAAAACGGCAGGAGAGGACTGCGCCGGGAGGTCTGCTACCGGAGCCGCAGTCTGGACGGGCCCTTTGAATGCCGGACGCTTCTGTACGACGACGCGGGCCGCGAAGGATGCGGCGTGGCCCAGGGGCCGCTGATTGACACCGCCAAGGGTGACTGGTATGCCCTGATGTTCCAGGATCGGGGTGCGGTGGGACGGATTCCGTATCTGATGCCCGCCGCCTGGGAAGAAGACTGGCCGGTGCTTGGCATCCACGGAAAAGTACCCATGGAGTGGGAGCTTCCCATGGAGGAAAAAACGGCAAAGCCTCTGATCCTTTCCGATTCTCTGGATCATCCGGAAAACCGGCTGAATCCGCAGTGGCAGTGGAACCACAGTCCCTGTCCGGGCGGATGGTCCTTTACGGAGCGTCCCGGATATCTCAGGCTGAAGAACCTTCAGAAAGCCTCCTTCCTGATGGACGCCAGAAATACCCTGACCCAGCGGACCGCCGAGCCGGCCTCCGTCTTTACGGTGACGCTGGACGCGTCGGGCCTGGAAGAGGGGGATTTCGCGGGGCTTTGCGCCCTGGAGGGCATCTACGGTCAGATCGGCCTTGCCAGAGAGGCGGACGGCTGGTACCTTCAGTATGTCTCCGGAACCATGAGCGGCCAGAGGCAGACGGAGCGAATTCCGGCAAAGGACCGCAGGATCTGTCTGAAAGCGGTCTTTACCTATTCGGAAAAGGAAGATCGGGCCGCCTTCTTCTACCGCTATGACGACGAGAACTGGCAGGCCTTTGGAGCGTCTGTCGCCCTTGCCTTTACCCTGGATATCTTCGTGGGATGCCGGATCGGTCTTTTCTTCTACGGAACAAGCCGGATGGGAGGGTTTGAGGATTTTAAAGATTTCTGATTTACCAAACAGGACGAAACGCTG
>CALWMW010000120.1 GCA_944382085.1 uncultured Lachnospiraceae bacterium | reverse complement strand
TTTTGTACAGACCCAGGGGGCAGGCTTCCATGAGGAAGGAGCAGGGTTTAGAAGCATCGGGGTATCGGATTTCGCGGCCCGGTACGAGACTCCGGTTCTCTCTCAGGAGACAGGAACACTTACGGTGGAGATGGAATTGTCCTACCACTATATGCTGAGAAAAGACATTACCACGACTTCCCAGGAGGAATACGCGGAGGACGGTACTCCCCTGGAAATAACGGAGACCGATGTGGATTCCGGAAACGCTACGGCGAATCTGACCCTTTCCTATGAGGACGGCGGGTGGAAGATCACGGCCCTGGAGGTTCCGGAGGTGCCGGTATCCCAGGAGACCGGCGCGGCCGGAGAGAGCGGAGACGAGGGCGAAGCGGCCCAGACGGAAACCGCCCAGACGGAGACCGCCGGCACAGAGACGGAGACCGGAGAAAGCGAGACCGCCCAGAGTGAAACCGTCGGAACCGAAACGACAGAGACGGAAACCGCGCAGACGGATTCCTCTGAGGAGATCGAGATTTTATAATACGAATGAGAAGCGGGCAGTTTTGAAAAGGGTGAAAAACTGCCTGCTTTCTTTCTGGATGGAGGCTGTATGGAAATCTGGAGAATTTTTTCCCCGGTTCTGCTTCATGCCGTCCTTTCCGGGACGGTGGCAATCCTGGCGGCGGGGAGGCTGGACGCGGCGGAGCTTACGCTGCTTGCGTCGCTTCTGGTGCTTCCCTTTGGGGGATGGATGTACGCAAAAGACAGAAAAGAAAAAAAGAAGAACAGGAACGTTTTCGCGGGGATCCTCTGCGTTCTGGCCGGCGGGGGCGCCAATCTTCTGTGGAGCGGTGTCCTTTCCCTGCTCCGGATCCAGGAGCTCTTTTCCAATGAAGCCCAGGAGGCGCTTCTGGCCGCCGGACTTCCGGTGCAGATCCTTGCTCTTGGCCTGGCGGCGCCTCTGACGGAGGAATTGATTTTCCGGGGACTGGTGTACCAGAGGATGCGGAATCTTCTGTCGGCGGGATGGAGCGTCGTCTTGTCCGCCCTGCTCTTTTCCCTGTATCACGGGAATGTGATTCAGGCGGTTTTTGCTTTTCCCATGGCCTTGATTCTGGGAGTTCTGATGGAGAAAAAACAGAACCTTCTGTTTCCGATTCTGTTTCATATGGGGGCGAATTTCGCCGCGGTTCTGACGGGACTTCTGTAAAAAAGTTTCCGGAAAATGACGGGGGAATTGTATGGAAAACGAAGGAATTAGACTGTAAATTTAATAAATTAAAAATATAATTCAGGCGCAAACTGTTAATTAACAGATTGTCAGACAATTTTTGAAAAAGTTTTCATTTACAGAAAAAGAAAACTGGTGTATATTGGGTTACAACTCAAAATTCAATACGGGAGGAATGCTGAATGGAGATCAGGAAAAATTCAGTATCTGTCTGCAGGGAGCCCGGACTGTACCGGCCGCAGTTTGAACATGACAACTGCGGGATCGGCGCGGTGGTGAACATACGAGGGGTTAAGACCCGCCAGACAGTGGAGGATGCGCTGAGCATCGTTGAAAATCTAGAACACAGAGCAGGCAAAGATGCCGAGGGAAAGACAGGAGACGGAGTTGGAATCATGCTTCAGATTTCACACAACTTCTTCTCAAAGATCTGTCGTGACCTTGGCATCTTTTTACGTGAAGAGAGAGATTACGGCGTCGGGATGTTTTTCTTTCCCCAGGATGTTCTGAAACGGAATCAGGCCAAGAAGATGTTTGAGAACATTGTGAAGCGGGAAGGGCTTGTCTTTCTGGGATGGCGTCAGGTTCCCACGAACCCGGAAGTCCTGGGACAGAAGGCGCTGGAGAAAATGCCCTGTATCGAGCAGGCCTTTATCCAGAAGCCCAGGGAGGTGAGCAAAGGGCTCGCCTTCGACCGCCGCCTCTACGTGGTGCGCAGAAGCTTTGAGCAGTCCAACGACACGGCCTATGTGGTGTCCCTGTCCAGCCGAACCATCATCTACAAGGGGATGTTTCTGGTGGGGCAGCTTCGGACCTTTTTCCCGGACCTTCAGAGCCCGGATTACGATTCGGCCATTGCCATTGTCCATTCCAGGTTCAGCACCAATACCAATCCCAGCTGGGAGCGGGCGCACCCCTACCGGTTTATCGTGCACAACGGAGAAATCAACACGATCCGGGGCAATGCGGATAAGATGCTGGCCAGGGAGGAGAATATGGTCTCCCCCGTACTGGAGGGCGAGATGCACAAGGTGCTCCCGGTGATCAACGAATCCGGTTCGGATTCCGCTATGCTGGACAACGCTCTGGAATTCTTGGTGATGAACGGCATGGAATTACCCCTGGCGGTGATGATTACGATTCCGGAGCCCTGGGCCAACAACCAGGTCATGACGCAGCAGAAAAAAGACTTTTACCAGTATTACGCCACCATGATGGAGCCCTGGGACGGGCCCGCTTCCATCCTGTTTTCCGACGGGGATGTGATGGGCGCGGTGCTGGACCGGAACGGGCTGCGCCCTTCCCGGTATTACGTGACGGAGGACGGATATGTGATCCTCTCCTCTGAGGTGGGGGTGCTGAACATGGATCCTTCCAGGGTTATCCAGAAGGAGCGGCTCCATCCTGGGAAAATGCTGCTGGTGGACACAAAGGAAGGGAGAATCCTGGACGATGAGGAAGTGAAGGCCGCCTATGCTTCCAGGCAGCCTTATGGCGAATGGCTGGACCGGTATCTGGTAAAGCTGAAGGATCTGAAAATCCCCAATCAGCGGGTGGATACCTACAGCGAGGAGCAGAGGATGCGGCTGATGAAAGCTTTTGGCTACAGCTATGAGGATTACCGCACTTCGATCCTTACTATGGCGTCCTCCGGCAGCGAGGGCATTACGGCGATGGGCGTGGATATCCCTCTGGCGGTGCTCTCCAAATGCCATCAGCCTCTGTTCAACTATTTTAAACAGCTGTTTGCTCAGGTGACGAACCCGCCCATCGACGCCATCCGGGAGAAAATTGTCACATCTACCACGGTCTATGTGGGAGAGGACGGGAATCTTCTCCAGGAGGAACCGGAGAACTGCCAGGTACTGAAGATTGAAAACCCCATCCTCAGCAACACGGATATGCTGAAAATCAAAAGTATGAAAGTACCGGGCTTCCAGGTGGCGGAGATTCCCATTACCTACTACAAAAACACAAGCCTGGAAAAAGCCATCGACCATCTGTATCTGGAAGTAGACCGGGCCTACCGGGACGGAGCGAACATCCTGGTGCTTACGGATAAGGGCGTGGATGAATTCCGGATGCCCATTCCTTCGCTCCTTGCCATCTCCGCGGTGAACCAGCATCTGGTGAAAACCAAAAGGAGGACTTCCCTGGCGTTGATCATGGAGACGGGAGAGCCCAGGGAGGTGCATCATTTCGCGACCCTGCTGGGATACGGAGCCAGCGCCGTGAATCCCTACCTGGCCCTGGATACCATTCACCAGCTGATTGATACCCGTATGCTGAACAAGGATTATTACGCGGCGGTGAGCGACTACAATCAGGCGGTACTGAGCGGGATCGTAAAAATCGCTTCCAAAATGGGGATTTCTACGATCCAGTCCTATCAGGGCTCTCAGATTTTTGAAGCCGTGGGAATCAGCAGCCAGGTAATTGAAAAATACTTTACGAACACCGTAAGCCGCATCGAAGGCATTACCCTGAAGGAGATTGAGGAGGATGTGGAGCTTCGTCACACCAGGGCCTTCGACCCTCTGGGACTGACAGAGGACCTCACCCTGGACAGTATGGGCTGGCATAAGGAGCGAAGCGCGGGAGAAGAGCACCGGTACAATCCGCAGACCATCCACCTTCTTCAGGAATCCACCCGGACGGGGAATTACCGGCTGTTTAAGGAATATACCGAACTGGTCAATCAGGAAGCCTCCGGCTACATCCGGAGTATCCTGGAGTTTCAGTATCCGGAACAGGGCGTTCCCCTGGAGGAAGTGGAGAGTGTGGACAGCATTGTCCGAAGATTTAAGACCGGCGCCATGTCCTACGGCTCCATCTCCCAGGAGGCCCATGAGACGCTGGCCATCGCCATGAACCTCCTTCACGGAAAATCCAACACCGGAGAGGGCGGGGAGAGCCTGGAGCGTCTGGAGGGCGGCCCGGAGGGAAATCCTCGCTGCTCCGCCATCAAACAGGTGGCTTCCGGACGGTTCGGCGTTACGTCCAGATATCTGGTAAACGCCAGAGAGATTCAGATAAAAATGGCCCAGGGCGCAAAGCCGGGAGAAGGCGGCCATCTGCCGGGGAAAAAGGTCTATCCCTGGATCGCCAGGACCAGGCATTCCACGCCGGGCGTCAGTCTGATCTCCCCGCCGCCGCACCACGATATTTATTCCATTGAGGATCTGGCCCAGCTCATTTACGATCTGAAAAACGCCAACCGCAGAGCCGACCTCTCCGTGAAGCTGGTATCAGAGGCGGGCGTGGGAACCGTGGCGGCTGGCGTGGCCAAGGCCGGCGCCCAGGTGATTCTGATCTCCGGATACGACGGAGGGACCGGGGCCGCCCCCAGAAGCTCCATCCACAACGCCGGCCTGCCCTGGGAACTGGGACTGGCGGAAACCCATCAGACGCTGCTGCAGAACGGCCTGCGGAACAAAGTGCGCCTGGAGACGGACGGGAAACTTATGAGCGGCCGGGACGTGGCCGTGGCCGCCCTTCTGGGAGCGGAAGAATTTGGATTTGCCACAGGGCCGCTGGTAACCATGGGATGCGTAATGATGCGGGTCTGCAACCTGGACACCTGTCCGGTAGGCGTGGCCACCCAGAATCCGGAGCTCAGGAAGCGGTTCCGGGGAAAACCGGAGTACGTGGTGAACTTCATGCGGTTTATCGCCCAGGAGCTGCGGGAATACATGGCGAAGCTGGGCTTCCGGACCGTAGACGAGATGGTGGGAAGGACCGACCGTCTGAAACAGAAAGCGCTCTGCGAAAACGCGAGAGGAAACGAGCTGGATCTTTCCGGCCTTCTGTACAATCCGTATGCGGCAAAAGACGTCCGGGTAACCTTTGACCCGGCCCAGGCGTACGATTTCCATCTGGAAAAAACCGTGGATCAGCGGATTCTCCTTCAGAAGCTGGGGCCTGCTCTGGAATCCGGCCAGAAACGGAGCATTGAGATTGAGGTGTCCAATACGGACCGGGCTCTTGGAACCATGTTCGGATCTGAGATTACCAGGAGATATCCGGAGGGCCTGGAGGAGGATACGTATACCGTGAAGTGCCGGGGGGCTGGAGGCCAGAGCCTGGGAGCCTTTATTCCCAGCGGGCTGACCCTGGAACTGGAAGGGGACAGCAACGATTATTTCGGAAAAGGACTTTCCGGCGGAAAGCTCATCGTGTATCCGCCCAGGGGAACGAAATTCCGCCAGGATGAGAATGTGATCATAGGAAACGTGGCTCTTTACGGCGCCACCAGCGGAAGCGCCTACATAAACGGAATCGCGGGAGAGCGGTTCTGCGTGAGAAACTCCGGAGCGACCGCAGTCGTGGAAGGCGTCGGAGATCACGGCTGTGAATATATGACGGGAGGAAGAGTCGTGATTCTGGGAAACGTAGGGAAAAACTTCGCGGCGGGAATGAGCGGCGGCATCGCCTACGTTCTGGATGAAAAGAGCGATCTTTATACCAAGGTCAACAAAAGCATGGTTTCCATAGAAAAGATTACTTCCAAGTACGAGGTTCTGGAATTAAAGGAATTGATTTCCAGACACGTGCAGTACACCAACTCGGAAAAAGGGAAGGAGATTCTGGAGCATCTGGGAGAGTATCTCCCCAGATTTAAAAAGATTCTTCCCCATGAGTACGAAAGAATGCAGCGCCTCATTGTGCAGATGGAAGAAAAAGGATTGAGCAGCGAACAGGCGCAGATCGAAGCGTTTTATGCCAATGCGGCTTCTCAGGAAGAATAGGAGGAGGGACAAATGGGAAAACCGACGGGATTTTTAGAATATCAAAGAGAGAACAGCTATGAAATTCCTCCCAGGGAGCGCGTCAAAAATTTTCAGGAGTTTTACATTCCCCTTCCCAAGGAAAAACAGCGGCTCCAGGGAGCCAGATGCATGGCCTGCGGCGTCCCCTTCTGCCAGGCCGGGAAAATGATCGGAGGAATGGCTTCCGGCTGTCCCCTAAACAATCTGGTGCCGGAGTGGAACGACCTGGTGTACCGGGGCAGCTGGGAGGAGGCGTATCTTCGTCTGGCAAAAACCAACTGTTTTCCGGAATTTACCTCGCGGGTCTGCCCGGCTCTCTGCGAAGCGGCCTGCACCTGCAACCTGGATTCCCAGCCCGTGGCGACCAAGGCAAACGAGCGGGCGATCATTGAAAACGCCTTTGAACAGGGCTTTGTGAGGCCAAATCCGCCCAAGGTGCGCACCGGGAAAAAGGTGGCGGTGGTGGGAAGCGGCCCCTCCGGCCTGGCGGCAGCCATGCAGCTCAATAAACGGGGCCATCTGGTGACCGTCTACGAGAGAAACGACCGCGTCGGCGGCCTTCTGCGCTACGGCATTCCGAACATGAAGCTGGACAAGAAAGTGATCGACCGGCGGCTGGAACTGATGGAGGCGGAGGGAATTACCTTTGTAACCAAAGCGGACATAGGAGAAAACGTAAAAGCAGAGCAGCTTCTGGAGGAGTACGACGCGGTCCTGCTTGCCTGCGGCGCGTCCAATCCCAGGGACATCCAGGCGCCGGGGCGGGACGCCAAGGGAATCTATTTCGCGGTGGATTTTTTGAAAGCCACGACCAAGAGCCTTCTGGATTCCAATTTCCAGGACAAAAAAGGAATTTCGGTGAAAGGAAAGCACGTGATCGTCATTGGCGGCGGGGATACCGGGAACGACTGCGTAGGCACCTCCATCCGCCTGGGGGCAGCATCCGTAACCCAGCTGGAGATGATGCCCAAGCTTCCGGATACCAGAGGGGAAAACAATCCCTGGCCTCAGTGGCCGAGAATTTGTAAAACCGATTACGGCCAGCAGGAAGCCATCGCCGTTTTCGGAGCGGATCCCAGAATCTACACCACCACGGTAACTGAATTCATAAAAAATAAAAAAGGAGAGCTTACAAAGGTAAAGCTTGTAAAGCTGGAGAGCCAAAAAGAAGAAAAGACCGGGAGAACAAGAATGGTCCCGGTGGAAGGAACAGAAAAGGTCGTCCGGGCGGATCTGGTGCTGATCGCGGCAGGCTTCCTGGGCGCTCAGAAGTATGTGACCGACGCGTTTAAAGTAGAACTGACGCCAAGAACCTGCGTAGCTACTCAGCCGGGCCGGTACGCCACAAATATCCCAAAGGTCTTCGCCGCCGGCGATATGCACCGGGGCCAGTCCCTGGTCGTGTGGGCCATCCGGGAAGGACGGGAGGCCGCCAGAGAGATCGACGAGTATCTGATGGGATATACCAATCTCTGAAGCCGGTACGGGCGAAAAAAACCTAAAAAGCACCCGTACTTTCCAGGTTGGAAGTACGGGCGAAATCGCGAATCCAACAAATCCTCCCGTACCGGAAGAGATTATGTACGGGCAAAAAAGCCAAAACCTAAAAATCCCCCGTACTTTCCGGGGTGGAAGTACGGGTGAAATTGTCAAACCAACAAATTAACCCGTACCGGCAGACATTATGTACGGGCGAAAAAGCCAAAACCTAAAAAGCACCCGTACTTTCCGGGACGGAAGTACGGGCGAAATCGCGAATCCAACAAATTCACCCGTACCGGAAGAGATTATGTACGGGCGAAAAAGCCAAGATCGAAAGAGCGTCCTGAAGGGAAAGAGTGTAAAT
>CALWMW010000119.1 GCA_944382085.1 uncultured Lachnospiraceae bacterium | reverse complement strand
CGGGGAAAATTCCCCTTTTTCCTATACGTCCATTTTAGCATAGCTTGCTACCGTGGTAAATCGCTAATTTTGCATTTGTCTAAAAAAAGAAAAACCCTGGGGATTCTGTCTGAAATCCCAGGATCTTTCCTTTCGTTCTTTTTCTTCGGTTTAGTAGGAAACCACTTTCGTTCCCATGGGGCAGTTCTTGGCAATAAAGCTCAGATCCGCGTCGCTGAGACGGATGCAGCCGTCGGAGGCCGCCACCCGGTTCTGTCCGGCGATGGTTCTTCTGTGGAACGCGTTCCCCCACTGCTTAATGGAATTCCAGGTGAAATAAATCCTGACGCCGCCGTAGGCGTGATCCTTAAACAGCAGACGGAACTCGCCAAGTGGCGTCTTGCCCATCTTTCCGACTACGCAGGGCATCTTGCGCACGAGCTTCCATTCCCTGCAGGAGCCTTTGAAGACGTTGGTCTCCAGCGTGTACTGGTTGATCCAGATAAGGTAATTGGTATCGCTGTCATATCCCTTGGTGTTTACAAACGCTTCCTTCTGCGCCTTGGAATAAGACTTCGTGGTCGTATTCAGGCTGGTGTACTTCAGGGCGGAGCCATACATTCTTACCTTGGTGCCGTTCTTCAGGAATACATAAAATTTATGGTTTCCTCTGGAAGTGGAGGTAACCTTCGTGCCTTTTTTCAGCTTAATCGTCTTGCCGGTGGAAACAACCGTCGCCGTGGTGTTCTTTTTCACCGTAGCGTTAAAATACCGGCCGTGCACGGCGGAGACGTTAATGGCTTTCGCCTTGGCTTTCACCGCTCCGGAAAGCTTTCCGTAAGAGATCACACCGTTCACATTCCGGTAGCTCTTGATCTTAAACCGGTAAGTCTGTCCGTCCTTGAGCTTCTTGATCTGCACATAAGTGTTTTTCGTGGTACCCACTTTTTTGTAGGTCTTCTTCTTGGAATCGTACTGATATAAAACGTAACCGGTAGCCTTGGACGCTTTGTTCCATTTCAGTATGACGGATTTGTTTCCGTAGCTGGCCACCCGAAACTTCTTTACGGCTCCCGGCGTGCTGATCTTCGTCTTAAAGGATACCTTGGGCGAACCGGATTTGCTGTAGGTCGTCTTTCCTTTCGACGTCTTGTAGGCGTACACCTGATACGTGTACTTCACGCCCGGTTTCACTTTCTTGAGGGTGTGGGTGGTTTTCTTGGTGGTTCCCACAGACTTTCTGGCCCCGGTCTCCTGATCGATCCGGTACAGCCGGTAGCCGGTGGCTCCGGACACCTTGCTCCAGGTAAGCTTCACCGAGGATTCGGAAACTACCTTGGCTTTCAGCTTCTTTACGTTGCCCGGTGTCTTACTGGCCGCCTGCAGGGATTGAGACGGCACAAAGGTCAGCAGAAACAGCAAAAGCAAAAAAATTCCGTACTTTCCATAGCGCTTCATTCTTTGCATGCACCTCTCCTATTCTTTTGCACTTTTAAAAGCTTCTTTCATAATCAGCCCTATTCTACCGTGCCGCAGATGTTTTGTCAACGAAATCCGCCGTCATATTTTACTCATATTTACAGCTTGAGTTTGGTGCCTTTTCCGTCTCTTGCCGCAGGTTTCAGGCGGGATGCCGGAATCGTTTTTCCCTGGTATTCAATCTCCTGGGGCTGGTCTTTTCCAAGGCAGTATACCTCCCGGACCTTATCCTCCGGCGAGAGGCGGATGCCCCTGACGCCGACGGCGCCCTTCTTTTTCTCCGGAATCTCCGCGGCAGGGAAACGCAGAAAATATCCTTTTTCCGTAGCCAGCGCCAGATGCGATTGTTCCGGCAAAGCCAGCACCGCGAGAACCGCATCCTGCTCCTGCAGCTTTGTGGCGGCTACCGTCCGCTTGGCCACGTCGAATTCTTTTCCCTGCACCTGTTTTACCATTCCCTGGACGGTCACGAAGGTTACCCTGGTGTCCGCGATGTCGTTGAGGGGAAGCACGGCGACAAAGGATTCCTGGCTGCTGTCGTAGTTGCACAGATTATCCAGGGGCGTCCCCTTATCCCGGAATTTTCCGTGGGGAACATCCTGCACCTTCAGAAGGTGCTCTTTTCCCGTATCGGTGAAAATACAGATCCGGTCTGTGTTCATACAGGGAAGCACATAGCGGCTCTCCGCGTCCGCCGCCTCCTTGTTGCGCTCGTAGACGCTTTCGTCTACCGTCCGCACATATCCGAACCGGTCCATCAGAAGAACGACCGGCACAGGCTCCAGCCTGGGCTCTTCCAGAACCACCTCTTCGGCATTTTCCAGCGCCGTCCTCCTGGGCCGTCCAAAGGTCTTTTTGTAATCGTCCAGCTCTTTTATAATGACTCTGGCCATGGAATCGTAATGATTTAAAATATCCGTATAGGAAGCGAGGTTGGCCAGCGTAGCCTCATGCTCCTTCATCAGCACTTCGATCTCCAGGCCGATCAGACGGTACAGCCTCATATCCAGAATCGCGTTGGCCTGAGCCTCCGTAAAATTCAACTTGGCCGCCAGTTTTCTGGATTTCTCTGATTTGAACCGGATTCCCTGGGTAACGCCGTCCACCAGGCAGGCTTTTACCTGATCCCGGCTTTTGCTTCCCCGGAGAATTTCGATAATCAGATCAATGATGTCGCAGGCCCGGATGAGGCCTTCCTGGATCTCTTTTTTCTTTTCTTCCTTTTCCAGAAGATTTTTGTATTTCCTGGTGGTAACTTCAAACAGGAAGTCAATATGATACTCCAGGATCTGCCGAAGCCCCAGAGTCTCCGGCCTTCCTTCGGCCACAGCCAGCATGTTGACCCCGAAGGTATCCTCCAGCCTGGTCTTTTTATAGAGAAGATTCTTCAGCTGGTTGGTATCCGCCCCTTTGCGAAGCTCCAGGACAATGCGGATTCCCGCTTTGGAAGACTGGTTGGAAATGTCCATAATATCCGTGGTCTTCCTGGTCTCCACCAGAGCGGCCACGTCGTTTAAGAACTTTCCGATGTTGGCCCCCAGCATGGTATACGGAATCTCCGTGATCACAAGGCGCTCCCGGCCTCCCTTGACCGGCTCTACCTCCACTTTTCCCCGCAGGCGGATCTTTCCCTGTCCCGTTTCATAGAGGGCGCACAGGTCCTTTTCGTTCACCACAATGCCGCCGGTGGGAAAATCCGGGCCTTTGATGTATTTCATCAGTTCTTCCGTGGTGAGGTCGCTTTTGCGGATCATGGCTTTCACCCCGTCGATGACTTCTCCCAGATTGTGGGTGGGAATGCTGGTCACCATACCCACGGCGATGCCTTCCGCCCCATTGACCAGAAGATTTGGGATCCGAACCGGGAGGACTTCCGGCTCCCGCTCGGTCTCGTCAAAATTCGGGACAAAGTCCACCACATCCTTATCCAGATCCCCCAGGAAGGCTTCCTGGGAAATCCTGGCCAGACGGGCCTCGGTGTAACGCATAGCCGCCGCTCCGTCTCCCTCGATGGATCCGAAATTCCCGTGGCCGTCTACCAGAATCATTCCTTTTTTGAAGTCCTGAGCCATCACCACCAGGGCGTCGTAGATGGAGCTGTCTCCGTGGGGATGGTATTTACCCATGGTATCTCCTACGATACGGGCGCATTTCCGGTACGGCCGGTCATAGCGGATCCCCAGCTCATACATGTCGTACAGGGTTCGTCTCTGCACCGGCTTCAGGCCGTCCCGCACATCAGGCAGCGCCCTGGCAATGATTACGCTCATGGCGTAATCGATGTAGGACTGCTGCATGATATCCGCGTATTCTCCTCTGATTATCTGTTCTTCCATTTCGCTCCGGCTCCTTTACACATCCAGCAGCGCCTCCTGGGCATGCTCGTAAATAAATTCTTTTCTCGGCGGGACTTCCGTCCCCATCAGAAGCCTCGTAATATTCGAGGCGATCCTAGCGTCCTCAATCTCCACCCTCTGAAGGATCCTAGTATCCGGATTGAGCGTCGTCTCCCAGAGCTGGTCCGCGTCCATCTCCCCCAGGCCCTTGTAGCGCTGAAGGGTAAAAGGCGCCTTGTGGGTTTTCCTGTATTTCTCCAGCGCTTTATCGTCGTAGAGATAAAGCTCCGGCCCTCTGGAAGGGATTACTTTATAGAGAGGCGGCATCGCCAGGTACACATGCCCCTCGTAGATCAGTTCCGGCATAAACCGGTAAAACAGCGTAAGCAGCAGCGTGGAAATATGGGATCCGTCCACATCCGCATCCGTCATAATGATGATTTTGTCGTATCTGAGCTTTGTGATATCAAAATCGTTTCCGTATCCTTCGGAAAATCCGCAGCCAAAGGCGTTGATCATGGTCTTGATTTGCGCGTTGTCCAGCACTTTGTCGATGCTTGCCTTTTCCACGTTCAGAATTTTCCCGCGGATCGGAAGGATCGCCTGGAAATTCCGGTCTCTGGCCGTCTTGGCCGACCCTCCCGCCGAATCTCCCTCTACGATGAAGATTTCGCACCGGGAAGCGTCCCGGCTCTCGCAGTTGGCCAGTTTTCCATTGCTGTCAAAGGAATACTTCTGTTTTGTAAGAAGGTTCGTCTTCGCCTTCTCCTCCGTCTTCCGGATTTTCGCGGCCTTCTCCGCGCAGGCCAGCACCGCCTTGAGCTGATCCAGATGCTTGTCAAAATACAGCACCACTTCGTCGCCGGTCACCTTTCCCACGGCGCGGGCCGCGTCCTGGTTGTCCAGCTTCGTCTTCGTCTGGCCCTCAAACCTGGGATCCGGATGCTTCACGGAAACCACCGCCGTCATGCCGTTTCGGATATCCGCTCCCGTAAAATTCGCGTCCTTTTCTTTGAGAATCCCCAGCTGTCTGGCGTAGGAATTCATCACGGCAGTGAACGTAGTCTTAAAGCCGGTGAGATGCGTCCCGCCCTCCGCGTTATAGATGTTGTTGCAGAATCCGAGAACGTTCTCATGGAATTCGTTCACATACTGGAAGGCTACCTCCACGGCGATGCCTTCGGATTCCCCTTTAAAATAAACGGGATCTCCTACCGGCTCGTCCTCCTGGTTCAGTTCCTTTACAAAACCGATAATCCCCTCCGGTTCCCGGAAGGTGATCGTCTCCGTCTCCTCGCCCCTTCGGTCCTCAAAGTAAATCGTAAGCTCCGGATTCAGATAAGCGGTCTCGTGAAGACGGCTTTTCAGTTCCGTGGCGGAAAACCGGGTTTTTTCAAAGATCTCCGGATCCGGCAGAAACTGCACCCTGGTTCCGGTCTTCTTGGTCTTTCCGATAATGGGGAGAAGTCCTTTCTCCAGCGGCAGCACCGGTACGCCCCGTTCATAGCGGTCGTGATAAATTTTCCCTTCCCGCATTACCTGTACGTCCAGCCAGGAAGACAGGGCGTTTACCACAGAGGAACCTACTCCGTGAAGTCCGCCGCTGGTCTTGTAAGCGGAACTGTCAAATTTACCTCCCGCGTGAAGCGTCGTAAACACAAGACGTTCCGCTGAAATTCCCTTTTCATGCATTCCCACCGGAATCCCCCGTCCGTCATCCTCCACGGTGGCCGAGCCGTCCCGTTCCAGGTAGACCTGAATCTCCCTGCAGTATCCGGCCAGATGCTCATCCACCGCATTGTCCACGATCTCGTAGATCAGATGATTCAGCCCTTTGCGCGAGACGCTTCCGATGTACATTCCGGGACGCTTCCGGACTGCTTCCAGTCCTTCCAGTACCGATATGCTGCTGGCGTCATACGTATTGCCTTTTTCCATGTTTTCCTCCTGCGTCCGTCTTTAAATCTCTTCCCTCTTTTTTACGACCTCGCCCTGTTTTTTATAAATGGAACCTTCCGGAACCACGCCCCGCACAGAGGACAGAGGATAAATGTTGGTATGCCTTCCCACTACCGTACCGGGATTCAGGACGGTGCCGCAGCCTACTTCCACTTCGTCTCCCAGCATAGCGCCGAACTTTTTCAGTCCCGTCTCCATCCGCTCCTGGCCGTCCTTCACCACCACCAGCTTCTTATCGGATTTCACGTTGGACGTGATGGAGCCCGCCCCCATGTGAGCCTTATAGCCAAGGATGGAATCTCCCACGTAATTATAATGAGGAACCTGAACTTTGTTAAACAGGACTACGTTTTTCAGCTCCGTGGAGTTTCCCACTACCGCCCCTTCTCCTACCAGGGCGTTGCCCCGGATGAAGGCGCAGTGACGGATCTCCGCGTTTTTCCCGATAATCGCCGGGCCGGCGATAAACGCGGTAGGCGCTACCTTGGCCGATTTGGCGATCCACACATGTTCTCCTTTTTTTTCGTATTCCTCCGGATCCAGCTTCTCTCCAAGCTCCAGGATAAAACTTCCGATTCTGGGAAGCGCCTCCCAGGGATACGTAAGGCCCTGGAACAAATCCGCCGCGATGGTTTCCTCCAAGTTGTAAAGAGTTCTGATTTCACACTGTTTCATATTTTCTGTTTCTCCTTTCCGGTTTTCTTCTTCTCTGCTGTCCGAACCGGACGGTAATAGCCTGCCGCCTGATCAAAAAGAGGCCGCAGCCCGTACTGGTTGTTTAATGCCAGTACCCCTTCGGTACGGGAACGGACAAAGCCTGTCAGCTTCTCCATATATTCCTGATCCGTAATCTCTCCGTTGGCCACGTAGGTTAGCCCTTTCTCCCAGCTTGCCGTAAGCTCCGGATTCAGAAGAGAACGGATGGAATAGAACACCACGTCATAGATCATTTCTCCCAAAAGCGTAGGGGTAAGAACCTGCGTTTTTTTATTCAGGGCTACGTATTGATTGTTCACCAGTTTTTTCAGGATTTCCGCCCTGGTGGCGCTGGTTCCGATGCCGCTTCCCTTAATCTGGGCCCGCAGCTCTTCATCCTCAATGAGCTGGCCGGCGTTCTCCATCGCCAGGATCATGGATCCCGAATTGTACCGCTTGGGAGGAGAGGTTTCCCCCTCTTTTATCTCCAGCCCCTCCACTGGAAGGCTCGCCCCCTTTTTCAGCCTGTCGAGAAATTCCAGACAGGCTTTGTCTACCGAGAGCTCCTCCGGCTCCTCCGTGTCTTTTTCTTTCTTCCGCTCCGACGGGTTGCCTGCCACTTGGAAATATCCCTCTGACAAAAGCACCTTAAACGTATAGAAAAACTTTTCCCCTTCCATAGAGGTCACAAGACTGATCTTGCGAAACTGCGCCGGGGGATAAAAAATGCAAAGAAACCGCCGGACGATGGCCGCGTACACGCCAAATCCATTCCCTTTGAGTCCCCTAAGCGCCCCCAGGCCCTGTCCCGTAGGGATGATGGCGTAATGATCCGTGATCTGCTTATCGTTCACATACCGGCTCTTTCCGATCTTTTTGTACTCTCCCTTTTCCAGAATTTCTCTGGCGAAGGGCGATGCCGGCTCAAAGTTCAGAAGTCCGGATATGTTTTTTTGAATCTCTTTCGCCACCGCGGAAGAGAGTACCCTGGCGTCGGTTCTGGGATAGGTCACCAGTTTTTTCTCATACAGCTCCTGGACGATTCTCAGCGTCTCGTCCGGACTGATCTTAAACATTCTGGAGCACTCGTTCTGCAGCTCCGCCAGGTTATAAAGAAGCGGCGGATTCTTTTTTTCCGTTTTCCGCTCGATGGATTCCACAAAAGCGGCGGAGGGCTGCTCTTTTCTCAGCTCCCGGATCAGAGCCTCGGCGTCCTTTTTTTCTTTAAACCCGTTCTCCTTGTACAGCTTGGGAGAAAGATAATACCTGGAGCCTTCCACCGCCCGGAACTCTCCAAAAAGGGATCTCCCCTCCACCCGGATTTCCTGAAGCACCCGGTAAAAGGGCGTCTTCACAAACTGACGGATCTCCCGCTCCCTGCGGACGATCATTCCCAGGACGCAAGTCATAACCCGTCCCACGGAGACGACGGAATATCGGGTTCCCAGGTAATTGGAAATCACCGTTCCGTACTTCAGGGTCAAAAGCCTGGAAAAATTGATGCCCATCAGGTAATCTTCCTTGGCTCTCAGATAGGCGGAGGCGCCAAGGTTGTCGTAGCAGGAAAGGTCTTTGGCCTCCCGGATCCCGCGCAGGATCTCCTCCTCCGTCTGAGAATCGATCCAGACCCTTCTGCGCTTCTTTCCCTTCACTCCGGCCATCTGCTCCACCAGCCGGTAAATGTACTCTCCCTCTCTTCCGGAGTCTGTACAGACGTAAATTGTCTCCACATCCTTCCGGTTCAGAAGGCCGCTTACCACCGTATACTGCTTCTTTACTCCCGGAATCACCTCATACAGGAAGGTTTCCGGCAGAAAAGGCAGGGTGGAAAGGCTCCACTTTTTATACTTCTCATCGTACGCCTCCGGATAACTCATGGTAACCAGATGTCCCACGCACCAGGTCACTACGTAAGAATCGGATTCCAGATATCCGTCTCCCCTCCGCATCGGTTCCTTCAGCGCCTTGGCGAACTCCTGGGCCACGCTTGGTTTCTCCGCTATAAATAACGCTTTTGCCATCCTTCCTCCTGTATCCTTAAACAGCAACAGAGGGGGGATCACAGGTTTCCTAAAACCTTCCCCCCTTTGTATTGTTTATTTCGCGGCAATATAACCCAGCGCTTTCAGCGCTTCCGCGCAGAGAATCGCGCCGCCTGCCGCCCCCCGTACTGTATTGTGGGAAAGTCCCACGAATTTATAATCGTATACCGTGTCTTCCCTGAGGCGTCCTACCGTCACGCCCATTCCGTTTTCGTAATCTACGTCCAAAGCCACCTGAGGACGGTTGTCCTCCTCCAGATAACGGATAAACTGCTTGGGCGCGCTGGGAAGTCCCTTCTCCTGGGGAAGCCCCCGGAAGGATTCCAGCTTCGCGATCAGCTCTTCTTTGGAAGGTTTCTTCCGGAACTTTACAAACACCGCCGCCGTATGGCCGTTTAACACCGGTACCCGGATGCACTGACAGGTAATAACCGGAGATTTGGCCGGCACAATCTCGCCGTTCTCAATGGTTCCCCAGAGTCTTAACGGTTCTTTTTCACTCTTCTCTTCTTCTCCTCCGATATAGGGAATGATGTTCCCCTCCATCTCCGGCCAGTCCTTAAAGGTCTTGCCGGCTCCGGAAATGGCCTGATACGTGGTAGCGACCACCTCGTAGGGCTCGTACTCTTTCCAGGCAGTCAGCACCGGCGCGTAACTCTGAATGGAACAGTTGGGCTTTACCGCCACAAATCCTCTCTTGGTTCCAAGACGCTTCTTCTGGTGCTCGATTACCGCGAAATGCTCCGCGTTGATCTCCGGAACCACCATGGGCACATCCGGGGTCCAGCGGTGCGCGCTGTTGTTGGATACCACCGGCGTCTCTGTCTTCGCGTAGGCGTCCTCGATCTGACGGATCTCTTCTTTGGTCATATCTACGGCGGAAAATACGAAATCCACGCCGGAAGCCACCTTCTCCACCTCGTTCACGTTCATAACCACCAGATTCTTAACCTTCTCCGGCATGGGAGTCTGCATCTTCCATCTGCCTCCCACAGCCTCTTCATACGTCTTCCCGGCGCTCCTGGGACTTGCCGCCACGGCGGTCACCTCAAACCAGGGATGATTCTCCAAAAGAGAGAGAAAGCGCTGGCCTACCATGCCGGTAGCGCCTAAGATACCTACTTTTAATTTCTGTTCCATTTTTTCATTCTCCTCGCTTGTTTTTATGTGACGTACATTTGTCTTTCTATAAACTACACTTCTTTTTCCGGCTTGTCAAGCAAAAACTCCGGTCTTTTCCAGATAATCCCGGCTCTCCCGGATTTCCTCTTCCATGGCCTTTCTTCCGGGCGCGCCCTTGGTCAGCCGCTTGTCCACGCAGTTTTTCATACTGATGGCTTCGTAAATATCCTCGTCAAACACGGGACTTTCCTCGCGGAACTCTTCCAGGCTCAGATCATCCAGCGCCACGCCTTTTGCCAGGCATTTCAGCACAAGCCGCCCGGAAATGCCGTGCGCGTCCCGGAACGGAACACCCCGGTTTACCAGATAATCCGCCGCGTCTGTGGCGTTGGTAAACCCTCTTTTCGCGGAAGCTTCCATTGCTTCCGGGTGGAAGAGCGCCGTATCCATCATCCCGGTAAAAAGATCCAGACAGGCATGGACCGTATCGATGGCGTCGAAGACGCCTTCCTTGTCCTCCTGCATATCCTTGTTGTAAGCCAGAGGCAGCCCTTTCATCGTCGTCAGAAGCCCCATCAGGTCTCCGTATACCCTTCCGGTTTTTCCCCGTACCAGTTCCGCGATATCCGGGTTCTTCTTCTGGGGCATAATGCTGCTGCCGGTGCTGTAAGCGTCATCCAGCTCCAGAAACTGATATTCATTGGAATTCCACAGGATAATCTCCTCGGAAAACCGGCTTAAATGCATCATAATAAGGGAAAGAGCAAAAAGATATTCCACCGCGTAATCCCGGTCCGAGACAGAATCCATGCTGTTTCTGGTAGGTCCTTCAAATCCTAGCAGCTCTGCCGTAAAGTCCCGGTCCAGAGGATAGGTGGTGCCTGCCAGAGCCCCCGCGCCCAGCGGACAGTAATTCATCCTCCGGTACAGATCCCCAAGCCTCTCCCGGTCTCTCCGGAACATTTCAAAATAAGCGCCCACGTGATGCGCCAACGTTACCGGCTGGGCCTTCTGCAGATGGGTAAACCCAGGCATATACGTATCCACATGCTTCTCCATAATGTCAAGAAGCACTTTGAGAAGCTCATAGAGCAGCCCGTCCGTCACCTTCACCTCATCCCGGACATACAGGCGCATATCCAGAGCCACCTGATCGTTCCGGCTGCGGCCGGTGTGCAGCTTCTTCCCGGCTTCTCCGATTCTCTGAATCAGATTCGCCTCCACAAAGCTGTGAATGTCCTCGTACTGGGCCGTAATCTCCAGGTTTCCCTTCTCCACGTCTTCCAGAATGGAGGAAAGCCCCTCCAGGATCCGGTCTCTCTCCTCTTCCGTGAGAATCCCCTGGCGGGCCAGCATCCTCACATGCGCCATACTGCCCCGGATATCCTGACGGTAAAGTCTCTGATCAAAAGAAATGGACGCGTTGAAGTCGTAAACCTTCTGATCCGTCTCCTTCGTAAAGCGTCCTCCCCATAACTGAGCCATTTTTATCCCTCTTTTCCCTGATTCTCGTTCGCTTTCCCAAGTTTATCACAAGGATTTTTCACTTGCAAGAAAATTCTCCCGTTCTCTTCTGGAAAAAACGCATCCGCAGTAGTCCTGGCGGTACAGTCCGTACTCTTTGGACAGCTCCACGGAGCGTTTGTATCCGTTTTTCTTTTTAAAATCAGAAGGAAGCCAGCTCACGCCGTATTTTTCTCCGATGCTTCTGCCAAGGGTGTTGATCGTACCGGCGTCTTTGAGCGGGCTGATGGTGAGCGTCGTGGTAAAATAATCGAAGCCTTCCGCGGCTGCCTGTCTGGCCGTGTAATCCAGGCGCAGTTCAAAGCAGGCCCGGCACCGGTCTCCGCCCTCCGGAATCTTCTCCAGTCCTTTTACGGCCTCATAAAAGGAGGACGGGCAAAAGGGCGCCTGGCAGAACGCGATGGGATGCTTTGCCGGAAGCGCTTCCACAAAGCGCTTCTGCTCTGCTTCCCGTTTCCAGTATTCCTCTTCCGGATATATATTCGGGTTGTAGTACAGAACCGTAATCCGGAAATACCGGGACAAATATTCCAGGACATAGCTGCTGCAGGGCGCGCAGCAGCTGTGAAGCAAAAGCGTGGGCTCCCGGCTTCCTTCTTTGTCCAGGATCCGCTCCAGTTCCTTTTGGTAGTTTGGTTTTTGCTGCATTTCCCTTTCCGCCTCCTTCTTTCTGGCTTCCGCCTTCAGTAACTTCCCGCGCTTCCTCTACATATATTGTAATAACCTGGCTTGGAATCCTTCTCAGCCATTTTATGACGCAGGAGGCAAACTGTGACCCCTTTACTTGAACTTTCTCATGTATCGTACGCTTACCACAGCAAAAGCGGTGAGACGCACGCCTTATCCGATCTTTCCTTCCAGGCCATGGAAGGAGAATTTCTTGCGGTCATCGGTCCCAGCGGCTGTGGAAAATCCACGCTGCTTTCTTTAATTTCAGGGCTTCTCCTTCCCGACGCGGGAACGATTCTTCTGGACGGCTCCGATCTGGAGAGCCGAAAAAAAGAAATCGGCTATATGCTTCAGAAGGATCTGCTTTTTGAATGGAGAACGGTTTATCA
>CALWMW010000118.1 GCA_944382085.1 uncultured Lachnospiraceae bacterium | reverse complement strand
GGCTACCGATTCCCTGACTGTGATCGTATCGGAGGAGACCGGCGCGATTTCCATCGCTTACAAAGGAGAACTCAAGCGAGACGTAAGCCCGGAGGTTCTCAAAGAACAGCTGGTGGTTCTCCAGAATAAAACGACAAAGACGAAGAAATTCAGGCTTTGGAAAGGTTGGAACAAAGATGAAGCGTAAGCTGACCAGAAACATTGGCTTAAAAATACTCTCCCTTCTGGTGGCATATCTGATCTGGCTGCTGGTTATCAGCATTGACGATCCGATTATCTCGGACGTGATCCGGGACGTCCCGGTCCAGATCCTGAATGAGAACAGCGTGACGGCGATTGACAGAACGGTTTCCGTGCTGGAGGGAGATACCGTGAGCATCCGCGTGAAGGAGCGGCGCAGCATTGTGGAGAACCTGAACAAGGACGATTTTACGGTGGTGGCGGACCTGGAGAATCTCAACGCCATGGACGCCGTGCCCTTGTACGCGACCTGCAGCGACCAGTCGGTGACCTGGGACGAGATGGAGATCTATCCCGCCTCCATGAAAGTGCAGATCGAGCTGAATAAGCAAAGTGAATTTAATATTACGGTGCGGACCTCCGGACAGCCGGAGAGCCCCTACGAGGTAGGCGCTACGGCGGTTGTGGAAGGGCCTACGGTGCTGATCGCGGGACCGGAGAGCCTGGTTGACATCATCGGGCAGGTGGTAGCGGAAGTAGATGTGAGCGGTATGGCGGAAGACGGCCGGAAGACGGCCGCCCTGACGGTGTACGACAAGAACGGCACTGCCTTTACCGAAGCGCAGAGAAGCCGTCTGCAGATCAAGGACAGCTCCGGCGTGCTGCTGGATGGGAATGAAGTAAACGTGCGGATCACCCTTTGGGAGACCATGGCGGATATTCCGGTAGAGGTTGAACTGGAAGGGGAGCCGATGGAAGGATATCAGGTGTCCCAGGTATCCACGGTTCCGGTGACGGTGAATCTCGTGGGAACCCAGGAGGCGCTGGCAAGGCTGGACGGCAAGATCGTCCTGAAGGACAAGATCTCTGTGGCGGGAGCGCTGCAGAGCATCACGGCGACCGCAAACCTGGAGGAGACGCTGGAGGCTCTGGATGAGGATCTTAGGCTTCCGGAGGGATCGGATCCTACGGTTACCATCACGGTTCAGATTGAGAAAACGGCGGACCGGACTTTCAGCATTCCCCTGTCCGACATCGAGATTTTGAACCGGCCGGAGGATATGACCCTGACGGTGTCGCCTTCCGATGTGATTTCGGTATCCGTGCATTCCATCGACAACACTACGGTGGATATTACGGAGAGCGACATTCAGGCCAAAGCGGATTTCGCGCCCTGCGCAGAGCCTGGAAACTACGAGATCCCGGTTGAGATCCTGCTTCCGAACGAATACGTACTGACTTCACAGGTGACCCTGGTGGTGACTTCGGCGGAACCGGAGATTACGCCGGAGAACGCGACAGAGGCGGCGGAGGGATAAATGGTTAGACAGAAAGTAAAGGTTTCAAACGAGGACGGTCTTCACATGAGGCCGGCCGGAGAGCTTTGTAAGAAAGCGATGGAGTATGAATCCAGGATTTTCCTGCGGTTTCGGAATAAAGAATTTAACGCGAAGAGCCTTTTAAGCCTTTTAAGCGCCTGCGTACAGAAGGAGAACGAAGTCGAGATCGAATGCAGCGGACCGGACGAAGAGAAGGCGCTGGCGGAACTTGTGGAGATGATCCAAAGAGAGTTCCGCTGAACCGGAGAGTTGCCGGAAAGAAATAAGACGAACGAAAAACAGCCGCCGCGCTGTCCTTGTGACAGAGCGGCGGCTGTTGAACGTTAGCCTTACGCGTTGGGATCTGTGGGATCGTAGTTCTGCGTCAGAGGAATCTTGGGAGCAGTAGGCTTTCCAAGAGGCCCCGGCGTGGATTTGTTATCGTAGATCACAACCTTTGTTCCCACCGGGCAGTTCTCATACAGCCATTTCGCGTCGGCTACGGTCAGCCGGATACAGCCTGCGGAGGCTGCGGTTCCCAGCTTGTTGAACTCTGCGGCGTTCAGAGAATGATTGTCCCGGTACCTGGTACAGGGGACGGAATGGAACAGAATATCGCTGGTAATATGGGAGCAGTACTGACCCCAGGAGGGACCGATGAGCTCATGCCATCTCAGTTTGTCCCAGAGTCGGAACGTTCCGGTGGGGGTGCTGACTCTGTCCCTGGCGGTAGAGCATACGATGGCTTTTACCGGCGTATCGCCCCGGTATACGGTAATACAGTTCATCACCCGGTTGACTTTGATGACCCATTCGCCGGAAAGCTCCGCCTTAAACCCGCCGCTGGAGCCGAAATTGTAGACTTTTCCATCGATCTTCTGACGACCGGTAAGCATCTTTCCGGTCTTTTTATCCAGATAATAGTATTTCATATTTTCCAGAAGCCAGCCGGTCTTCATGGTGCCGTCATAGTTGAAGTAATACCAGGAACCGTTGATTTTCACGAACCCGGTCATGGCGGCTCCATAGGAAGAAGCCTTTTTGTTGGGATTCAGATAATACTTTTTGTTTTTGTAAGAAAACCAGCCGGTTTTCATCACGGCAGTCGTCTTATCCATATAATATTTTCTGCCGTTTACCGTCTGCCAGCCTTTTCGGCGGATGCCCTGGGAGTTGGCGTAATAGCGCTTTCCCTTCACATTGAAGAAGCCGGTTTTCATCACTCCCTTGGAGTCGAAATAGTAATAGTGCTTGCCGATCTTTTTCCAGCTGCTGGTGGTTCTGGCCCCGTCCTTCTTGGGATCCAGATAATATTTTTTCCCTTTGATCGTGCGGAAACCGGTAAGCTTTTTTCCGCTGGAGCCGTAGTAATAATACTTCTTGTTCTGCTTTTTCCATCCGGAGGTAGCGTACCCTTTGGAACCGAAATTGTAAGTGGTTTTCCCCACCTTGATCAGTCCCGTCTGCCGGGCGCCTGTTTTGGGATTGAAGTAATACAGCTTGCCTTTGATCTTCTGAAGTCCCGTTTTCAGGACGCCGTTGGATCCGGCGTAGTAATACTTTTTGTCGTAAGAAGACCTTCCGTAGGAGGTCATACGGCCTTTGGTGGTCACGTGGTAAAGCCGTTTGCCGACTTTGATGGTTCCCAGCTTCACTTTGCTGGAGGCGTCGGCGTAGTAATAATGCCCTTTGGATTTTACCCACTGCCTGGTGGCTACCCGGCCCTTTTTGGAATTCAGGAACACATAATAAAAATCGTCTTTCTTGCTCATCCGCTTGAGCCCGGCGTATCCGGTGCAGAGCTTGCCGTTGCCGGAACGGAAAAGATAGGTATACTTTCCGATCTTTACTGTGCCGGATACCCGGTATCCGTTCTCATCAAAGTAATACTGGGCGCTGCCGATCTTTTTGAATCCGGTTAGTCTTTTGCCTTTTCTCAGGTAATACCAGCCGTTCTCGTCCCGGTTCCATCCGGGCTCTTCCGCGTGCACCGTAGCGCCAAGAGGCGGATGCCCCAGCACCGACGCTGCCGCAGGCAGAATAAAGGCCAGTACCGCTGCCAGAAAAAAGGCAGACAGCCATTTTTTCCTGTTCATTTTTCTCCCTCTCTTCCCTCAAACCTAAACATCAGATAAAGAAGGCATAGGATCCTTCTGGCTTCATTATATCCTCAGGGGTTCCGTATTGCAACTCTTGGAGCTTGGTTTAATTCTTAATATTTTCATAAAAAGCTTTGGAGGCTTTTAGGTTGTCAATTACCGGGAACTGTTTTATAATGGGAAGGAAAATCAGATTTTGAAAGCAGGTGATTTGGATTGCGCAGAAGAGAGCGGTACAAACGGCTGATTATGTTTCTGGCGTCCGTTCTGATTATAGGAATTCAGACAGGGGCTTTTGCGGTTGCCTGGTTTAACGATTACTGCCGGGTAGACGTGATCGGCAAGCTGTACTGGAACCGTGGAAACTGGGCGCTGATTGCCCTGTATGCCGCTATGGTATTCGTAGTGTCTAAGTTGTTTTCGGCCTTCCGCGTCGGATACCAGCGTGTCCTGGATGTGATTCTGGCACAGATCTTTTCCGTTTTGATTGTAAACATGGTGGCTTATCTGCAGCTGGCCCTGATTGGCCGCTGGAGGTTTCTTACCCACATGGGCCCGATTCTGCGGGTGACGGCGTTTAACCTGGCCGCGGTGATCTGCTGGGTGGTCTTTATGCGCTGGATCTACGCGAGGATTTATCCCCCCAGGGAAGTCCTGCTGGTCTATGGAACCAGAGGCTACGCCTCCCTGAGACGGAAACTTGGGGAACGGAAGGATAAATACGTGGTAAAAAAAGCCATGTCGGTGGAAGAAGGGCTGGACGCCATCAAGAAAGAGATTCCGGAGTATCAGGCGGTGATGATCGGGGATCTGCCGGCGCACAAGCGGAACGTTCTTGTGAAATACTGCTTCGAGAAAAATGTGCGCTGCTACTGCCAGCCTAAGATTTCGGATATTATGATCATGGGCTCTGAGAAAATTCATCTTTTCGACACGCCGCTGCTGCTGTTCCGCAACTGTGGGCTTACGGTGGAGAAACAGGCGGTCAAGAGAGCCTTTGACCTGGTTTGCTCCGTGTTGATGCTGGTGGTGCTTTCGCCGGTGATGCTGCTCATCGCCGCGCTGGTGAAGGGCTACGACGGGGGGCCGGTCTTTTACCGGCAGGAGCGCCTTACGCTGAACGGAAAAGTCTTTATGGTGTATAAATTCCGCAGCATGCGGGTGGATTCGGAAAAGAACGGGGCCCGTCTGGCCAGAAAAGGGGACGACCGGATCACTCCGGTGGGGAAGGTTCTGCGGAACATCCATCTGGACGAGCTTCCTCAGCTTCTGAATATTATTCAGGGAGATATGTCCCTGGTTGGCCCCAGACCGGAACGTCCTGAGATCGCGGCGGAATATGAAAAATACATTCCGGAGTTTTCCTACCGGCTGAAAGTTAAGGCGGGGCTCACCGGCTACGCCCAGGTGTACGGAAAGTACAACACGACGCCCTATGACAAGCTGAAGCTGGATCTGACGTACATTGAGAATTATTCCTTCTTTTTGGATCTGCAGCTTCTGGCGACTACGGCGAAGATTCTGTTCCAAAAAGAAAATACCGAGGGGGTGGAGGCATGGCAGACCACGGCAGTGCCGGAAGAGAACCGGGACCGGGATTAAATCCTCTGGTTTCCGTGATTATTCCGGCATACCGGTGCGCCGCTACCATCTCCAGGGCGCTGGATTCGGCGCTGGAACAGGACGTCCCGCTGGAGATCCTGGTGTTAAACGATCAGTCGCCGGATGCTCTGGATCAGGCGATGGAACCCTATCTTGGGCTTCCCCAGGTCCGTTATCTGAAAAACGAACGAAATCTGGGAGCCTCCGGGAGCCGGAACCGGGGCGTGCGTCTGGCCAGGGGAAAATATGTCGCGTTCCTGGACGCGGACGACTGGTGGGCTCCGGGCAAGCTGAAGGCGCAGCTGGCGGTGATGGAAGAGGGATCCTTTATCCTCTGCGCCACCGGAAGAGAACTGGCTACGCCGGAGGGACGGCTGACGGGAAGATACATCGGCGTAAAGGAAACCATCACGTACCGCAGCCTTCTTTTCCACAACTGCATCAACTGCTCCTCCGTCCTGCTCAGGACGGAGACTGCCAGAGAGAACCCTATGGAACATGAGGACAGTCACGAGGATTACATCCTCTGGCTGAATCTGCTGAAGAAATACAGGAAAGCCGCGGGGATCAACGAACCTCTGCTGAAATACCGGCTCACAAGCAGCGGAAAATCCGGAAACAAGCTGGTTTCCGCAAGGAAGACGTATCAGGCTTACCCCTACCATGGCTTCGGCCCGCTCAGGGCGTCGCTCTGTTTTGGCGCTTACGCGGTGAACGGAGTGGGGAAATATCTGTTTTCCTACTTCAGACGGGGAAAATAGAACCGGCTTGTACGCCGCGGTTCCTTATGCTACAATGAAAAACGAAAGAAATGACAAAACGACGGAGGAAGAGAAAAATGATTCAGAAACTGATTGAAAATATCAAAAGAACGGGAGCGCCTGTGGTGGCAGGACTGGATCCCATGCTTGGCTATATTCCGGAGCAGATTACAAAAAAGGCCTTTGAAGAAAAAGGGGAGACGCTGGAAGGCGCGGCGGAAGCGGTCTGGCAGTTCAACAAAGCGATCGTGGACGAGATCTGGGACCTGATTCCGGCTGTAAAGCCGCAGATCGCCATGTATGAACAGTTCGGCCTGCCCGGACTGGAAGCCTTCAAGCGGACCGTGGACTACTGCAAGGCGAAAGGCCTGGTGGTGATCGGCGATGTGAAGAGAGGCGACATCGGCTCTACCTCCCTGGCTTACGCGGCGGGACATCTTGGACGGGTGTCTGTGGGAAGCAAAAGCTACTGCCCCTTTGACGAGGACTTTGTCACGGTAAATCCTTATTTTGGAATTGACGGAGTAAAGCCGTTTTTGGATGTATGCCGGGAGGAGAACCGGGGGATCTTCCTTCTGGTAAAGACTTCCAATCCCTCCAGCGGAGAATTCCAGGATCAGCTGGTGAATGGGAAGCCGCTGTATGAACTGGTAGGCGAGAAAGTAGCGGAGTGGGCGGATACCTGTATGGAAGGGGACTACAGCAACGTAGGAGCCGTAGTGGGAGCCACCTACCCGGAGATGGGGAAGGTGCTCAGAAAGGTTATGCCGAAATGCTTTATCCTGGTACCGGGGTACGGCGCCCAGGGAGGAAAAGCGGAAGACTTGGTGCATTACTTCAATGAAGACGGGCTGGGGGCGATTGTAAATTCCTCCAGAGGAATTATCGCCGCGTACAAGCAGGAGAAATACCAGAAGTTCGGAAGCGAGCATTTTGCGCAGGCCAGCCGCGCCGCGGTGGAGGATATGATCGCGGACATCAACGGAGCGCTGGGAAGATAACGGATGAAGACAGAGGGAAAGGAGAACGAGATGGCGGAGAAGAGAATGGAGGAGGCTTCCGTCCTGACGCAGGAAGAGATTGCGGCAGGGATCTTCAGTATGTGGATTCATGCGCCGCAGGCTGCGGCCCAGGCGAAGCCGGGACAGTTTTTAAGCGTGTACTGCCAGGATGCCAGCAGACTTCTGCCAAGGCCGATCAGCATCTGCGAGATCGACGGCGAGATGGGAAATCTCCGCCTGGTATACCGGATCGCGGGAAAAGGGACCAGGGAATTCGCTTCCTGGAAGCCTGGAAGCCGGTTCCGGATTCTGGGGCCTCTGGGAAACGGCTTCCCGCTGGAACGGTGTCCCAAGGGGAAGACGGCTTTGCTGATCGGAGGAGGCATCGGGATTCCGCCTCTGACGGAACTGGCGGAAGAACTGTCCGGGGAGGCCATCGTGGTGGCCGGCTACAGAAACGAGACCTTTCTGACCAGCGAGCTTTCGGCAGCCGGAAAACTGTATCTGGCTACGGAGGACGGAAGCGCCGGCACCAGGGGGACGGTTCTGGACTGCATCCGGGAGAACGGCCTTACCGCGGACGTGATTTACGCCTGCGGCCCTGCGCCTATGCTCCGGGCAGTGAAGGAGTTCGCCCTGGAAAAGGGAATCGAGTGCTGGATTTCCATGGAGGAGCGAATGGCCTGCGGCATCGGCGCCTGCCTTGGCTGCGTCTGCAAATCCAAAGAGACCGATGAGCATCTGGGCGTGAAGAACAAGAGAGTCTGCAAAGAGGGGCCTGTCTTCCGTGCGGAAGACGTAGAACTCTAGGGGGAAAAAAGACCATGAGACAGATGAAGGTAACGATTGCCGGAGTAGAACTGAAAAATCCGGTGATGACGGCTTCCGGAACCTTTGGATCCGGAATGGAATACAGCGAGTTTACAGATTTGTCGAAGCTGGGAGCAGTGGTGACCAAGGGCGTAGCCAACGTACCCTGGCCGGGAAATCCCACGCCGAGGATCGCGGAGACGGCCAGCGGGATGCTGAATGCCATCGGCCTGCAGAATCCTGGGATTGAGACCTTCTGCAGCAGGGATCTTCCCTTTCTGAAACAGTTCGATACGAAAGTGGTGGTCAACGTCTGCGGACATACCCCGGAAGAATACTGCCAGGTGGTGGAACGCCTTTCCGGGGAGCCGGCGGATCTTCTGGAGATTAACATCTCCTGCCCCAATGTAAAGAGCGGCGGAATCGCTTTCGGCCAGGATCCCAGGGCGGTGGAGTCCATCACAAAAGAGATTAAAAAGATCGCGAAGCAGCCGGTGATCATGAAACTCAGCCCCAATGTCACGGACATTACGGAGATCGCCCGCGCTGCGGAGGCGGGAGGCGCGGACGCTCTTTCCCTGATCAATACGCTGACGGGAATGAAAATTGACATTCACCGGCGGACTTTTGCCCTGGCCAACAAAACGGGCGGCTTGTCCGGCCCTGCCATCAAGCCGGTGGCCCTGCGGATGGTTTATCAAACCGCCCAGGCGGTAAAAATCCCCATCATCGGCATGGGAGGAATCGCCTCCGGAGAGGACGCGGTGGAGTTCCTTCTGGCGGGAGCCACAGCCGTTTCCGTGGGAACGGCGAACTTTGCCAATCCTCAGGCGACGATGGAGATTCTGAAAGGCATTGAGGACTATATGGAGCAGTACCGAGTGGAAGAGGTAAAGGATTTAATTGGAGCGGTAAAATAGCACAGAAACATTTATTCAGGCCGTGCCGTCGAAAGGATTGGCGCGGAGAAAACAGTGCAGAATGGTCAGCCAACTTTTATGTATGGCTGACCATTTCTGCACTTTTATATTCCTTTCGCAGCAATCTGTATTCTACGCGGGTTTTCATCCTGTCATCGTGCCATTCCCAATCCACATGTTCCGCTTCTTTTACCATGCCGCATTTTACCATGACACGTTCAGAACCGACATTTTCCTTCAGACAGCCTGTAGTGATACGATATACGTTATTTTCTGTAAAGGCGAAGTGTATGATTTTTGAAAAGGCTTCTGTCATATATCCCTGATGCCAGAACTGGGGGTACATGAAATAACCTGCGTGGACAAGAAGACCCTGAGGAGTCCT
>CALWMW010000117.1 GCA_944382085.1 uncultured Lachnospiraceae bacterium | reverse complement strand
GGAAGATGGAACAGAAGAGATCCTGAGCTTTGCTAGGGACAGGGAAAATCAGACGATTACCTTTACCACTGCTTCGTTAAGCTGCTTTATTCTCTCGGCAGGAGCATGCATGGAGCATGAATACACGATTACACTGGATCAGAAGGCTCCGACCTGCGCGCCGGGCTGGATACAGAAGCAGTGCCGCTTCTGCAGCGCGACGGTTACCGAAAGTCTTCCGCCTGTACAGAAGCACCAGGGCGGTGAGGCGGACTGCCTGCATCGCGCGGTATGTGAGGTCTGCGGCCAGGAATACGGCGGGCTGGGCGGACACCGGGGTGGAACAGCTACCTGCCAGAATCCGGCGGTGTGTGAGATCTGCGGCCAGGAATACGGAAATCTGGGTGAGCATCAGGGCGGCACAGCGACCTGTCAGGCGCGGGCTGTATGTAAGATCTGCGGAGAAGAATACGGCGCCCTGGCTGATCACAGCTACAGTACCGCCTGGACCACGGACCGGAATCCCACCTGTACGGCAGTGGGAAGCCAGTCTCATCACTGTACTACGCCGGGCTGCACGGCGAAGACGGGAGATACGGCGATCCCTGCTCTGGGTCATACCGGAGGCACAGCGACCTGTCAGAGACGGGCCGTGTGCAGCCGTTGCGGCGCCGAGTACGGAAATCTTGGCGGACACAATTACAGTACCGCCTGGACCACGGATCGGAATCCCACCTGTACGGCAGCCGGAAGTCAGTCCCATCACTGTACTACGCCGGGCTGCACGGCGAAGACGGGAAGCCGGGCAATTGCTGCCTTGGGCCATCCATGGAGCAGATACGTGAGGACGAAGGAGCCTACGGCCCTGGCAAAGGGAACCGACACCCGCACCTGCAGCCGCTGCGGACGGACTGAATCCAGAACGGTGGCTAAGCTGAAGCCATATATAAAGGTAAGCGCCTCCAGCATCCGGCTGCAGACCAGGCAGTCTACGACAAAGCTGAAGGTCACTGCCATGGCAGCAGGAGACAAGGTGGCCTCCTGGAAGTCCAGCAACACAAAAATTGTCAAGGTGTCAAAGTCAGGAAAGCTTACGGCGCAGAAGAAAACGGGAAAGGCAACCGTTACCATTACTCTGAAGAGCGGACTGAAGAAAAAGATCTCCGTGACGGTTCAGAAAAAGAAGGTAACGACTACCAAAATTTCCGGACTGAAGCGAAAAATTACTCTTCAGAAAGGAAAATATACAAAGCTGAACCCAGTGATTACGCCGATCACGTCCCAGGATAAAATCAAATACTCCACCTCCAATAAAAAGGTGGCAACTGTGTCCTCCAAGGGAACCGTGAAAGCTGTGAGAAGCGGAACCGCAAAGATTACCGTCCGTTCGGGCAGCAAGAAATACACAGTGACCGTGACTGTGCCAAAGGTGAAGACAAAGAAGATCACTGGCGTACCGTCCAAAAAGACGCTGCGCCGGAAGAAATCCTTCACCCTGAAACCTAAGCTTACTCCCAGGGACAGCAGCTACAAGATCACCTACAAGTCTTCCAATAAGAGAGTGGCGACGGTTACTTCTAAGGGAAAGGTTACGGCAAAGGCAAGAGGGACGGCGATCATTACGGTGAAGTCAGGCAGTGTGAGCGTAAGGTGTAAGGTGACGGTGAAGTAAGATAAAAAGGATAAGAAAGATTCCGGAGAAAACGGAAAGATCTATTAATCCAGAAAATTAGAATTAAAAGCTCCTCGTAGGGACAGAAAATGTTTCACGGGGAGCTTTTTTATTATGGGGCGGATAGAACCCATAACAATTGAAAAGAAGGGCTTCTTAGCATTGTTATGCCAAAGAGGCCCTCCTTCATTCAGCATACCTGGCGGCCCGCGTTTTTAAGGGTAAAAGTAATCGCTATTGTGGGTTAACGCTGAACGCACTGAAGTCAGCAGTGATTATAGTAACTAGGCTTTTCAGTGAAGGCCCAAATCAATAGTCTTTAAGATCAAAATATTTTAATTAATCTGTTTTTTTCAGAGATTCCTTGAGAAGGGCGACAAAGCGCTGCAGCGCGGGATTGTCATGGTTGTAGCGGCAGTATACGCCAAAGGAAATGGAAGGGAAATCCTTCACAGGGATATAACACAGTCCAGGTTCGCGGGCGGGAAGGACATCCGGATACAGGGTGTATCCCGTCCTGGCTTTGGCAAGGGTCAGGGCGCTCTCGATGTTTTCGGTAAAATAGCGCTCCTCTGCGGGAAGGCCGGCAAGGACAGCGCTCTGTACGGCAAAGATGGAATCTGAGATCTGCCGGGGCGAGCAGGAGATAAGGCTTCCGGAGAGCTGGCTGCAAGTGAGGCTTTCCTGCCGGGCCAGAGGATGCTTGGGGGAACAGACGCAGGCGATGGGGGCCCGGCAGAGCTCAATGAACTGCAGAGAGGTTCTCCGCTGCTCCTCTTTGGCCACGAAAGCGGCGTGGATCTGACCGTTTTCCACCATTCCAAGAAGAGAGGGGAAGGGAACCAGGTGAATGTTGGGGCGCAGCAGAGGAAAGTCTTTGGTCATGGCTTCAAAGACCGGAGGGAAAAGATTTAAAATCATATGATTATGGCAGCCCAGGTCAAAGGGAAGAAAGCCCTCGTGGGTCTTCAGCCGTTCTTTGGCCGAAAGAGCGGTTTTCAGGATCAGCTGCGCGTCCGCGAGAAACAAAAGGCCTTCCTGGGTCAGAGAGACGCTTTTGCTGGTGCGGGAAAAGAGTTTTACCTCCAGTTCCTCCTCCAGCGTCTGAATCTGATGGCTCACAGCAGGCTGAGTAATTTTCAGAACCCTGGAGGCTTTGGAAAAATTCAGATGTTCGGCCACTGCCGCAAAACATTCCAGCTGAATGGTATTCATAACAATCACCTCATAACAAAAATCTAAAATCGAAACAGATAAGAACGTTTCATCGATCATATCATGGACGCCGCTTTCCGGCAAGAAAAAAAGAATAAAATAGAAAACTATAAAAGTTATTTATTATTAATGAAAGATTTGAATTTCACATTTTTAAAAAATTGCGTTAGAATTTCCTTCGGACAGAACATAAGGGGACGAACGGTTCGGGAGTGAACCGTTTATCCGGAAAGAGGAGGTGTTTTTCTTATGGAGGAATCGTTCGGGACAGACGAACTGATTTTCATTTTGAAAAAGATCGGCCTGTATCTGGCGGCGCAGCTGGATCTTCATTTGAGGGAAGGAGATTTAAGCGGCACCCAGGTTTATTTTATGGTTTATCTTTTGAGACGCCACCCCCAGGGGACGTACCTTACCGAGCTGTGCCGGGAGACCGGAATCTCAAAGCCGGCGCTGTCCGAACTGATTAAAAGACTGAGAGGAAAGGGGTACCTGTTCTTTCAGGAAAACCCGGAGGATATCCGGAAGAAAAAGGTTCTCCCTACGAAAAAGCTGGAGGAGGAAGGCGAAAGATTTATGAAAAAGGCCCGGCAGGCGGAAGAAGAAATCTGCAGCGGGCTGACGCCCCAGGAAAAGAATCTATTATGGAACACGGGACGGAAATTTCTGACACAGCTTTCTATCGCGGGAAGGAAATCAAACAGACAGGAGGTTCTACTAGCGTGAGAAAAGTTTTGCAGCAGCTAAAGCAGTATAAGCGGGAAACCTTTCTATGTATCGGACTGACCGCTCTTGAAGTGATTATGGAAATCCTTATGCCCTTTATCACGTCGATTATTATTGACCGGGGACTGGAAGCAGGAAATCTGTCCGTAGTATACCGCTACGGAGGCCTGATGGTGGTCATGGCGTTTTTAAGCCTGATCTTCGGCGCCTTTGCCGGCCGGAACGCGGCCGGGGCTTCTTCCGGCCTGGCCGCGAATCTGCGGGAAGCGATCTACGCCAACATTCAGACGTTTTCTTTTTCCAACATAGACAAGTTCAGCGTACCCGGCCTGGTGACCCGTATGACGACGGATATTACCAACGTGCAGAACGCTTTTATGATGGTGATCCGCGTGGCGGTCCGGGCGCCCTTGAATTTTATTTTCAGCTTTGCCATGTGCATGATTATCAGCCAGCGTCTTAGCGCCATGTTTCTGATCGCGGTGGTGTTCCTGATTGCGGTGATCGGATCCATCATGGTGATTACCCTGAGGATTTTCAATCAGGTGTTCCGCCGGTACGACGACTTGAACGCCAGCGTGCAGGAGAATGTGACGGCGATCCGGGTGGTGAAGGCCTTTGTGCGGGAGGACTACGAAAACCAGAAATTTTCCAAAGCGTCCAGGATGCTTTATGACCTCTCGGTAAAAGCGGAAGGCCTGCTGGCCTTCAACAATCCGGCCATGATGGTGGCGGTTTATTTCTGCATTATCTCCGTCTCCTGGTTCGGCGCGAAGTTTATCGTAGGCGGATCCATGACCACCGGAGATCTGACCAGCCTGTTCAGCTACATTATGAGCCTCCTTATGAGTCTGATGATGCTGTCCATGGTAATCGTGATGATCAGCATGTCCCTGTCCAGCATCCGAAGAATCAGCGAGGTGCTGAACGAAAAAGCGGACCTTGCGGATCCCAAGGATCCCGTTCTGGAAGTGGCGGACGGACGCATTGATTTTAACCATGTGAATTTTTCCTATAAGCACGGGAGCGGGAAGAGCGCTCTGGCGGACCTGGACCTGCACATTGAGAGCGGAGAGACCATCGGGGTCATCGGAGGTACGGGCTCCGGAAAGAGCAGTCTGGTCAATCTGATCTGCCGTCTCTACGACGTGGACGAAGGCTCTGTCTGCGTAGGGGGCGTGGATGTCCGGGATTATGATACGGAGGTCCTGAGAAACCAGGTTTCCGTGGTGCTTCAGAAAAACACCCTGTTTTCCGGAACGATCCTGGAGAACCTTCGCTGGGGAAATCCGGACGCTACGGAGGAGGAATGCAGGGAAGCCTGCAGGGCGGCCTGCGCCGACGAGTTTATCGAACGGATGCCGGAGGGCTATCAGACGAGAATCGAGCGGGGCGGTTCCAACGTTTCCGGAGGCCAGAAGCAGCGCCTCTGCATCGCCAGGGCGCTTCTGAAAAAGCCTAAGGTACTGATCCTGGACGATTCCACCAGCGCGGTGGATACGGCTACCGACGCCAGCATCCGGGCTTCTTTCGCCAGGGAGATTCCTGGAACCACAAAGCTGATCATTGCCCAGAGAATTTCCAGTGTACAGGACGCGGACCGTATCCTGGTGCTGGAGGACGGAAGGATCAACGCCTTCGATACCCATGAGAATCTGCTGAAAACCAACGCCATTTATCAGGACATCTATCATTCCCAGATGGAGGGCGGCGGAGATTTCGATATGCCTGCTTAAAGGAGGAACATACGATGGAAGAAAAAAAGACGTTTGAAGCCCCGGCGGCGCCGACGAAGGTGGTAGGACGCGTCGTGCGCTATATGCTTCATTTTTATAAAATTCCCTTTCTGGCGGTGATTGCCTGCATTCTGATTACCGCTGTGGCAACGGTGGTAGGGGCCACTTTTCCCCAGAAACTGGTAGACGATTATATCCTGCCCATGCTCTCCCAAGGAACGGACGATTTTGGCGCTCTGGCTTCGGATCTCTTCCGTCTGGCCGGCGTCATGGCCCTGGGCGTTGTCACGGCGTTTACGTACAACCGGATTATGGTAAACGTCAGCCAGGGAACCATGCGCCGCCTCAGAGACGATCTCTTCCGGAAAATGGAGGCGCTTCCTATCCAATACTTTGACACCCACGCCCATGGAGATATCATGTCCGTGTATACGAACGATGTGGATACGCTGCGGCAGCTTTTAAGCCAGAGTATTCCTCAGGTGATCAATTCCTCGATTACCATGGCGGCGACGCTGGTTACCATGGTGATCCTGAATCCCTTCCTGACGGTGATCTCCATTCTGACCGCGGCGGTGATGTTCCTGGTGACCGCGAATTTTTCAAAGCTTTCCGGGAAATATTACATCCGTCAGCAGCGGGACCTGGGAGCGGTAGACGGCTTCATTGAGGAGATGCTGGACGGACAGAAGGTGGTGAAGGTCTTCTGCCATGAAGAAAAGGCGATGGCGGATTTCCATGAAGTCAACGAAAAGCTGAGAAACAGTTCGGAAAAAGCCAACGGATATGCCAATCTGCTGATGCCGGTAAACGCCAACATCGGCTGGATCAGCTACGCGCTGATTGCCATTGTGGGAGCGATTCTGGGAATCAACGAGCTGGCGGGAATTACTGTGGGAACCGTGATCACCTTTGTGGGGCTGAATAAGAGTTTTACCAACCCCATCACGCAGATCAGCCAGCAGATTAACTTCGTGGTAAACGCGGCGGCCGGCGCGCAGAGAGTCTTTGATTTGATGGATCAGGAACCGGAACAGGACGAGGGGTATGTAGAGCTGGTCAACGCGAAGGAAGACGAAAAGGGAGAGCTTACGGAAGCCGACCGGCGAACGAATCTCTGGGCCTGGCGTCATCCCCATAAGGCGGAGGGCACGGTGACCTACACGAAACTGGAAGGCGGCGTGGTCTTTGACGACGTGGATTTCGGCTACGATAAGAAGAAAATCGTCCTGCACAACATCAGCCTCTGGGCGAAGCCGGGGCAGAAGATCGCTTTCGTAGGAGCGACGGGAGCCGGCAAGACCACGATCACCAATCTGATCAACCGGTTCTACGACATCGCGGACGGAAAGATCCGTTACGACGGAATCAACATAAACAAGATTAAAAAATCGGATCTTCGCCGCTCCCTGGGCATGGTGCTGCAGGATACGCACCTGTTTACCGGAACCGTGATGGACAACATCCGCTACGGCAAGCTGGACGCTTCGGACGAAGACTGTATCCGGGCCGCGAAGCTGGCCAACGCGGACGGCTTCATCCGACGGCTTCCCGACGGGTACCAGACCATGCTCACCGGTGACGGAGCCAACCTAAGCCAGGGACAGAGACAGCTTCTGGCAATCGCCAGGGCCGCCGTGGCGGATCCGCCCGCTCTCATCCTGGATGAGGCGACTTCCTCTATTGATACCCGTACGGAAAAGCTGGTGCAGGAGGGGATGGACGCCCTGATGGAAGGACGCACCACCTTCGTCATCGCCCACCGTTTGTCCACGGTGAAAAACGCCAACTGTATCATGGTTATGGAGCAGGGACGCATCATCGAACGCGGCACCCACGAGGAGCTCATCGCGGCGAAAGGAAAATATTATCAGCTGTATACCGGAAATTTCGCGGCATAAAGAAGGCCGGCGTATCGGGAAACCTTCCCGGTGCGCCGGCTTTCTTAGAAGCAGAGGCTACTGGTTTTTCCTGCGAGCGTCGATATACTGAACCAGGATTCTCATGGTTTCCTCGACGCCCAGGCGGCTGCTGTTGATGCAGAGATCGTAATTTCTGGAGTCGCCCCATTTCAGCTCACAGTGACTGTTGTGATACTGCTTCCTCCGCTTATCCTTTTCTTTGATAAACTCTTCGGCTTCTTTGCGGTTCATGTGGTACAGATCCATGATACGGGCCACCTTCTTATCCATGTCGCCCAGCACGAAGATGGAGATCAGGCCTTTATAGGGTCTTAGCACCGTCTCGGAGCAGCGGCCCACCACCACAAAGGACTCTCCGGATTCGGCCTTCTCCCGGAGAAAATCAAACTGAAGGAGCGCCAGATTGTAGGCGGGAGAGCTGTCCATGCCCCGCACGTTGCGGTTGAAAAGCCGGTTCCGGCGCACCTCGTCGTGTCCCTGCAGCTCCCGGCTGTCCAGGCCTTTGCTGGCAGCGATTTCATCCAGAAGATTATGGTCATAGAGAGGAAGCTGATAGTAATCCGCCAGCTTTTGCGCGATTTCATGGCCGGCGCTTCCGAATTCCCGGCCGATTGAGAGAATAGTCTGTCCCATAGCAAATCCCCCTTCCTACAGATATCTCACAAAGATCAGAACCATAGAGATCGTTACTACCATAGAGATCGTTACTACTATTATAGTCGCAGGAGCCATAGATCTGCAATACCTTCCCCACTTAATCAGATGACCTTCTCTGGCAGCGGTAGAGATTCCCACAACATTGGCGGAGGCTCCGATGGGAGTGGCGCTTCCGCCGATGTCCGTGCCGATGGCCAGCGTCCAGGCCAGGATGGAAAGATCTACGCCCTGAGCGGCGGCCAGATTGCGGATTACGGGGATCATGGTAGCCGCGAAGGGAATGTTGTCAATGAAAGCGCTGGCTACCGCGGAGAGCCAGAGAATGATCGCTACCATCAGGTAGAGATTTCCGCCGCTGACAGCGCCGATGACTCCGGCCAGGAGTTCCAGAACGCCGGTCTCTTCCAGACTGCCTACCACCACAAAAAGCCCGATGAAAAACAGCAGCGTTTTATAGTCGATTTTCTTAAGCAGCGTCAGCGCGTCCTTTCCTGCCGCCAGCAGCGTAAGAACCGCGATCAGCGCCCCGATAAAGGATACGGTAAGCCCGGTTTGGGCATGGGTAACCAGAAGAACGATGGCGATCAGAAAGATCACGCAGCTGGCGGCAAAGCCCTTTTTGCTGGCGATCGCTTCGCTGGCTTTGGGATACGCGGAAGGATCCCGGTGGGTGACGGCTCCCTGCAGGAGTTCCTTTTTGAAGATCAGATAAAAATAGAGAATCACAGCGATCAGACAGATCACGGCGATCAGTCCGGTGTTTGTAATAAAATCCGCAAAGGAATACCCAAGAGAGGTTCCGATGATGATGTTTGGCGGATCGCCGCACATGGTGGCGGAGCCTCCCAGATTGGCGCAGAAGATTTCCGAGAGAATCATGGGAACCGGCTGGAATTTCAGCAGCCGGGAAAGCTCAATGGTGACGGCCGCCAGAAACAGGATGACCGTGATGCTGTCGATGAACATGGCCAGGCCGAAGGACAGAACCAGGAAGGTGAGAAAGATGGGAATGACCTGATAGTGGACCAGGCCGGCAATGCACATGCAGAGCCAGCGGAAGAACCCGGCCTTCGCCATGCCTTCCACCATGATCATCATTCCGGCAATGAAGAGAATCGTCTCCCAGTTGATTCCGGAAGAAGCTTCTCCTGCCTCCCCGGCCGTATACCAGAATCCCGGCGTAAAGATCGTCTGGACATTCAGGGTGCGGATGACCGCGTCCAGGCTGTGCATGCCCACACCGAAGACCAATATCAGAGAGAGCAGGGCGCATCCCAGAGTGACGATATGCCGCTCCAGCACCTCGGTGATGATGAGAACAAACATGGCGAGAAAAATAAGAATTGCTAAAATCTGTGCTGTCATTTTGAAACCTTCTTTCGTGCAAAAAACTAAGCTTCCGTGCGGGTCAGATCCTTGACCCATTTGTTTTTCCGGTAGTGGAACAGAACCCAGGGAATTTTCCCCACCTCATCCAGGCAGGTACAGGCGTAAACCACCAGAACCGGCCAGTGAAACAGAAAAGTTCCTGCGGCGGCCAGGGGAACGGCCAGACACCACATGGTGATTCCCAGGCTGTACATGTCGAACATGGTATCTCCGCCGGCGGCAAAGATTCCGTTGATGATGACGGAGTTCACCGCTCTTCCGATCATGTAGAACGCCATAATCAGCATCATTCCAAGAAGATAATCCTGGGCGCCGGGCGTCAGATGGACGAAATACATGAGCACCGGCGTGATCAGAAGCATCGCGCCGGTAGAGACGCCGCCGGTTAGGAAGGAGAGCAGAACCAGACGGTCCCCGTAGAGCTTTCCTTTCTTCAGATCGCCGGCCCCCAGCTCGTTCCCCACCAGGATGCCGCCTCCGCTGGCCAGGCCGTTGCACAGGCAGCAGACGAGATCCCGGACGACGGCGGCTACCGAATTCGCCGCGGTGGCGTCGGTTCCCAGATGCCCCATGAAAGCGGAGTAGGAGGTGAACCCTACGCCCCAGGCTAGGGACGCGCCCAGAATCGGAAGGGCGTACCGGGCGAAATCCTTTTCCAGCCATTTTTCCCTTCGGAAGAAATCTTTGAGCCGGGGATGGAGATAGTCCTTCCGGAAGGAACAGGCGACTACCCAGGCCAGCTCCAGAACGCGGGAGATCAAAGTGGCAAGCGCCGCCCCCTCCTCCTTCATGGCGGGAAAGCCAAGAAGGCCGTAGATCAGAACCGCGTTCAGGACGATGTTGCACAGCACGGCTCCGGTGCTGACTCTGGCCGCCTGGGTGGGATGATCCGTCACCTTCATAATCGCCAGATAACACTGGGAAATTCCCGTCAGAAGGTAGGACCAGCCCGCGATGCGAAGATAACGGACGCCGATGGCAATCAGCGCTTCTTCGTTGGTGAAAATCAGCATCAGCGAGCGGGGAAAGAAGACGCAGGCCAGGAAAAAGACGAGGCTTACGCCGCCGGAGAGGCGAAGCCCCATGGCAAAGAGCCGACGGATGGTTTCCTTATCTCCCTTTCCCCAGTACTGCGCGCCCAGAACCACGATTCCGGCTACGATGGCGGAGAGCACCATGTTCTGGATGAACTGAATCTGGGTGGCAAGGGAGACCGCCGCCATGGCGTTTTGCTCCACCCGGCCCAGCATCAGGGCGTCCGCCGCGGCCACCAGCGCCAGCATCAGGCTTTGCAGGGCAATGGGAAAGGCAAGACGCCAAAGTTTTTTGTAAAATACCTTGTCCTGAAATAGACTCCATTGTTTCATTGTATCGATCCCTCATTTTCTCTTTTTATGCAGAACATACTCTATCACACTCCAACCCCCATTGCAATTTGTTTTCGGAAAAAATTGCCACTCCCGCGCAACCATGCTAAAATAAAAATCACATGGGACAAGGGGTGAAAAACATGGAGCAAAAACATACGGCTTTTTACCAGGTAAGTTTTCCGGAACAGCGCCTTACGTGGAAGGCGCAGGCGGGAACCACGGTTCTGCAGGCGCAGATTGACGCCGGCCTGGTGCCGGACGCGCCCTGCGGAGGCAGAGGGAAATGCGGCAAATGCCGGGTGCTGCTGGACGGAAAAGAGGTGCTCGCCTGTCAGGTCCGGATCGAAAAGGACTGTGAGGTGAGAGGCTGCGGGCCAAAGAAAAACCAGGCGCATATTTTAAATGAGGGACTTTTCCGGAAGGTCCCCTGCGCGCCGGGAAAGCTTCCGGAGTCGGTGAAGCGTCCCATCCTGGCGGCGGTGGATCTGGGTTCTACCACGGTAGTGGCATATTTCCTGGACGGGCGAAGCGGAGAGCTTCTGTGCACCAGAAGCATTTTGAATCCTCAGCGCCAGTACGGGGCGGATGTGGTGATGCGGTGCAGCTACGTTCTGGAACACGGACCGGAAGCGCTTTCCCGGTGTATCCGGGAAGCCGTTGACGCTCTCCTGGAGGAGGGTGCCAGGGCGGCGGGGCGCAGCAGAGAGGAGATCGTGAAAGTGGTGATGGCGGGAAATACCTGTATGCATCACCTGTTTTTGGAGCTTCCGGTGGATACGCTGGCCAGAGCGCCTTATGAGCCGAAGGTAAAGGATGCCGTGGCGCGGAAGGCTTCCCAGTGCGGCTTCCATATCTGGAAGGAGGCGCCGGTGCTCTGGCTTCCCAACATCGGTGGCTTTGTAGGGGCGGATACCGCGGCCTGCATGCTGGCGGCGGAATTTGATCAGAGGGAAGAGCTGACTCTCATGGTGGATATCGGGACCAACGGGGAGATGGCGCTGGGAAACCGGGAAGGATACACGGTCTGCTCTACGGCGGCCGGACCGGCCTTTGAAGGAGCGAAGATCGCCTGCGGAATGCGGGGAAGCGACGGTGCCATCGACCATGTATACCTGGAAGAGGGAGAAGTGAAATACCATGTGATCGGAGAGACGAAACCTGTGGGGATCTGCGGCTCCGGCCTGCTGGACGCGGTTTTCTGTCTTCTGAAAACCGGATGGATCACGGAAGACGGCTATATGAAGGAACCCTGGCGGTTTACCCAAGAGGTTTTCCTGTGCCAGAAGGATGTAAGAGAGCTGCAGCTGGCCAAGGCTGCCGTGGCGGCCGGCGTCCAGCTTCTCTGCCGGAAGAGAGGATGCCGGATTTCAGACATCCGGACGCTTCTGCTGGCGGGAGCCTTCGGAAACTATCTGGATCCCAGGAGCGCCTGCGGGATCGGGCTTCTTCCGGAAACGCTTCGGTCAAGGATCGTTCCCGTGGGGAACGCGGCAGGGATGGGAGCCAGACTGGCGGCGTTGTCCCAGGAGGAATTCTGCCGGGCGGAACGGATGGCAAAGCAGGCGGACTTTCTGGAACTGGCCGCGGAACGGGATTTTATGGACGTCTATGTGGATGAAATGAGCTTTGCGAAGGAGGATTGTTATGGAGGTTGAGAAAATCAGACAGCTTGCCCTGGAGATCGGATTCAATTACGCGAGCCGGCTGGACTGCGCCACCCTGGAGCTTCGCCAGGAGGTAAGGGATATGTGCGGATCCAACGCCTGCGGGATGTATGGAAAAAACCTGGCCTGCCCGCCGTTCTGCGGCACCCTGGAGGAGTGCAGGAGAAAAGTGGAACGCTACCGGGAGGGCATTCTGGTGCAGACCGTTGGGGATGTGGAGGACAGCATGGATTTTGAAGGGATGATGGAGGCGGAAGCGCTTCACAAAAAGCATTTCTATCAGATGGCGGAAGTCCTGAGAAAAGAATACCCCGACGTCCTTCCTCTGGGAAGCGGATGCTGCACCGTCTGTCCAAGCTGCGCCGGGCCCAAGGGAGAATGCCGTTTTCCAAAGAAACGGATCTCCTCTCTGGAGGCCTTCGGCATCGTGGTCAGCGACCTCTGCAGCCGCAACGGTATGAAATATTACTACGGGCCTGAGAAAATCGCCTATACCTCCTGTTTCCTTCTGACCTGACGCTATTTTTGTTCCTCCATGTCAATGAGACGGAAGGAAAGAAGAAGATAAAGGATCTCATCGGGATCCGAAAGATCCGAGCGAAGGTACTGGCCGATGCGTTCCAGGCGGTACAGGAGCGTGCTTCTGTGAATAAAAAGCTGCTGGGCGGTTTTGGTGGCGTTCTGGCGGTTCTCCAGATAGCAGCGAAGCGTCTGGTAGAGATCGGAGGATCCGTTCTCCGAGTCATATTTTAAGTTTAAAAGCTTTTCGTGGCATACCATGTACGCGGGAAGCTTTTTTGTCGTCTGTTCCAGCAGATACGTAAGGGCGATGTCGTTAAACCGGTGAATCCAGCGGTGCGGGAATTTCCGGCTGCCTGCCTGGTGGGAGAGGGCCGCCTGTACGTACTGGCGGTGAAAATTGAAGTGTCCCAGCATCCGGCGGCTGTAGCCGGCGCTCAGGAAACTGTCCCGGATGAAGCTGGCAAGCTTCTGTTCGATCTCGGATTCTGAGAGCTGGCAGTAATCCAGATTGATGTAAAGGACAATATTGCCTTTGTGTTCCAGCGCGCAGGAAGCCGGGATGATATTTTCAAGATAGCTGATGATGGAGCGGTGCGTCAGATTTTTATAGTCCAGGAGCTCCGTCTTTAAAAAGACGCAGAGGTAATACTGGGAGGACAGCCATCCGCAGTCGGTAAGCCTCCGGCTGACTTCCACATAGTCCGCCTTGGGATCCGTAAGGATGGTGTGAAAAATCTGATGCAGCTGACGGCGGGCGTCATGGCTGTCTACGATGTTCGTGGACAGGGCGTGGGAAATCACCCGCGCCAGGTACTCCAGAACAAACCCGAAGGTATCGTCCAGAGGGACTTCTCCCTGGGTGATGAGAAGCCGGTAAAGGGTGCGGTCAAAGCGCCGGATGTTTACACAGAGGCTGGGAGCGGCAATGCCGTTTCCGGAGTAATAGAAATAACCGATTCGATGGAAGGCGGCCTCATAATTGGGATCCTGCTTGAGAGCCAGTATCAGGTCCGCCGTCTCCTCGTTGGAACCCAGCACCGAAGAGGGAAGCTCTCCAAAGGAAGTGCCCCTGGAAGCGATGATGGTAAAATCCATGCCGATCAGCATCATGGGGTTGGGAAGGATGGAGCTGCTCAGATCCAGAAGCTTCTGGATGGAGCCGTTCATCATTCTGGATTCAAACAGGGCCTGGTTCCACTCCTCATATTTCCGGAAAATGCGGCCGATTCGTTCCAGGAGCAGAACCGGATCCTGGTCCGGAAGATAACAGAGGTTGGGAAATTGTTTTAACAGCTCCGGATCCGGGGGAGCTGTGACCAGCATCAGGCTGTGGAGCGGATGGCTTTGGAAGCCGGCGCAAAGCTCGGAAGCGACGTAGATCAGGCCCCCGGAAGGGGATTCCTGGGATTCGTGGCATACCGCCCGGCGCAGACAGGGCTCGCTGGTAATCTGCGGGGAGGCTTTTAGAGAAAATTCCTGACTGAAATGCCAGAGAATCAGTTTGGGACTCAGCTGCATACCGCAACTCCTTTCACAATAAAAATAGAAGAAACTTATGGAATCTATTGTATCTTTTTTGTTCAAAAATTACAAGAAAGATTTTCCTACACTTTGTAGGAAAACAGAAGAAAAAATAGGAGATTCCTATAATAGGAAAAAGGATTTTTCCTGTGATATAATGATTTTATAGTGAAAGTACGGCTTTCCTTTAAAATGTAGAATGAAGGAGGAAACAAGATGATCATTATCGGTGAAAAAATAAATGGTTCCATCCCGGCCGTGGCGGAAGCCATCGCTGCCCGTGATGCGGAGTTTATTAAAAACCGTGCCCGGATTCAGGCGGAAGCAGGAGCGACCTATATCGACTGCTGCGCTTCCGTTCCGGAAGAAGTGGAGGTGGAGACGTTAAAGTGGATGATCGACTGCATCCAGGAGGTGACGGATCTTCCCATTTCCGTGGACAGCCCCAGCGCCAAGGTGCTGGCGGAGGTGATCCCCTACTGCAAGCAGCCCGGCCTGGTGAACTCCGTGTCAGGAGAGGGCGATAAGATGGACGTGATTTTCCCGCTGATCGCGGACACCAAGTGGGAAGTGATCTGTCTTCTCTCAGACGACACCGGAATCCCCAAAAGCGCGGCGGACCGTCTGAAGGTATTCGACAAAGTGATGGACAAAGCCAAGGAGTATGGCATCAGCCCTTCCAGAATGCACATCGATCCCCTGGTGGAGATGCTCTGTACTTCCGAGGACGGCATCGCCATGAATGTGGAGGTCATCAGCACCGTGCGCAAGCGTTATCCCAACATCCACATTACGGCGGCGGTGAGCAACATTTCTTTCAATCTCCCGGTCCGTAAGATGATCAATCTGGGATTTACGGTTCTTGCGATGAACGCGGGACTGGACAGCGCGATTCTGGATCCCACCAACCGGGATATGATGGGCGTGATCTACGCAACGGAAGCGCTCCTGGGCGAGGACGAATACTGTATGGAATACATCGGCGCGTACCGGGAAGGCATTTTCGGACCTAAGAAGTAAAAGACCGGGGCGAGTTTGCGGAATCGCCCGCGGTAAAAATAAAAACAAAAAAACAGGAGGTAGACAAAAATGGCAGGAATTCAGGAAGTATACGATCTGGTTGTGAAAGGGAAAGCGAAAAAAGTAGCGGCGGCCGTGTCCGAAGCGCTGGACGCCGGATGCGATCCCACGGAGATTCTGAACAAGGGCATGATCGCCGCTATGGACGAGGTTGGCGCAAAGTTTAAAAACGGCGAGATCTTCGTTCCGGAGATGCTGGTAGCGGCAAAGGCTATGAAGAACGGCGTAGAGGTGCTGAAGCCCCATCTGGCGTCCGGCGTGGCAGGCGCGGCCGGGAAGGTGATCATCGGCACGGTATCCGGCGACCTTCACGACATCGGAAAGAACCTGGTGGCGATGATGCTGGAGTCCTCCGGATTCGAAGTGATCGACCTTGGCGTGGACGTTCCCAAGGAAAAATTCGTAGAAGCCTACGAGGCAAATCCGGATACGAAACTGATCTGCTGCTCCGCGCTCTTAACGACGACCATGAACGCTATGAAAGAGACGGTGGCTCTTCTGAACCAGTCTCCGTTCCGCGGCAAGATCAAAGTGATGGTTGGCGGCGCGCCCATCAGCCAGGCCTTCGCCGATGAGATCGGTGCCGACGCTTATACCGAGGACGCTGCGTCCTGCGCGCAGAGAGCAAAAGAACTGGTAGCATAAAGCCGGGAGACGAGAGGAGGATTCTACATGTTAACAGCGAAACAGAACATGATCGAATGCATCAAGGGAGGAAATCCCGACCGTTTTGTAAATCAGTATGAGGCGATTCAGCTTCTTTTCCATCCCTTTATGTTCGCCAGCCCCCTTCTGAAAGAGGGAGAAGAGAATATAAAGAACGCCTGGGGCGTAACCAACACCTTCCCCAAGGGAACCCCCGGCGCCTTTCCGGTACATACCCCGGATAAAATCGTAGTGAAGGATATCGAGCACTGGCAGGACTATGTGCACGCGCCCTCCCTGGATTTCCCCCAGGAGCTGTGGGATCAGTGCAAGGCCGGCTATGACGCGGTGGATACGGACAAGGCGTTCAAGGCGGTATTCGTAGCCCCCGGTCTCTTCGAGCAGACCCATCATCTCTGCGAGATCGTAAACGCCCTTACCTATTACATTGAGTATGAGGACGAGATGCACGACCTGATCAAGTACCTCACTGAATGGGAGCTCAAGCTGGCGGAGGGAATCTGCAGCAAGCTTCATCCGGATATGCTGTTCCATCACGACGACTGGGGCGGACACGACAGCACCTTTATGAGTCCCAGCATGTTCAATGAGTTCCTTCTGGAGCCCTACAAGGAAATTTACGGATACTACAAGAGCCATGGAGTAGAGTACATCGTACACCATTCCGACAGCTACGCGGCGACGCTGGTTCCCTCCATGATCGAGATGGGGATCGACGTATTCCAGGGCTGCATGGAGACCAACAAGGTGGATGAGCTCCTGAAGAAGTACGGCGACAAGATCAGCTTCATGGGCTGCATCGAGAACGCGGATGTGGATACTCCGGACTGGACGGACGAGAAGTGCGAAGCCGAAGTACGCAGAGTCTGCGAGACCTACGGAATGAAGCATTTCATCCCCTGCATCGCCCAGGGCGGCCCCGGCTCCGTATATCCCGGCGTGTATATGTCCCTGACCAACGCCATCGACAAGCTGAACAAGGAGAAATTCGGAATCGAGAATCCCGAATCCGCCCGTATGCCGATTCAGCTGATGTTCTAGCAGAAAAGACGGCGCAGCGCGTTTTCCCCGGCAGAATGCTTCTGCCGGGGGTTTTTTTGTGGGAGACGCGAAAGGATTGAGACAGCCCAATCTTGCCCCCGGTAAGGATTCATGGTAGAATAGCAGGGAAATTGAAATAGGATAAGGATACAATCAGAATGAGAAAATTAGCGTTAAGTGATGAAATTTTACTTCAGGTGGACAAACCGGCCCGGTACATCGGCGGCGAGGTGAACGCGGTGCAAAAGGACAAGGAAAAGGTGGAGATCCGTTTTGCCATGTGCTTCCCGGACGTTTATGAGATCGGGATGTCCCACCTGGGAATTCAGATTCTGTACGATCTGTTTAACCGTCGGGAGGACGTCTGGTGCGAGCGGGTTTATTCTCCGTGGCCGGATCTGGACCGGCTTCTCAGGGAACGCCAGATCCCTCTTTTTGCCCTGGAGTCTCAGGATCCCATCCGGGAGTTTGATTTCCTTGGGATTACCCTGCAGTATGAGATGTGCTATACAAATGTCCTGCAGATTCTGGATCTGAGCCGGATTCCCCTCCTGGCGGAAGAGAGAACCTGGGAGGATCCCATTGTGATCGGAGGCGGTCCCTGCGCCTACAATCCGGAACCCCTGGCGGACTTTTTTGATCTGTTCTACATCGGAGAGGGAGAGACGGTCTACGACGACCTTCTGGATCTGTACAAAAAATGCCGGGAGGAGCGATGCTCCAGAGAAGAATTTTTAAGACGGGCCGCCGGAATTCCGGGAATCTATGCTCCGTCTCTGTACGAAGCCTCTTACTGCGGGGACGGCCGGCTGGCGTCTTTTGCGCCGGTAAAGGAGGGCATTCCCAAGAAGGTGGCAAAGCAGGCGGCGGTAAACCTTGGGGAAACTTCCTATCCGGAGAAGCCGGTGGTGCCTTTTATTAAGGTAACTCAGGACCGGGTGGTGCTGGAGATCCAGCGGGGCTGCATCCGGGGCTGCCGGTTCTGCCAGGCAGGAATGATCTACCGTCCCACCCGCGAGCGGGAGCTGGAGAAGCTGAAGGAATATGCCTGGAAGATGCTGAAAAATACGGGACACGAGGAGATTTCCCTGAGTTCCCTGAGCTCCAGCGACTATTCGGATCTGAGCGGGATCGTAAACTTCCTCATTGACGAGTTCCAGGATCAGAAGATTAATATCTCTCTGCCCTCCCTGAGGATCGACGCGTTTTCCCTGGATGTGATGAGCAAGGTGCAGGATGTGAGAAAAAGCAGCCTGACCTTCGCGCCGGAGGCCGGTTCCCAGCGGATGCGCAACGTCATCAACAAAGGACTGACGGAAGAAGACATCCTCACAGGGGCCAGACAGGCCTTCCGGGGCGGCTGGAACAAGGTAAAGCTTTACTTTATGCTGGGGCTTCCCTGGGAGACCGAGGAAGATCGCAAGGAGATCGCCAGGCTGGCGGACCGGATCGCCAGGGAATTCTATGAGATCCCCAAGGAAGAGCGAAGCGGAAGATGCCAGATTACAGTGAGCACTTCCTTCTTTGTGCCGAAGCCCTTCACGCCCTTCCAGTGGGCGGGCATGTTTCCGGCCGGGGACTATCTTGGCTTTGCCAGGACCGTGAACCATGAAATGAAAGAGATGCTGAATCACAAAAGCATCCGCTACAACTGGCACGAAGCGGATGTGACGCTTCTGGAAGGGGCGCTCGCCAGAGGCGACCGAAGACTGGGAAAGGTTATTCTCTCCGCGTACCAAAAGGGCGCGCTTTTTGACGCCTGGACGGAATTTTGGGATTTTGACCGCTGGCTGGCGGCCTTTGAGGAGACCGGCCTTTCCCTGGAGTTTTATACTCTGAGGGAGAGAGACCCGCAGGAGCTTCTCCCCTGGGATTTTATCGATATCGGCGTAACGAAGGATTTTCTGATCCGGGAATGGGAGAAGGCGGCAAAGGGCGAGACCACCAGGAACTGCCGCGCCGGGTGTTCCGGATGCGGGGCGGCGAAATACGGCGGAGGTGTGTGCTATGAAGGTAAGAATTAAATTTTCCAAACTCGGCTCCATGAAATTCATCGGACATCTGGATCTCATGCGCTATTTCCAAAAGGCCATGCGAAGAGCCGGGATTGACGTCGCCTTCACCGAGGGACTGAGTCCCCACATGATCATGTCTTTCGCTTCCCCTCTTGGGGTAGGGCTTACCAGCGAAGGCGAATATATGGATCTGGAGCTTGGGACGCTCCTGTCTTCCCAGGAACTGACGGACGCTCTGAACCGGGTGGGATGCGAGGGGATTCTGGTAACCGGAGCCTGGCAGATTCCGGAGGGAAAGGCAAACAAAGCCATGACGCTGGTGGCGGCCGCCGACTATACGCTGCGCTTCCGAAGGGGATACGCCCCCAAAGGTGACTGGCAATCCGGCATTTCTCACTTTTTTGCTTCGGACTCTATACGCGTGTGGAAGAAAACGAAGAAATCCGAAAAAGAAGTGGACATCCGCCCTATGATTTACCGGATGTCGGTGCAGTCCGGAACCGTGTCGCTTCAGCTTGCGGCAGGAAGCGCCGCGAACCTGAAACCGGAGCTGGTGATGGACGCGTATCTGGAGAGCATCGGAGAGGAGCCAAAACCCTTCGCCTATGAGATTCATCGCTGTGAGCTGTATGCGGATCTGGGCCAGGAGTCCAGGCGCAGGCTGGTTCCGCTAAGCGAACTGGGGAAAGAGATGGTCCGGGAGGCGGAGCATGGCTGAGAAAGGGCAGTATCTGATGACCCGAAGGGAAGGAAAGATTTTTTCCTTCCTTCTTCAGAATAAAAAAGCGGTGGAGATTCACTGCGATGAGGAAGAGAACGCTTCCTGCCTGGGAAACGTCTATATTGGAAAAATCAAGAACATTGCAAAAAACATCCAGGCTGCCTTTGTGGAGATCGCTCCGGGAGAAGTCTGCTATCTTCCCCTGGAAGACCTGAAAGAGCCGGTCTATACGAAAAAAGGAAGCTCCCGGCTGCCCCAGGCCGGAGACGAGCTGCTGGTTCAGATCAACCGGGAAAAAATCAAGGGCAAGTTTCCTTCCGTGACGACAAAACTCAGCCTTCACGGAAAATATGCGGTCCTTACCATGGGAAAACGACAGACGGGAGTCTCCATGAAACTTTCCGGAGAAATCCGGGAACGTCTTCTCTCCCTTGCCGGCCAGGTTCTGGAAGAAGAGAAGGAGCCGGAGAAGCAGGCGGATCGAAACTGGGGCTTTATCCTGCGCACCAACGCGGGGGAGGCTATGGAGGAATCTCTGAGAGAAGAGCTGCTGCGCCTGAAGAACCAGTGGGAGTCCATGCTCCTCGCGGCTTTTCACCGCACCTGTTTCACCTGCCTGGTGAAACAGCCTCCGGTATACCTGAACCGCCTGTCCGATCTGTACGATTCCGCGGCGGATGAATTTCTTACCGATGAGAAAGACCTGTATGAAGCGATGAAGGCTTATCTTGAGGAGCGTCAGCCAAAGGATCTTCCCAAGCTTTCCTTCTATCAGGACAGCCTTCTTCCCATGGCGAAGCTCTTTTCCCTGGACCATCAGCTGGAGCAGGCGCTGCGGGAACGGGTCTGGCTGGATTCCGGGGGTTACCTGGTGATACAGCCGACGGAGGCTCTGACTGTGATCGACGTGAATACCGGAAAATACGAAGGAGGAAAGGAACGGGAGAAGACGTTCCTGAAGATCAATCTCGAAGCGGCCAGAGAAACAGCCAGGCAGATCCGTCTGCGGAATCTGTCCGGAATCATTCTGGTGGATTTTATCAATATGGAAAAGGAAGAATCCAACCGGGAGCTTCTTTCCG
>CALWMW010000116.1 GCA_944382085.1 uncultured Lachnospiraceae bacterium | reverse complement strand
TTTCCATTGACGTTCACCCCTTATTTAGTATGGAAGTCAGCTGCTGTTTCGTCATTTTTCACAAATGTCAAAATGCATTTAGAGCCTAGCTCACCACAATAGTGCAACGTACATGATAACACAATAGAGAATGCGTGTCAAGCTACATTTTCCTTTATTTTGCGATTATTTTGGCGGTCGTCTCCCGCTCTACCAGCTTTACGTCCAGCACGTTTTCCTTCTGAAACGCTTTCCCTTCCACATGCCGGATGATGATATCCACAGCCAGAGTCCCCATGTCATGAATGGGCTGGGAAACAGTGGTAATCTCCGGCGTACACAGGCTGCTGAATTTGATACCGTCAAAGCCCACCAGCTGAATATCCTCCGGGATCCTGCGTCCCGCCTTGCTCAACGCTTTATATACAGAAATCGCCACCATATCATTGCAGGCAATTACTCCGTCCGCCTCCGGAAAATTCTTCAGCAGCTCCTGCGCCGCCTTCTTTCCCGCTTCATAATTGTATTCACAGTCAATGCACTGCTCCACCATTCCCCATTCCGCACAGACATCCCGGTATCCCTGATAGCGCTGGCGGCCGCTGGAATAGCCCAGAGGCCCCCGCAGGCAAACCACATTTCTGCAGCCGCAGGCAAACAGGTGCTCTGCCGCCAGACGCCCTCCTTTATAATGATCCGATTCAATAAAAGCCGCCGCCTCCACCTGTGTCAGCTTTCGGTCCACAATCACCGCAGGAATCGGACAGTCCACCAGCACCCGGCTGGTGCTGTCGCAATTTGTCGTGATAATAAGACCGTCTGCATTCATCTGCGCCAGCATCTGAATATTCATATTTTCTTTTTCCGGGTCATCATCGGAATTGCAGAAAAGAATCCGGTACCCGGAAAGATACGCAGTCTCCTCCACTGCTTTTGCCAGTTCACTGAAAAAAGGATTTTCAATGTCAGGCACAATCATTCCTATGATTCTGGAGGATTTTTTAAACAGCGCCCGCGCCAGCTCATTCGGCCGGAATCCTGTCTTCTCAATGGCATCCAGCACTCTCCGGCGTTTTTCTTCATCGACATTTGCCGTCCCGTTCATCACTCTGGATACAGTCGCCGCAGATACTCCCGCAAGCTTTGCAACTTCTCTGATACTAGCCATACTTCACCTCTGTCTGTTGTTGCCGAAACATGTTTCACAGCCTTATTATCATTTATCGATTCTCACATTTCGCTCTGCATTACTTTTCCCGCCTATCTTAAATTTCAAAAAATACAGCCGGACTGCAGGATAATATTGGCATAGGGCGTCGTCTCCCCTGTCCGGATCACGGCCCGGCAGGTTTCCGTCATTTTTTTCAGCTCCACATGAGGAACATAGACTACCTCCGGCCTGCGGTCTGCGAAATACTCCTCAATTTCTTTTAGAACTGCGGGATTTTTCTCCTTTATCTCCTCCGCAAGCACGATCTTTTCGATGCACATATCGTCTCCCACCTCTCTGAGCACATCCAGGAAGGATGGAAGTCCGAATCTTACCGCAAGATCAATCCTTTCGGTCTCTTCCGGAACCGGCAGGCCGCAGTCTCCAATACAGATACAATCTGTATGTCCCATATAAGAAAGAACTCTGGAAATATCACCGTTTAAAATCCCATGCTTTTTCATTTTTCATATCCTCCCAATTCCTTTTCCACCTCTTCTGCTGTGGGCATGCCAGCCTGCGCGCCGAATTTTTCTGTGGAAAGACTCGCGGCCGTATTGGCATAAATCAAAGCCGCCTTCAGTCCGTCTCCACTCGCGATGCGCACTGCAAATGCTCCATTCAATGTATCGCCTGCCCCTGTGGTATCCACCACTCTGGTCTTCCTTGCCGGAACCGTAAAGACTTCTCCGGAAGCACTGCAGGCTGATACTCCTCTGGATCCCTGTGTAATTACCAATTTTTCCGGATACTTTTTCAGCAGTTCTTCTGTAGTCAGTTCATCACCAAAAATCAACACTGCCTCATGCTCATTAGGCGTCAGATATGCTGCCTTCTCAATAATCTCCATGGGAACTGCCGCTGCAGGCGCAGGATTCAGTATAACCGGAATTTTCTGCTCCGAACAGAACTCTACCGCATAGGCCACGGTATCCAGCGGTATCTCATGCTGCATAACCACCATGTCATAGTTCTTCAGAATTTCCTTCACGCTGTCTATGTACGCTCTGTCCACATATCCGTTTGCTCCGGCTACCACTACAATCGTATTGTCGTTCTCACCTACGGTAATTATAGCAATTCCTGTAGGGACTCCTTTTACTGTCCGGATATGCTCTGTCTTTATCCCTGCATTTCTGAGGTTTTCCAGCATCCGTTCTCCGTTGCTGTCATCGCCCACACAGCCAAACATCTCTACCTCTGCCCCCAGCTTGGCCATGGCGACTGCCTGGTTGGCTCCCTTTCCTCCGGGGATATAGCTGACGCTGTCTCCATGCAGTGTCTCACCCTTTTTCGGAATCCGTTCTGCCGTCACAGTCATGTCGATATTAATGCTTCCTATCACAGCGATCTTCATTCACTTCCGCTCCTTTCCGTTTAGAAACCCGTTTCAGGAAACAGCAAAATAAAACCGTGTTTTGAAACCGGTTTCAAATTTTACTTTCATTATACATAGCCCTCTCAATACTGTCAATTCACAATTAAACATTCCCTTTCTCAATTTTGCGCGATTTACCGCAGTATCGCGCAAAAAAAGAGACAGAAACCGTATGCCAGTCTCTGCCTCTCAAACATTTTCTTCTGAAAGAACTTATTTCAGGGTTACGCTTGCTCCCTGCTCCTCCAGCTTAGCCTTCAGCTCGTCAGCCTCAGCCTTGGAAACGCCCTCTTTGATTACCTTCGGAGCGCTGTCTACCAGGTCCTTA
>CALWMW010000115.1 GCA_944382085.1 uncultured Lachnospiraceae bacterium | reverse complement strand
CCTTCTTCCACAGTGGATCCGTCTTCATATTCTACCGCGGCCCATCCGTCGGTCTCGGAAAGACAGGTCACCTGCGTTCCCGGCTTCAAAAGAGTTTTGATTTCCCCATCCAGAGAAGGAGAGGTCCTCACCCGTACCCGGTCGTTTACAGCCACAGGTCCCGGCTGCAGGGTCTCAGAATCGGTTTCCGTTTCCGTTTCGCTTTCCGTTTCGGTCTCCGTCTCCGTTTCCGTCTCCGTTTCCGTCTCGGTCTCGGTCTCCGTTTCCGTCTCCGTCTCGGTTTCCGTTTCCGTCTCGCTTTCCGTTTCGGTCTCCGTCTCCGTTTCCGTCTCGGTCTCGGTCTCCGCTTCCGTCTCTGTCTCGGTCTCCGTCGCCGCCTGGGTTTGAGACTTTCTTTCTGTTTCAGATTCTAACTCGGACTCGGTTTCTTTCTCAGATTCGGTCTCGGTTTCGGATTCCGTTTCTGTCTCAGATTCGGTCTCGGTTTCGGATTCCGTTTCTGTCTCAGATTCTGTTTCCGACTCAGCTTCCGGCTTCCGTGCCGGCTTCTTGGCAGGCTTCTCTTTTTCTTCCCCGGAAGTCTGCTCTTTTTGAGAATCTTCCGTCTCTTCTTCGCCCTGAAGCGTCGGACGCATGCTGTCTTTGGCCTCTGTCTCGGATTCGGACTCGCTCTCGGCAAGCAGTTCCTCATCTGTCAGAGAACCGATATCTTCGCCGCTTTCTTCCTCAAGATCCAGGTTTAAATTCCCGGTCTGTAATTCGGATTCCGATTCGGTCTCGGTCTCTTCCTCCACGATCTCCATGTCGGACACCACAAACGTCTGATCCGGATCCTGCTGTTTCTCCGTTCCACATCCTGATATGACTGCCGCCGCCAGAGACGCCCCCAGCAGCGCCGTTAATGCTTTCCGTTTCATATCCTTATCCTTTCTCTTGACTGTATCTGTTTTTTCGTTATCTTTCTTCTATATTTAACGCCAAACGCCTCACGAAACAATCAACATCGCGTCCCCAAAAGAGAAAAACCGGTAACGTTCCTTTACTGCTTCCTGATAAGCCGCCATAATATGCTCTTTTCCTGCCAGAGCTGACACCAGCATCATCAACGTGGATTCCGGCAGATGAAAGTTCGTAATCAGGCCGTCCAGGACTTTGAACTGATAACCAGGGTAGATAAAAATATCCGTCCATCCGCTTCCGGCTTTCAGCGTGCCGTCCTCCGCCGCGGCGGATTCGATGGTCCGGCAGCTTGTGGTTCCGACGCAGATTACCCTGCCTCCCAGAGCTTTGGTTTCGTTAATCAGATCCGCCGCTTCCTGACTCACCATATAAAATTCCGAGTGCATATGATGATCCGCCACGTTCTCAACTTTTACAGGGCGAAAAGTCCCCAGACCCACATGAAGCGTTACCTCCGCAATCTTCACGCCCAGTTCTTTTACCTGCTCCAGGAGTTCCGGAGTAAAATGAAGGCCTGCCGTCGGGGCGGCGGCGGAACCGTCGTACTTGGCGTATACCGTCTGATAACGGTTTTTGTCTTTCAGTTCATGAGTGATATACGGAGGAAGCGGCATTTGTCCCAGCTGATCCAGGATCTCCTCAAAAATCCCCTGATACGTAAAGCGAATCAGCCGGTTCCCTTCTTCCAGAACGTCAACCACCTCTCCGATGAGCAGTCCATCCCCGAAAGAGATCCTGGCCCCTATTCTCGCTTTTTTCCCAGGTTTCACCAGGGTTTCCCAGACATTGTCTTCTCTTCTGGTGAGCAGAAGCACCTCGATCAGCGCTCCCGTATCCTCTTTCTTTCCATACAGCCTGGCGGGAATCACCCGCGTATTGTTCAAAACCAGACAGTCCCCAGGCTTCAGATAAGTAAGGATATCGCGGAAATGCCGATGCTCTATGCTGCCGTCCTCTTTTCCCAGAACCAGAAGCCTGGAAGAAGAGCGGTCCTCCAGAGGATCCTGAGCGATCAGCTCTTTGGGCAGATCATAATAAAAATCAGAAGTTTTCATAATAACACACGTCCTGTTCCTTTAAAATCCATTCCCCGTTCTCCAGTTCCGCAACGGAAACGGAACAGTTTTTCGGTACGCCCTTCCCCCAGAATTCCGAGACGGGCTTTCCCGTAATATGCAGAAGAAGCCCTCTGGACGCCGCTCCGTGGGTCGCCGCCAAAACGGTCTTGTCTTTCAAATCTTCTCTTGTTTTCAGCTCATCCAGGAAATTCCCGGTTCTTTCGCAAAGCTGCCGGATGGTCTCTCCGCCTTCCGGAGGAACATAGCAGGACGGATTTTCAAAGAAAGTCCGAAAGAACGGCTCCACAATTCTTCCATCCGGATCTCTGGCTCTGCATCCTTCCATGCTTCCGAAATTGATCTCCTCGATCCTTCTGTCTCGAATCACCGGAACCTTTCTGTCCTGCAGAATGATTTCCGCCGTCTCCCTGGCACGGGAGAGCGGGCTGGTGAAGGCAAGATCGAAGGGGATCTCCCGCATTCCTCTGGCGGCTGCCTGGGCCACGGCTCTCCCTTTTTCATTCAGAGGGATATCCGTCTGTCCCTGAAGGCGTCCTTCCCGGTTCCATTGTGTCTCTCCGTGCCGGATAATATATAACCGCATCGCTGCCTCCGTCAGGAACGAATCTCGATCTTCATGGATTCCAGTCCGTTCCAGATCTTCTTCATGGCAGAGGTGATATCCGCCTCCTCCAGCGTCCGGTCTTTTGCCCGGAACACAAGAGAATACGCCATGGACTTGAAGCCTTCCTGAATCTGAGCGCCTTCGTAGATGTCGAAAAGCGTACAGCTTTCCAGGATCTTTCCGCCTCGCTGGAGGATCATATCTTCAATCCTTCCGGCCGTCACCTCTTTGGGCACCACCATGCTGATATCTCTGGTTACCGCCGGATACCGGGCGATTCCTGTGTATTTCCGGTCAAAGGTGGCGAATCTGGTCACTTCCGGAAGATCCAGAACCGCAACGTAAGCCCGATCCCCGATTCCGTAGGCGTCCGCTACCAGAGGATGCACCTCACCCAGGTATCCCAGGCGGCAGTTCTCATAATACAGATCTGCCTGGCGTCCCGGATGGAAGTAGGGATGGGAGGAATCCGGATCATACGTCCTGCGTCCGGTCATGCCCAGCTTGTCCAGGAATTCCTCTAACACGCCTTTCAGATCAAAGAAGTCGCCCTGGCCGTACATGCCCAGAGTAAACTGCATTCTCTCTTCCGGAAGCTCGGTAAGGGGAAGCTGCTTGGGAAGATAAATATTGCCAAGCTCATACAGACGCACGTCCTTATTCCTGTGGCTGTAGTTAAAGGCAAGAGACGTCAGCATTCCATTCAGAGGTGTAGTACGCATAATGCTGAAGTCTTCGCCCAGAGGATTGGCGATCTTGACCGTTCTGCGCAGGGAAGAATCCTCCGGAATCAGAAGCTTGTCAAATACTTTCGGGCTTTCAAAGGAATACATCATTCCCTGAGAGAATCCGCAGAATTCCGCGCAGTCTTCCGCCATCTCCCGTACCCTCATTTCAAAAGGAAGCTTGCCCGCCGTGGCCTCCCCGCTGGGAAGAGTCACCGGGATGTTGTCATATCCGAAAAATCTGGCCGCTTCCTCCGCCAGGTCCGCCGTGCGGAAAAGATCCTGGCGGAAGGTCGGCGCGGTCACTACGCGTCTGTCCGCGTCATATTCCAGATCCACCAGCCTGAGGTAATCCAGAATTTCCTGCTCCGACAGGCTGGTTCCCAGCAGAGCGTTGATCTTATCCGGCTCAAAAGGAATTTCCACCGGTTCTTTCACCTTCGTATAGACGTCCACCATACCGCCTACGACTTCGCCGGCCCCCAGCTCTTCTACCAGCTGGCAGGCGCGGTCGATGGCTGCCTTGGCGTTGTTGGGATCCAGACCTTTTTCAAATTTTCCGGAAGCATCCGTTCTAAGTCCGATGCGCTTCGCGGAAAGGCGAATGTTGGTACCGTCAAAACAAGCCGCTTCAAAAAGCATGGTCTTGACGTCGTCGGTAATCATGGAATTCTCTCCGCCCATGATTCCGGCGATTCCCACTGATTTTTCTCCGTCGCAGATCATAAGGACGTTTTCGTCCAGACTGCGTTCCTGGCCGTCCAGGGTTACGAAGGATTCCCCTTCTTCTGCGCGCCGCACAATGATTTCATGCCCTGCGATCTGGTCGTAATCGTAGGCATGCATCGGCTGGCCGTACTCTTCCATCACATAATTGGTAATGTCTACGATGTTGTTGATCGGGCGGATTCCGGCAGCCGCCAGACGGCGCTGCATCCATTTCGGGGAGGGCGCAAGCTTAATGTTCTTTACAATCCTTGCGCAGTACCGGGGGCAGAGATCCGGATCCTTCACCGTAACCTTTACGTAATCCTCCGCGCGTTCCTGATTTCCTGTCTCCGTCACCACCGGGGGATGGAAGGGCTTGCGGAAGGTAGCCGCCGCCTCTCTGGCGATGCCGATCACGCTGAAGCAGTCCACGCGATTGGAAGTAATCTCAAATTCAAAGTTCACATCCCTGAGTCCCAGGGCTTCAATGGCGTCCGCTCCTACCTTGGCGTCTTCTGGAAAAAGGTAGATTCCGTACTCCGGCGCTTCCGGATACAGTTCTCTGGAGGAGCCAAGCTCTTCAATGGAGCACATCATTCCGTCTGACTCAACGCCGCGCAGTTTCCCCTTGTGAATGGGAATGCCTCCGGGCGTCATCTTACCGTCGTGTCCTCCGGCCACTTTTCCTCCGTCCAGAACCACGGGAACCTTATCCCCTTCTTTTACGTTGGGCGCGCCGGTTACAATCTGGATCACCTTATCTCCGATGTTCACCTGGCAGATAATCAGCTTGTCCGCGTCCGGATGGGGCTCTATCTTCTCAATCTGTCCGATGACAATGTTGTCCAAATCCCGATCCGCCGCAGTGTATCCTTCTACTTTCGTCCCGGAAAGGGTCATGGCGTCGGTAAATTCCTGGGCGGTCACGTCCAGATCCGGAACATATGCTTTTATCCAGGATAATGTTGTGTTCATCTTTTCTCCTCCTTAAAACTGCTTTAAGAACCTGGAGTCGTTCTCATACAGAAGTCTCATGTCGTCAATTTCGTATTTCAGCAGAGCAATGCGCTCCAGCCCTACGCCGAAGGCAAATCCCGTATACTCTTTGGGATCAATGCCGCACATTTCAAAAACATGAGGGTGAACCATCCCGCAGCCAAGAATCTCAATCCATCCGCTGCCTTTGCAGAAACGGCATCCTTTTCCCCCGCATTTAAAGCAGGAAACGTCTACCTCCGCGCTGGGTTCCGTAAAGGGGAAATGATGGGGACGGAACTTTGTCCTGGTGTTCTCCCCAAACAGCTCTCTGGCAAATTGCTCCAGAGTACCCTTCAAATCCGCGAAGGTAATGTTTTTATCTACCACCAGTCCCTCGATCTGATGGAAAGAAGGCGAATGGGTCGCGTCCACCTCGTCGGAGCGGAACACGCGTCCCGGAGCAATCACGCGGATGGGAAGCTTGCCCTGTTCCATAATTCTGGCCTGCACCGGAGAAGTCTGGGTACGCAGTACAATGTCTTTATTAATATAGAAGGTATCCTGTTCGTCTTTGGCAGGATGGTTTGCGGGAATATTCAGTTTCTCAAAATTGTAGAGGTCGTACTCGATCTCCGGTCCCTCCACTACTTCATATCCCATTCCGATGAAGATCCGTTCCACCTCTTCTCTGGCGATGGTATTCGGATGACGGTGTCCTATGAGACTGCGTTTCGCCGGAAGGGTGACGTCCAGCACTTCCTTCTTCAGCTTTTCGTCAAGAGCCGCACGCTCCAGTTTTTTCTTTGTCTCTTCCAGAACCTCTTCGATCTGCGCTCTCGTGCTGTTCACAAGCTGGCCGAAGGCCGGACGGTCTTCGGGCGCCACCTCCTTCATGCTCTTTAAAAGCGCTGTGAGCTGGCCCTTCTTTCCCAGAAAGCTGACCCGGATCTCATTGAGCCGGTCCAGGCTGTCTGCCTTTTTAAGCTGTTCCAAAGCCTCTGTTTTAATTGCCTGAAGCTTTTCTTCCATAATGATCTCCTTTCCTTTGCCGGTATCTTGCTCTGTATCAGAATCGGTCCCGCTTTCTCCTGAAAACAAAAAAGCCCCGTCCCTGTAGGGACGAAGCAATCTTCCGCGGTACCACCCTGATTCCCGCCATGAGGCAGGCTCTCTCTGTGTGTAACGTACACCTACGCCAACGCCTACCAGATCTCAGGATCCTTCCGCGTCAGGACTCCGGTGTGAATTTCACCTCTTATCTGAACCGGAAAGGGCTTCCAGCCGACGGCCCTCTCTCTCTGTCGGAAAATAAGACGCTACTGTGCACCATCAACGCCTTTTCTTCAGTTATCCCCTATTTTACCACATCAATCCTTTCTGTCAAGAGAAAAACGCTCCGGTTTTTCCAGATAGCTGTTGATCTCCGCTCCTAAAAACAGCAGATACATACAGAAATACAGCCAGAGCATGACCACCACCAGCGTAGTCAGACTGCCGTAAATCAGGGACATATTTCCTGCGTAATTCAGATAAACCGAAAACAGATAGGAAAACAGCGCCCAGGAAATCGCGCTGAAAAGCGCGCCCGGAACCTGGCTGTGAAAGCTTTTCCTCCTGTTCGGAAGAAATACATAGAAAATTTCAAAAAGCAGAAACAGAAGGATCATGGCCAGCCCCAGCTGCAGCAGCAGCATCAGATCCGAATATCTGGCGAAAAAAGGCAGCGCGCTTCTTAGAAACTCCTGAAGACGATACCCCAAAACCAGGATGCCGAATCCGAGAAGCAGAGCCAGTATCATACCGATGGTATAGAAAGCGGCGCGAATCCGAATGATAATATAGTTCCGCGTCTCTCGGATCTGAAACACCGCGTTCAGTCCGTCCGAGAGGCCGAGGACGCCTTTCCCGGCCGACCATACCGCGGCAATCGCGGTCCAGGGAAGCAGGACGGAGGCCTGGCTGTACACGCCTTCCACAATATGCTTGAGTTCCTCCGTAAGTCCCAGGGGCGTAATGCCTTCCAGCGTCTGCACCACCTGTTCCTGCGTCAGCGGAGTATAGTGGACCAACGCCAGCAAAAGCATGAGGAAAGGAAAGAAACTCATGATAATAAAAAACGCGGCTTCTGCTGAGTACGCTTTGATCCTGTCTTTGTTCATTTTATACATAAATTTTTTAATCAGTTGTACCAAACCCGTTCTCCATCTCATGGACTTTCCCGCCTTCTCCGTAATAGAACTCCAGGATCTCCTGATAGTCCGCCCCTTCTTCCGCCATCTGCGCGGCGCCGCACTGGCTCATTCCCAGGCCGTGGCCGTATCCGCCGCCGTGAATTTTTAACGTACGGATTTCCGTACTCTCCGCGTCCGGCGCCGGTTCCAGATAAAAAAAGGCGCTGGGCAGAAGTTCCATCGTATCGGATCTGCTCCCGTCAGAAAGCGTGACAGAAAGAGCGTCTCCTCCCAGGACCTCCCGAACCGCGTACTCGCCCTCCACCAGAAGTTCTCCCGCGTCTCCTTTCAGATACAGCTTCTGAATCTGGCCCTGTACGGAACGTTCCTCTACTCTTACATCCAGCAGTTTATCCCAGACAGATCCGTACTTCCGGTTTACCTGGGTCAGAACCTGATCCGCCGGGATCTCAGTTTCCCAGCGAAGCCAGGGAGAATCGTATTCTTCCTGCTCCGGCTCTTCCAGAAGAAAGCTTTGAAACGCTTCCTCTTTGGAAAGATCCTCCTTAGAAGTTCCGCAGGAGGTGGAATAATACCAGACCTCCTCCAGATCCATGACCTTACCGGCAGTTTCTTCTACCGCTCTGCGGGAACGTTCCGTCTCCTGATAATTATTATATACTTGAAACGAGACGCTGTCATCTAAATCTGCTGCAGTTTCCTGCTTTTCTCTGTTTTTCATAAAATTCAGCGCGTAAGTCCTGGCACAGACCGCCTGCGCCTTCTGCGCCTCCATGGGATACGAAGAGGGCATTTCGCTGGCAACCACGGAGCCCAGATAGCTTTCCAGAGGAAGAACATTCACAAGAAGCATTCCGGTTTCTCTCCCTTCCAGAAAAAAGCTGCCTTCATACACGGAATCTCCCGATCCCCGTTCCACGTTGGCCAGCCGGATCTTTCCGTTGTTCAAAGGCGTAATCCGGATCTGAAAGGCTTCCTCTTTTGTTCCATACCGTTTCTCAAGCTCCTGATAATCCGCGAAACGAATGCTCCAGGTCTCGCCTGGCGCAACCTCTTTTTTCCATCCGCCGCCTTCTGCAAGAAATCCTTCTTCGCATTGAACTTCCAAAGTTTCATGCAGTTTTTCCCGGTATTCGCTGGTGCAGATCTGAACCCGTACCAGGAACTCTTCCTCTGTGAAATCCTTCCCATATTCGCTTATCTTATTCTCTCCCATCCGGCCATTGGATTCCTCTCCCTCTTTGGCCTATCGGATCAGAACCCTAAGGCTGATCCCCATGGAAATTAAAAAACAGATCAGGAACAGAATTCCCGCCCGTTTGCCTTTGCCTTCCTGCAGCGGCATGAAATCTCCTTTACTGCGAGCCTGTCTTTCTCTCAGTATATGAAAAGGTTCTCTCCATAAGAATCGTTAAAAAAGAGTACGGGTCTTTCGATCCGTACTCTCGTACCAGTCTTTCCATCCTGGATATCTCTGCTGTCCAAATTGCGTTATGCTTCTTCGCCGATTTCAGACTCCATCTCCGTTTCGCTTGCTTCCTCGGTCTCGGATTCCGCTTCTGTGGTCAGCTCCGTCTCAGACTCTTCCTCTGCAGCCTCTGTCTCGCTGCCGGCAAGCGTCTCTTCAAGACCAGCCAGCGTCTCGGACGCTTCCTCCGGATAGGCCTCATCCAGGAATACAAAGGTAATCTCCGGATATTCTTCCTGCGCCTCTTCTACAGCCGCTTCCAGCTTGGAGGTGGCAACTACGATTACATCATATACGCCAGACTCACAGTAACGCGAAAGTTCTTCCGCAAGTTCCTCTTCCTCTGCTCCTGCGAACCCGGCAGTTTGATATGCCAGAACGTCCTCGCCCAGCGCTTCTGCTACGGTTTCCAGCTCTGACTGAACGGTTTCGTTAAAGGCTGTATTTTCTTTCGTGGCCTCCACGAACAGAAGTCCTGTATGCTCAGCTTCCAAAGCTACCTCACTTTCGGTCTCCGTCTCAGATTCTGCCTCTGTGGTCGCCTCTGTCTCGGATTCTGCCTCTGTGGTCGCTTCTGTCTCGGACTCTGCCTCGGTTTCTTCTTCCGTCTCAGACTCCGCTTCTGTGGTCGCTTCTGTCTCGGACTCTGCCTCGGTTTCTTCTTCCGTCTCAGACTCTGCTTCTGTGGTTACTTCCGTCTCAGACTCTGCCTCGGTTTCTTCTTCCGTCTCAGACTCTGCTTCTGTGGTCGCTTCCGTCTCGGACTCTGCCTCGGTTCCTTCTTCCGTCTCAGACTCTGCTTCTGTGGTCGCTTCTGTCTCGGACTCTGCCTCTGTGGTTACTTCCGTCTCGGACTCTGCCTCTGTTTCTTCTTCCGTCTCAGACTCCGCTTCTGTGGTCGCTTCTGTCTGGGACTCTGCCTCGGTTTCTTCTTC
>CALWMW010000114.1 GCA_944382085.1 uncultured Lachnospiraceae bacterium | reverse complement strand
CGTCTTCTCCGTCCGGGAAGCGTCCGCGACCACCAGATTGGTGGTCAGAGGATCCAGGTTCCGGGCGGCGCATTCCGCGGAAGCGTAATAGCTTTTCAAATCAATGGCAAGATACGTACGCGGCGTCATAAACGCGCCTCCTTTTTGTTTGTAGTCAGGATGCCGTTTCCACAAACCATCGCCCCACGCGTCCTGCGAAACGCGGATCTGTGCGTTCGAAAAAAAGATGCTTTTCCTGGCCCTGGATCAGCACGGTAAAACAGTCTCCCAGGAAAGGGTTCCCGGCGCTCCCGGCAGGGCGGAAGTCCCGCACGGCTTCGATGGGAAAGGTCCGGCCGTCTGTCCAGGTGATGGATCTGGGGCGCATGTATCCGGCAGAGTCAAAGTCGGAATTGACTTTGACGTAAATCCGTTCCGTGTGAGGAAGGTTGTATTTTTTCATAACGGTCCTCCTGCTGCGAGTTTTGTATCCGGATGGAAGCGTATGGCGGCAGGGTCAGTTCAGAACCCGCCCCACCAGATAAAACGTTCCGTCCGGCCGGACGTCCACATCGCAGTCCGCCCGTTCCCGGTTCAGGGAACGAAGCGCGATCTTAGGAAGAACCACTCCTTCGCTGGTGGTGTAGGCGTCCCGTTCCGCCTCGGTGGGAAGAAGCTCCCGGTACTGTTTGAGATAGGCGTCGCCGTTGTAGACGAAAACGCCGATTTCTCCGTCGTAAAGCTCCCGGCACTGCTCGACGAAAACGACCTGTCCCGGCACATAGCGGGGCAGCATGCTGTCCCCGGTCACCCGGATGCCGAAATCCGTCTCCTTTGGAACAATGGCGGGATCAAATTCCATCATGTCGTAATCCTCTCCGGTGAGGAAAGAACCGGAACCGGCGGCCGCCGGAAGACGGAAAACCTTCACCGGAAGGGGAGAACGAGGAGAGGGCTTCTCCTGCCTGCGGCGTTTAACCTGATAATCCCCGGAAACAAGCAGCGTCTCCTGAAAGAGCTGCAGAAGGCGCAGACCCTTCTGATTGAGCTGAGGGGAAGCATCCTCCGCCTGCGGAAGGCAGCCGGTGAAGGATTCCAAAACGTCCCGGATCCCAAGAATCCGGCAGAGAGCCAGAAACTGGTAGGGATTGGGAAGGGCGTCGCCTTTCTCCCATTTGCTGACGGCGCCGGAACTTATGGTGATCTTATAATCCAGAAAAAGCCGGGCCACATCCTTCTGGCTGAGCTTCTTTTGTCTTCGCGCTTCCGCGAGCTTTCGTCCCAGCAGATTTTCCCTCCGCAAGGCCTCCGCGTCAAAAGAAGCGTGGGAGGCGGAAGAAACCGGGAAATTTGAAACAGGGCGGTTCTGTGCAGGCATAGGGCGTCTCCTTTCTGCGGCTTGTTTAGGAATATTATAGGGCGCGGGAAGGTTTCTGTCAACCAAAAAATCGAAGAATGGGAGAAAGTGGAAATGGAATTCGATAAATAAGAGAGTACGAAGGCGAAAAAGAAAGGAACGCCGGTTAAGACAGCATTCCCTTCTCCAGAAGCTCTTTCAGAGAGGAAACCACAGAAAAAGCTTCCGTTTTTTTCAATGCTTTTTGCTTTTTACTCCGGTTCAGGAGTACCGGACGGATGCCGGCGCTAAGGGCGCCCTCCACATCTGAGGAAAGGGAGTCCCCGATGTGCAGCGCCTCCTCCGGGCGGCAGCCGCTGACTTCCAGAGCTTTGAGAAACAGCTCCCGGTGGGGCTTATAGGCTCTGGCCATCGCTCCGCATACAATGCCGGCGGGGCGCAGGCCGTTCTGGTCCATGCAGACCTGGATGTACCGGGCGTCGTTGTTGGTGACAAGGTAGAGGGGGAGAGGACATTTTTCAAAAAAGTCCTTCACGTCGGGGAAAATGGGGGCGTATCGCCAGAAATTCTGGAAAAGCTGGTGCAGCTGGGAAAAATTTTCCCTGAGGTGATACTGCGCTTCCAGCTCCTTTAAAAGCCGCTCCACGATTTCGTCTTCCGTGAGAAACGTCTCCTGGAAGCTGGCGATTTCGTATTCTTTCAGACGCTTCCACCACCAGGCGATGAGAGCGGCGGGATCTTTGAGGTCGCTGTTTTGGCAGCAGCGGAGAATGACTTCCTGAATGTCCGGTCCGCTTTCCTGGGTGATGGTTCCGGAATAATCGATGAATACTGCTTTCATGGGTTTCCTCCTATCTTATTGGCCGCGGCCGGCGGAAGAGGAAGGAGTTTCGGTAAGCCCGTAGATCTCATACAGGGAAAGCATATTCTGGTACATGAGCTTCCGGCTGAAAAACTGGTGGTAGGTGGCGGATTTTGTCTTGCCTTTTTCCTTTAATTCCTCCAATCTGGCGCAGACAGACTGATATTCGGACTGTACGGCGGCCAGCATTTTCTCAAAAGCCTCCAAACGATTCTGGTCCATAGCGTTCCTTCCTTTCCTTTCTTCTTCCAAGATTTTAAAACGGAACCGGCGAAGCGTCAATCCTTTTTGTTTTGCTTTACAAATGGGGACACATGTGCTATGATACAGAAAGTATGGAAAGCGGATGCTGTAGGTTCTCCATGCAAATATTTTTTCGCAGCGCAGTGCTGCATTATTGATTGAGTTAAAAGCTAAAATTTTATAAGTTGGTTCCTTTATAACCGGTATGCATGATGCATGCAGAACTTGTGAAATGGTCAATAAGAGTAGTAAAAGTGAAAATATTTGCTATATAGACTCTGAACCAGTATATCTGTCTTTTACCGTACGAATATAGCCGGAGAAGGCTTTTCCAGTAGAGAATGAGAAGATAGAGCATAAGCGAGCGGATTGTGTCATAGGTCTGCTCGCTTTTTTTATTCTGCCGGAAGTCCACGGATATCCCGGAGAGTAAAAACTGGCTCATAAGCTTTTTTAAGCGGAAAGGAGCTGGAACGATGAGAAAATTAACCCAGAACCGCGCGCCGATCTATGAGGCTTTGGAGCGGTTCCGCAGAATGAGAATTGTGCCCTTCGACGTTCCAGGCCACAAGCACGGAAGAGGAAATCCGGAGCTTGCGGAGCTTCTGGGGCAGAAATGTGTGACTG
>CALWMW010000113.1 GCA_944382085.1 uncultured Lachnospiraceae bacterium | reverse complement strand
TGGGTTGCCAACACGCCGTATGCCGTCTCAGTAGACGACAAGGTTCTTGGCTTCCCGGTATGCGTTGAGGCCAGAGGTATCATCTACAACGCCGACGCCATCGAAGCGATCACCGGCGAGGAATTTGTTCCCGCTGACTACGCGACCCTGGACGCGTTCAAAGAACTGCTGGCTACGCTGGTAGAGGGCGGTATGGAAGCTCCCGTTGGTATCCTGAAGGAAGACTGGTCCATCGGAGCTCATTTCCTGGTACAGGTTTATGAGCAGCAGGAGGATCCGGATGCTTTCGTTCAGAGCCTGTACGAGGGTTCCGCAGACCTGATCAACAACGAGAAGTTCAATTCTCTGATGGATACCTTCGACGTACTCATGGAGTACAACTACGCGAAGGATTCCGCTATCGCTGCAGAGCGTGAAGTTACCTCTCAGAAGCTGGCAGAAGGCGAGATCGCTTTCATGTTCGGCGGCAACTGGGATTGGTCCGTAATCAACCAGTACGACTACTCTGAGAACATGGGTATTATGCCGGTTCCCCAGAACATGGACGACGGCGCCAACACCAAGCTGACAGGCGGCGGTTCCAAGTTCTTCTTCATCGATTCCGCAGAGAAGATCACTGACGATCAGCGTCAGCTGGCGAAAGATTTCCTGAACTGGCTGGTTAGCGACGAAGCAGGCCAGTCCTTCCTTGTAAACGACTGCGCTCTGGTTCCCGCGTTCACCAACGTCACTCTTGAGGTAGCAGATCCTCTGGGCGCTTCCGTTAAGGAATATGCGGACGCTGGAAACCTGATCCCCAACTACGATTATCTGCCGGATGATCACTACTCCATCTGCGGCGCTTCCTTCCAGAAATATCTGGCTGGCCAGATTGACCGCGAAGGCTTCGCAGCTGAGCTTGAGAGCTACTGGGCATCTACTACTCCGGTTGAGCACTAATCATCACTACATGCCAGGACGTGGGTGTCGGACAGGCGCCGACACCCCCTTTTTGTGCGAGATACCCGGCGGAGAGCGGCCCGGTTTGCGCGGACCGTCCTGTTCCGGGAAACGGACAGATCCCTTTCGGACTCTGTGTTAACTATATAGAAGGGGGAAGAGAACATGAAAAAGAATACTATGTCGTATAAGATCGGCCAGTATACCATCTTCGCGGGTCCGGCCACGATCTTATTCATCGGCGTTGTAGTTCTTCCGTTTATTTATGGTTTGTACCTGACCTTCACCAGCTGGGACGGCGTCTCCGTTGAGAAGCCCTTCGTAGGTCTGGAGAACTATATTGCTGCCGCTCAGGACGCCGTTTTCTGGCAGGCCCTCGGCAGAACCGCTTTTTACACCGTAATCGCCGTTATCTTCGTTAACCTGGTGGCCTTCGGTCTGGCTTACCTGGTAACCAGCGGCATCAAAGGCCAGAACTTCTTCCGCGCAGGCTTCTTTATTCCGAACCTGATCGGCGGTATCGTTCTTGGTTATGTCTGGAAATTCGTATTTAACCGGGCTCTGGTATCCATCGGACAGGCGATTTCCTTTGGACCTCTGTCCACTTCCTGGCTGGCGACTCCGGACGGCGCGATGCTCTGTCTCATCATCGTTTCCGTATGGCAGTACGCGGGCTACATGATGCTGATCTATGTGGCAGGTTTCATGAGCGTTTCCAAGAGCCTGATGGAAGCTGCTGAGATCGACGGATGTACCCAGAGTCAGGCTACCTTCTACGTAACCGTTCCTCTGATGCGTTCTTCTTTCGTACAGTGTCTGTTCCTGACTCTGACCAGATGCTTCATGGTTTACGATGTGAACCTGTCCTTGACAAAAGGCGAACCCTTCGGTTCCTCTGTCCTGGCGGCCATGCACGTGTACAACCAGGCGTTTACCTACCGAAGATACGGAACCGGCCAGGCCGAAGCGCTGATCCTGTTTATCGTATGCGCCGTGGTCGGCATCACGCAGGTATATATTGGTAAGAAAGGGGAGGTGGAAGCGTAATGACTGAAAATGAAAAAGCCGCACGCAAGAAAGTAATTTCTCACGCGATCATGATGGTTATTTTGATTGTGGTATTTATCCTGTTTATTTTCCCGTTCTTGCTGGTAGTCATCAACGTGTTCAAGAGCAACGGTGATATCACCTCCAATCCGTTAAGCCTGATCGGCGAACACGGCTTTACCACAGCCAACTTCCCGGAGGCCATGAAGAGCATGGACTTCCTGGTGGTGTTTAGAAACTCACTGATTGTCACCACGACTTCCACCGTGCTGACCCTCCTGGTTTCTTCCATGGCCGCTTTCGTAATTGTCCGGAATAAATGGAAAGCCTGCGCGCTTCTCTTTGCCGGAATGATCGCTTCCATGGTAATCCCCTTCCAGGTGCTGATGATCCCCCTGGTATCTCTCTACGGCGGTATCTTTGGCGTGCTGAACAGCCGCATCACTCTGATTCTGATGCATACCGGCTTTTCCGTATCCATGGCTACCTTCATGTTCCACGGGGCAATCCACACCAACATTCCGCTGGAGCTGGAAGAGGCTGCTCTCATCGACGGGTGCAGCAGATGGCAGACCTACTGGAAGATCGTGTTCCCGCTGCTGAAGCCCACCATCGCTACGGTAGCGATCATCGACGCCATGGCGTTCTGGAACGATTACCTTCTGCCCAGCCTTGTGCTTGCGCGTAAAGAGCTGTATACGATTCCCATTGCCACTCAGGCATTCTACGGAACCTACTCTACAGATATGGGCCTTGTTATGGCTGCTCTGCTTCTTGCGATGCTGCCGATCCTGATTCTGTACCTGTTCCTGCAGCGTTACATTGTGGAAGGTGTTACATCCGGAGCTGTGAAAGGCTGATTTTTCAAACGCAGCGGGGAATGCATTTCGTATTCTCCCTGCGTTTTTTTTACCATGATATACTTGCAGGCACTTTTCCCCTGAGGTATACTCAGGCGGAAGGTTGAGAAAAATGGAGAAAGACAGGAGGAAGGACCGATGGAATACAGCATCAAGATTTCACAGAATTATTTTGGGATTCCCATACAGCCGGAACAGCCGGAAGAAAACCTGGAGGTTTTTCTCGGAACAAAGCGGCTCTTTGCGTTTAACGTGCCGGTCTGCAAGGATCTGAAGGAACGTAAATTTGAATATTACAGTTACATCAACGTAGAAAAATATAAAGGGCAGACCCTCACTCTCAGAGGAGACTTTGACCGGGAGTTTTTCGAGGCTTTCTGCCAGAAGGAAACCAGGGAACAGGAGCCTCTGAAGCGGCCGCTTCTTCACTTTACGGCGCAGCGGGGATGGATCAACGACCCCAACGGGCTGGTATACCACAACGGGACGTACCATCTGTATTTCCAGTACAATCCTGTGAATACCCAGTGGCAGAACATGTCCTGGGGGCACAGCGTAAGCCGCGACCTTCTTCATTTTGAACAGACGGACGACGCTCTGTATCCCGACCGGCACGGCACGGCCTATTCCGGGTGCGGTCTGGTAAACGACCGGGGGCTGCTGGGACTGCCAAAAGACGCGCTTCTCTTTTACTATACGGCCGCGGGCGGGCTGGATGCCTGGAGCCGCAGCGAAGGGGCGGGATTCACCCAGAGAATCGCCTACAGCCTGGACGAAGGCCAGACTCTGATCCGGCTTCCGGAGGCCGCCATCGAGGTTTTAAGGGAGGACAGCCGGGATCCCAAGATCTTCTGGCACGAAGAGACGAAGGCCTATGTTATGGTTCTCTGGCTGGAGGGCAATGAGTTCGGCATCTTCCGTTCGGCAAACCTGAAGGACTGGGAGATGAGCCACAGCTTTGTCCTGGAGGAAGCCTGGGAGTGCCCGGATCTTTTCCCGCTGGACCACAACGGAGAACGGGTATGGGTGTTTACCAGCGCCGACGGTTTTTACTACCTGGGAAGCTTTGACGGCTACCGCTTTGAGACGGACGGCGTCCAGAGAAAGGCGTATCTTACCCGCCTTCCCTACGCGGCCCAGACCTACAGCAACACGCCCGGAAGAGTGATCAGCGTTCCCTGGCTCAGGACCCGGAACGTGGGCAGGCTGTACACCGGAATGATGGGACTGCCAAGGGAGCTTGGCATCGCGGAGGTCCAGGGAGAAAAGACCCTTTCCCTTCTTCCGGTAAAAGAATACGAGGAGGCGAAAGTTCTGCAGGAGGAGTTTTCCTGGGGAACGGATTCTTTTGAGACGGAGCTGCAGGAAGAAGCGGTCGCGGAGCTTGTCCTGAATCTGGAGGAAGGCTCTGATTTTCAGATCCAGCTGTTTAACCAGAGCATCGGCATCCACGACAACGCCGTGTTTTATAAAGACGAGCGCACCGTACTGCCGCAGGAGCTGAACGAACTTCATATTCTCATCGACCGGGATATTCTGGAGCTGTTCGCGAACCATGGCACCATGAATCTGTGGTATGAGACGGATTCCGATCTGCTTCACGGAAAGATTCAGATTTCCGGCGGCAAAGGCACAGGAAAATTATATACCTGCCGATAGTAAGGAGTTTATTATGCAGACAAAGACCAAAAACAGGCCTAAGGCCAAAGCGAAACCAATCCCCGCTCCGGAAGTGGAACGGAGGATTATTGAGGACGAAGAATACGACCGCCGCTTTCAGAAGCATCTGGATGAACTGAAATGGCTGTATACGGAGCTGTACAGCAACGAGTGGATGTTCGACGAGCTCTGCAAGCAGATGTACTGGTACTACACGAATCGCCGGGAGGACTTAAAGGCCCTGGACCGGAAGCGGGAAGCGGATCCAAACTGGTATAAGAAAAACGATATGCTGGGCGTTATGCTCTACGTGGATAATTTCGCCGGCAATCTTCAGGGCGTGAAGAGCAAGCTGGATTACCTGAAAGAAAGCAACATCAATTACGTCCATCTCATGCCCCTTCTGGAGAGCCCCAAAGGACGCTCCGACGGCGGGTACGCGGTGGCGGACTTCCGCAAGGTACAGCCGGAGCTTGGTACCATGGAGGATCTGGAGGAAGTGGCGAAGGCCTGCCACGACCGGGAGATGAGCGTGTGTATGGACTTCGTAATGAACCACACCTCTGAGGATCACGAGCGGGCGGTCCGGGCGCGCCGGGGCGAGGGCGAGTACATGAGCCGGTATTTCTTCTATGACAATTATACGATCCCGGCCCAGTTTGAGAAAACGGTGCCTCAGGTGTTCCCCACTACGGCGCCCGGCAACTTTACGTATCTGCCGGAGCTGGGTCACTACGTAATGACCACCTTCTATCCGTATCAGTGGGACCTGAATTACCGGAATCCGCGGGTGTTCAATGAGATGATGTACAATTTCCTCTTTTTCGCCAACGCGGGCATCGACGTGATCCGCATCGACGCGGTTCCCTATATCTGGAAAGAGCTGGGGACCAGCTGCCGGAATCTTCCCAGAGTCCACACCATCGTGCGGATGATGCGGATGATCGGGGAGATCGTGTGTCCGGGTATCCTGCTTCTGGGAGAAGTGGTTATGGAGCCCTCCAAGGTGGTTCCCTACTTCGGCACCCTGGAAAAACCGGAATGCCACATGCTTTACAATGTAACGACCATGGCGACTACCTGGAATTCCGTGGCCACCAGAGACACCCGTCTTCTGAAAAACCAGATGGACGTCCTGGCGTCCCTTCCAAAGGATTACGTATTCCTCAATTATCTCAGATGCCACGACGACATCGGCTGGGGACTGGATTACCCGACGCTGCGCTGGTGGGGCATGGAGGAACGCCCGCACAAGCAGTACATCAATGATTTCTTCACCGGACAGGTGGAGGGAAGCTTCAGCCGGGGCGAGCTGTACAACGCGGATCCCGTCACCGGAGACGCCCGCTTCTGCGGCACCACCGCTTCCATGTGCGGAGTGGAGAAGGCCGGCTTTGAACAGGACGACGCGCAGATGGACGCCGCGATTCAGCGGGTTCTGACGCTCCACGCTTTTATGTTTACCGAATCCGGAATCCCCATGCTGTACAGCGGGGATGAAGTCGGACAGACCAATGATTACTCCTACAAGGAAGATCCCGACAAGGCGCCGGACTCCCGCTACATCCACAGGGGAAAATTCCGCTGGGAGCTGGTGGAGGATATCAAGAAAGAGGGTACCGTATCGGAACGGATTTACCACGGGCTGGACAAGCTGGAAAAAATCCGGGCCGCTGAGAAGGTCTTTCTGTCCAACGCCGTGTTCTACACCCTGGATACGTATGAGAACTCTGTGATCTGCATTGTCCGGGAATACGGCGACGAACGCCTGATCGGACTTTTTAACTTCAGTGAAAACGACAAGATGGCATGGATCGACCAGCAGGACGGTATGTATCGGGATCTGGTGACCGGAGCGGAAATGAGAGCTTCCGGCGTGTGGGTTCCCGCGAACGGATTTTTCTGGCTGAAACGTGAGAAAGGAAAGACAGAATGAAACAGGCTTGGTGGAAAAACGCGGTGATCTATCAGATCTATCCCAGAAGCTTCTGCGACAGCAACGGGGACGGGATCGGAGATCTGCAGGGTATTATTTCAAAACTGGATTATTTACAGGAACTGGGGATCGACGCCATCTGGCTATCACCCATCTATCGCTCCCCGCAGGACGATAATGGATACGATATTTCGGATTATCAGGATATTGATCCCATCTTCGGCACGCTGGCGGATATGGACGAGCTGATCGCGGAGGCGAAAAAGCGGAACATCCGGATCATCATGGATCTGGTGCTGAACCATTCCTCGGATGAACATCCCTGGTTTCTGGAGGCGAAAAAGAGCCGGGACAATCCCTACCATGACTACTACGTATGGCGGGACGGAACCGAGGGGACGTATCCCAACGACCTGAAGGCGGGCTTTGGCGGTCCGGCCTGGGAGTGGGTGCCGGAATGCGGCCAGTATTATTTTCATCAGTTTTCCGTGAAGCAGCCGGATCTGAACTGGGAAAATCCCAAAGTCCGGGAAGAAATCTATAAGATGATCCAGTGGTGGGTGGACCGGGGCGTCGGCGGCTTCCGCCTGGACGTCATCGATCAGATCGCCAAGGAGCCGGATCGGCGGATCACCGCGGACGGCCCCATGCTGCATCCCTACTTAAAGGAAATGAGCAAAGCCGTCTTCCAGCAAAAAGAACTGGTGACGGTGGGAGAGGCCTGGAGCGCCACGCCCCAGTCCGCGCTTCTGTTCAGCAATCCCGATGGCTCGGAGCTTTCCATGGTGTTCCAGTTTGAGCACATTCTGCTGGATCAGCAGCCGGGAAAGGAAAAGTGGGATCTGGCTCCCCTGCCTTTCGTGACCTTCAAAAAGGTGTTTGAAAAGTGGGAGACGACCCTCTATCAGAAGGGATGGAACAGCCTCTTCTTTGAGAACCATGATCTTCCCAGATCCGTTTCCCGTTTCGGAAACGATGGGGAATACCGGGTGGAATCCGCCAAGATGCTGGCGGTCTGCCTGCACGGAATGCAGGGAACGCCCTATATTTATCAGGGTCAGGAGCTGGGTATGACCAATGTCCGGATGCCCATTGAAGATTACCGGGATATTGAGCTTCTCAACATGTACCGCGAGCGTATCGCCGCGGGGTACCCGGAAAAAGAAGTGATGGAATCCGTCTACGCCAAGGGCCGGGACAACGCCCGGACGCCCATGCAGTGGAACGCGGAAGAAAACGCGGGATTTACCAGCGGCACACCCTGGATCAAGGTAAACCCGAACTACAGGGAGATCAATGCCGAAGCGGCTCTGGCCGAGGAAGATTCCATCTTCCACTTCTATCAGAAGCTGATCCGGCTGCGCAAAGAGCTTCCCATCCTTACGGAGGGCAGCTTCACCCTGCTTTTGCCGGAGGATCCCGACCTTTTCGCCTACACCCGTACCTTTGGGACGGAGGAACTTCTGGTTCTCTGCAATTTCTCAGACCGGGAGGTACCCTGCAGCCTGAAGAAAGACTGGGAAGCAGGGGAGGTCCTGATTGCCAATTATGACGGCGGCGCTTCTGACAGCCTTCGGCCTTATGAAGCCTGCATGATACGAAGAACAAAATAAACCTTAGGAATCAGCGAGGTGGACAGCATGGCAGTTAAGTTTAACGAAGAAACGAAAACCTTTACTCTTCAGACCAGTAAAAGCACGTATAAAATGAAGGTGGACTCCTACGGAATGCTGCTGCACACGTACTATGGCTTTCCCACTGATGAGAGCGACCTGTCTTATCTCATCGCCCCGGACGACCACGGCTTTTCCGGCCAGGTAGGGGAGATTATCGACGACCGCACCTACTCCATGGATTATTTCCCCCTGGAGTACGCGGTTCACGGAAACAGCGATTTCCGGATCTCCGCCCTGCGGGCGGGGAAAAAGGGCGATGTGCCCGCTCTGGATCTGCGGTATGTCTCCCATGAGATCCGGCAGGGAAAATACTCCCTTCCAGGCCTGCCGGCGCTCTTTGCCGCGCCCGGCGAGGAGGACGTTTCGACACTGGAAATTACGCTGAAGGACGCCTATGAAGAAATCTATGTGAAGCTTCTCTACGGCGTTTTTGAAAAGAAAAATGTGATTACCCGAAGCGCGGTCATCGAAAACCGCATGGAGGTTCCCATGGAACTCCACCGGGCCATGAGTATGTCCCTGGATTACCTGGACGAAGAGCTGGATCTGGTTCATTTCTACGGGAAACACGTGGGAGAGCGGCAGTTTGAGCGCCGCCCCCTTACCCACGGCATTACGGAGATCGCCAGCGTGCGGGGAAATTCCAGCCATCAGCACAATCCCTTTGTCATTCTCTGCGAGAAAAACGCCACGGAGGACCAGGGCGGCTGCTGGGGATACTCTCTTCTGTACAGCGGAAGCTTCCGCTTCCGGGTAGAGTACGACCAGCTCGACAGCACCCGGATCGTCTGCGGAATCTCCGACAATGAATTTGTCTGGGATCTGGCGCCGGGAGAATCCTTTGTTACGCCGGAGGTGGTTCTTACCTACACGTCAGAGGGCTTCTCCGATCTGTCCGCCGGCCTTCACCGGGCGTATATGGACAATCTGATCCGCAGCCCCTGGAAGTACAAGAAGCGTCCGGCGCTGGTAAACAACTGGGAAGCCACGTATTTTGACTTTAACGCCCTCAAGCTTGTCACCATCGCCAACCATGCCGCCGATCTGGGACTGGATATGTTGGTGCTGGACGACGGATGGTTCGGGAAGCGGGACAACGACAAGGCCGGGCTGGGCGACTGGTACGTGAATGAACGGAAGCTGGGCTGCTCCCTTCAGGATCTGGCCACTCAGATCAACCGGATGGGACTCATGTTCGGAATCTGGGTGGAGCCGGAAATGGTGAACCAGGACAGCGACCTGTACCGGAAGCATCCGGAGTGGGTGCTGGAGATTCCCGGACGGATGCCCAATCAGGCGAGAAACCAGCTGGTGCTGGATCTCTCCAACCGGGAAGTGATTGCCTTTATGAAGGAAAGCCTGGACGCGATCATTGATTCCGCCAACGTGGAATACATCAAGTGGGACATGAACCGCTGTGTGGACAACATATACAGCACCGCCAATCCCGGCCTGAGCCAGGGAGCCATCCGGCATCTCTATGTGCTGGGGCTCTATGAGGTGCAGGAGCATGTGCTTACCCGCCATCCCAACCTCCTGATGGAGGGCTGCAACGGCGGCGGCGGACGCTTTGACGCGGGCATGCTCTACTATGTGCCCCAGGTATGGTGCAGCGACAACACAGACGCCATCGAGCGTCTGCGCATCCACTACGGCACCTCCTTCGGCTACCCGATGTCCGCCGTGGGAGCCCACGTATCCGCCTGCCCCAACCATCAGAACGGCCGGGTGGTGCCCTTTAAGACCAGAGGCGTCTGCGCGATGCAGGGTTCTTTCGGCTACGAGCTGGATTTAAGCAAGCTTACGGAAGAAGAGAAGGCGGAGGCCAGAGAGCAGATCCGGTTCTACAATGAGAACTACGATCTGATCCAGCAGGGCACGTATTACCGCCTGACTTCACCCTTTGAAAACCATGATTATACGGCCTGGAGCTACGTGGCTCCGGATCAGACCAGGGCCATCCTGGCGGCTGTGCACACCGACCTCCACGGGAATCCGAAGCCCCGCCGCGTAAAGTTGAAGGGCCTTCAGAAGGACGCCCTCTACGAGGCGGACGGAACCGTCTACACGGGCGCGGCTCTGATGCAGGGAGGCGTGGTGCTTCCCAAACCGGAGTGCAATTATGACTCCTATCTGATCTGCATCCGTAAAATCCGGTAAATAAGCCCCCCCATTGCCGGCTGCGGCACAGGAATATCCTGCCGCTGTCTGCAATAAAAAAACAGCCTTTTTGCTAACGCCACATTAAGGGCGTTGCAAAGGCGAAAGGCAGCGTAGAAGGCAGAAATGCTTTTTACGCTGTCTTTCTTTCTGGAAAACAAAGCGATAGCCGCGGCTACCGCTTTTCCGATGGAAGCTTTGAAGCATATTCAATAGTGGCTCGGTTCAGATTTTGCATTTCGTAAATAGTCATTTATTTAACTTCCTCCAAACCAAAGTGTTTTGCCAAAATCGACAGCATTTCTTCGCGTGTGTCGGTATCAAAATCGGAGCGAGTATATGAGAAGAATTCAGTATGTTCCCAGTCGATCTCTACTGGAGGATGATATAGCGCCCATGAATTAAAGTTTTTTAAAGTAGCCTCTGGATCGGGGCACTTTTTAATCTGATCCATCATAAATTTTTTGTCGGGATCGTCTCGATCAAAGAATCGGGTGGTACATATATCCGGTGGATCACAGAGGAGGATAGCAACACGATTATAAGACGAGATCTCACGCAATATATCGGGAGGAATGTTGGTGTCAACAACAACCTTCTTTCCGGATGCCGCCAGCTTTATCAACTCCAAAATCTCAATTTCTACACATTCACTGGAAACTTGATTATACCAGTTTCAATGTTCTTCCGGTGTCATATTCAACCATTCCTGCCAACCACTCATGGTATCAAAATAGCATAGTCCCGGTTGCTTCCAACGGGAAAGTTTATTTCGGGGAAATACATCATGGTAGTTTTCGCCGCAATGAATCATATCATATCGTTCAGCTAACATCTTGACCATTGTGGATTTACCCGCATAACTATGCCCATTTATAAAGTAAACATTTTGCAAGTAATGCTTTATTAGATTGTCGCTTAATTGTATTTTCATCCTTTCTCCAATCTGAAAGCCAATTCATCCTTTTGTTTTGGATTCACGTTTGTCTTTCTAATATTTTTATTATATCAGAAAAACGGCTGTAAATTATGAAATTTGCAAAAGGAGATGTATGCTCTAAGTGACTTCTTAATCATGGTTTCTTGTCATGGTTAGTGAAGCAAGTCGCTTAGAACAGATAACTACCACCTAAAATAATTTAGCTGTCGGACGACGGAAAAAGAAAAAGCCGTCGTTCAGCAGGCAACCATCATGCTCTAAACACATCTAAGGCGGCCAGGTATCTGAAAGAACTGAAAGCCGCGAAAAGGCTCCGCAAGGCCGCAGACCAACTGGCCCGACAGGAACGGGACAAGCCACGCGACCGTGAGCCGGAGCGGTAAAAGGCGCGTCGCGTTTCATTTTTTCAGTTCCCGGAGGGCTTCTTCCACATCGGAGTAGTGCTTCACGCTGGGATCACGCGCAATCCGTTCTGCCTCCAACATGGCGGCAATGGTTTCCTTGTTGGGCTGTTCCAGCCTGACTTCAAAGGGGAAG
>CALWMW010000112.1 GCA_944382085.1 uncultured Lachnospiraceae bacterium | reverse complement strand
GCTTGACAAAATCATGGGCAAAGGCTTCCATGTCCTTTTCCAATGCCGCGATTTTTTCTTCCAGAGCTGCGATCTCCCCTTCTATCGTCTCATAATCCTTCTGTTCCTTATAGGTAAACTTTAACTTTTGGGGCCCGCGGCTGCGCTGGCCCTTTTTCTCCGAAGAAGGGGCCGCCTTTGAGCCGGTTTGTATCTTTTCCCTGGCCTCTGCCGCCTCCTGTTTTGCTTCCTCCCCGGCCGCTTTGCGGGCCGCGTAGTCCGTATATCCGCCCTCATACTGGCGCAGCCTTCCGCCTTCTTCAAAGGCAAAGATGCGCTTCATTGTGCGGTCCAGAAAATAACGGTCGTGGGATACAGCCGCCACGATCCCCTCATAGCGGTCCAAATAATCCTCCAGTATAGTCAGAGTGGCTATATCCAGGTCGTTGGTGATCTCGTCAATAATCTTTAGCTCACGCCTGGAATCCCTTGTAAATGCTGTGCTTAACGATATACACTTCTGTGTTTCACGTTTAAGTCTGTGTCTTTTACCATTATAAGGGATATTTCTGAATTTTTCCATTGTTTTTCAAAATTTGAAATTAGTGAAGAAAAAGCATGACCTCCGCCATGCTCTTCCTATTCCAGTATGTACAATATTATATTTACAATTTCTTCAGCATACTGATATTCTTTTTCGCCAGCGATTTTTTCAATGCCTCGTTTTCTTTCTTCAGCCGCTCATTCTCGGCCTCCAGCGCTTCCTTTTTCTGCTGAAGCAGTTTAAGCTCGCTGTTCATCGCCATATCCAGAATGTTCCTTCTCGGATCAGGAAGCCCCGTCTGCTGTTCCTGCGCCAGACCAACCTCTTTGCGGACGATGGGGTTCTTATAGAAAAATCCCCTCGACAACCCCGTTTTTTCCATCAGCTTTGGAATCGTCACTTTCTCCCATTCCTTCACCATCCGATGTATCTCCCTCTTGGCCCGCTCAATCTTTTCGTCACTTGCCTGTCTATTTAATGCAATCATCCTGTCGTACTTGCTCATATTCTTCCTCCCATCCGTCCAGACACCTCAGGATTCTCATGGATATCTGCTGCCTGGCCCTTCGCGTTTCGTCTGCCAGCAGCTGGTTGCCCATCCTGCGGTAATATTTTACATTTCGAAGATTGTTATGACCTAAAAGCCTTGCAATCGTCCAGTCATCCAAATGCATTTCCGTCAGCTTCATGCCGTAGGTGTGCCGGTACATATGCGTTTTAAATCCGAATGGGCGGCCATTGTCATCCCGCAAGTCCTTTTCGCGAATCATTTTGACAACACGCACCAAGATCGTGTCATACTGCATGGGCTTACTGTGGTCATTCTCGTCTACAAGAATGTAAATGGTTTCTCCATATTTTTCTCTGGTATATTGAATGGCCCGCCGGAGCAATGAGGCAACCTCTGCGCTGACCGGCTTTACATAAGTTTTTGTTTTCATCTGCCGGATCCGGATTAACCACTCCTCATCCTTTTGAACCAGGCAGTCTGTCTGAAGCGTCAGCGTATCGGAAATCCGAGTCCCCAACATTTGATGGATAATCATAAATCTCGCCATCTGCTCGTCCATTTGCACAATCTCTGCATTCAGCCGCTTCAGTTCCGCATCGGAATAGGCTTTAAATGCTGTCTTTGGAGTAGGCGGGAGATCTCGGTTTAAAAACAAACCTGCTAGATGGGGGTATTCCATCGCCTTCCCTATGCTCTCCAACAGAGCGCGCAGGCGGGTTAATTCTGAACGAAGATGGCTGCCCGATGGTTTTTCTGTCCGCCGGTACAGCAGGTAATTTTCAATCAGCTCCCTATCAAAGTCCTTGCATGACCTGACCTTCGGGTACCTTTCTTTCAAAAAGGCGGATAGGCGTCTCATTGCCCCCATTTCCGCTGCTATACACGAAATAGCTTCACTCTGCAGGTTCAGATAGATTCCTTTTTTCGTTTCTTCCCGAAGAGCCTGCTGCGAAATTTTCGTAAAGTTAAGCGTCCGATAGTTGTCCACCAAATTTTTTCGGTAAGGGATGTCCAAATTATCCAGGACCCATATATCCTTTTCCTTCTCTGGCCTGACATCCTCCGGTTCCAGATAATCCAGCAGCGTATCCAGGTAACGGATTAAAAAGGATCTTGTCACGCCAATGGTTCCATAAACTTCTTTGTACTGCATCGTCAGCGACAATCCTTCTTCCAGAATCCACGCTTTTAACTTCTTAATCCATACCGCTCTTTCCCAATCCCGGAAGCTCTCCACATTTTTTCCCTTCTGCTGAATAAATCTGCATATCCTTTCGGGCAAGGGCTTTGGCAAACGCATTTAAGCCCTTCAGGTCATAGGACAGGGGAAGGCAGTACGCCAGATCCCGCTTTGCCCCGATCACGTTGATGATACGGCACTGCTCCAGCCGGTCTGCTCCGAGTGTTTTCCTGACCTGTTCGAAACGTTCATCCGCAGCCGGAAGGGAAAGTGTTTCGATATGGCGGCTGCCGCTCCTTTTAATCGCAGGCGGCAGATACAGCTGTAATTCAAATACAGGTTTCTGTTCCTTACCTGTCATCTGTCTCTCCTCTCTGCACTTATGGCCTCAAGCCCATACCTGCGGATCAGAAGCGCATGCATAATCAAACGGAAGATCTCATCGCCTACCAGTTCTGGATCGGTCAGTTCCGACAGACTGATGTGCTGTGTCCCCTGATACAGATCCTTGGCGGTATGGAAGAGCACATAGCCTCCCAGATCAACCCCATGGATCTGGATTTCTCTAAAATGGACAGCATCCGGCTTGACTGCCGGAACGGACTTTCCCCACAAAAAGCGGTCTGCCGACAGCAGGTACAGCGCTGCGTATAACACATCCGTATCCGCAGGATTGCACTTTCCATCCAATAAACGGTCAAACCGTTCCTGATGTCCGGCCAGGAAAAAGAGCGGAGAGAAATCTTCCGACATGCGTGCCACACGGGCCGCAAACGGCTTTCCGGCCGCCTCAGTGGTAAGACCTTCCATCCGCTTGGAAAGAGGCGTACAGCCTGTCAAAATCCGCTCACAAAGGCAGGCGCATCTTTTTGCCCTTTGGCCGGCACCGTTCCTCTCTTTATGAGCACACAGATTACAGCCGCATCCCTGTGTGCCGCAGACACATCTGCTAATAATCATCCCTCTCTTACGTGGGCGGAAACCGAGCGGCCTCTGCATTTCAATTTCCAAGGCAGCATAGGGAGTTCCCCTCATAAATCGTGCTGTCATTATTTTTTCCTCCTTTAACTCGTGCTGTTTACTGAAGCGATATCCCGTCCATAAGTTGTACTGTCATGTTAAACGATCCGAATTATCCTCCCGCCAGCTATCAAAATCTGCCAGTTGAATCTGCCCTTCCAACGTTTCTTCTTCCATCCACCAGTTAAATACCCCCTGTGCATCTTTCCACTTCGTAGGGATTCTTTCCTGATGGATCACATACAGCATCTTTTCAAAGGCGCGAATATACGCCCGCTTGTAAGTCGGGTAAAGCCGAAACTCCCGATAACGGTTCTTTCCCGCCATTGGGCAGCCCAGACATCCCACCCGAAAAAAGCCCTTTTCATAAAGGGGATTGTAGGGCAGGCGCTCACTGCGGATATAATCCCACACATCCCGGTCCTGCCAGTCGATGATTGGATTGCAGATCCGCTTTCCCTTTATGGCCCATGATTCAAACAGCATCCGCTTTTCATCGTTGTCATTGTCCAGAATCATTTTTTTCGCTTTATCTGCTGTGTAATTTTTAAAAATCCCCCTATTGTTTTTCCGCTTCATACTCTCCGCCCACCGGACACCCGTTGTAATAAAGCGATTTTTTAACGATTCCTCTTTCAAAACCTGGCAGCAGTACCGCTGTAGCCTTGTGGGTGGAAATTTCTTTTGGGGGATTAGCGTCCACATCGTTACCGGCTTTCCTTTATAAACTGGCCTGCGAATCCAGCAGCGGATTCCCGCCCGCTTCGCAATTTCCCTGCAGACCAGGCTGTCCTTCCCCCCACTGTCCGTAATCACCAATGGCTCCCCATACAGCCGCAATGACATCTCCGAAGCCATTCGGATTCTTTCGATTGCCTTTTGCTCCAAATCCATGCAAAATAGAGTCAGATATCTTTTTCCCGGCCGGAACCCTGCCTCCTTTTTTCTGAATTTTTGCAAAAAAACTACAGGGGGTAGTTTCCCTGCCATTCAACTGCTCGATCTATTTACTCATTATCCATAGCAATCACCTCCTTAGTGGATTCTCTTTGCCTTACCAATCCCTAAATTTATCCATAAAAAATACAGAGGGATTCCCTCTGTACTTTTACTTCCTATATTCTTAGCCAGACTGCGCTCTCCGATTTTCTCTTACCTGCAGCTTATACGCCCGGTTCTTTTCTCACTGCTCCGCAATCTTCGCCGCCAGCTCTTCCAGATACATCCACCGCTCCATCTTCTCCTCCAAGGCGGCTTCCGCCTCCTCCTTCTCGGCCATCAGCTGATT
>CALWMW010000111.1 GCA_944382085.1 uncultured Lachnospiraceae bacterium | reverse complement strand
AGGCGCGGCCGAAGAGGGTGAGGCCTCCCGGATGGGGAGCGTCCCTTTTGACCTCCATGCGGAAGCGCAGAATTGACTGCTCCGTAAGATTCAGCCCCCGGCAGGTGATGGAAGAGAGAAGCTCACCGTCCAGAAAACAGCCGTCCTGATTCAGAACCAGCGTCTTCAGAAGGCCGTACTGATTCATAAAGGGGAACCACCAGCTGGGGTTGTAGACTCCGCGGTGATCCCCGTAATCTCCGGGACTGGTCCACACGCCAAGCTCTCTTCCGTTTAAGGAAAACGTAATGTCCGAGGGCCAGTCGTTGCGGTACTGGGGCGCTTCCGAGGCAATCTCAAAAGAGATCTCAAGACTTTCGATGGTACAGGGCCTCTGAATGTAGTTGGGCAGAAAATACTCGATATATCCGGTGGAAAACCACAAAATCTCCGCATCCTTGTGGGAGGGATGGGTGAAAAAACGGGGTTCGTCAATCCGTCCCAGAAAAGACAGCGGCGTGGCGAGACCGCAGGTGGGCGAGACGGAAAAATCCGCGTACTGTCCCACTGGAATCTCCGTCTGAAACTCGCTGCATATATTCTGGGATCTGGAAAAATCAATGGAGATCTGCCCGCAGTCTCTGGCGTGATACTGGGTACCGCTCCGGGAGGACGGCTCCTCCGCGTAGACAAGCTGGCACTCCATAAGCTTCTGAAGATGCGGCTTGAGCGTGGCGGGGGAGAGCTGAAAGTGGTCAGAGAGCTCCTTTAACGTCAAGGATTCTCTGGCGGTGAGCAGCATGAAAATCTCCGCCCTGAGTTCTGAACTGAGCGCCTGAAAGAGAGGCAGATTCCGATCCAGAGAACGGATAGTAAGCATAAGCAACCTCCTGCTGTATAGAAATTCTTAAAAGAAAATAATTTAGAATATCCCTAAGAAGCTTTTTCTATTATAGCAAAATGTCATAAAAAGTCAAGAATCAAGGCAATGCATGGTGATATTACACAAAAGAATAACGGAAAATAGTTTAGGATAGTATAAACTAATAAATGAAAAGCGAAAATATCGGTTGACAAAGGAGAAGGCGAATTGTACAATATAAACATATCCTGAGGTCAAACAAAAAAAAAGTGTGCAGAATGACGAAAAACAAGAGCGTCATGAGAGAAGTTGCACAAGTTTTTTTGAGAATCAGGGAAAAACGTATCAAACAAAAAGGAGGAAACAAGATGAAAAAATGGTTAGCAATGCTGCTGGCAGGATCAATGGTTCTCTCTATGGGAACGGTTGCTTTTGCTGAAGAGGAGACGGAGTCGGGAGAACCCACCGATGTGACAACGGTAGGTCCCGATGATGGAACACATTTTGAGCTGTGGTCCTTCGTTGATCTGCACAACACCTTCTACGCGAACATGGTAGAAGAGTGGAACGCTCAGAACCCGGACCGTCAGATCCAGATCACTTTCAGTACCTATCCTTTCCAGGATATGCACAACAAGCTGATGATGGCTCTTCAGGCTGGCGAAGGCGCTCCTGACATCTGCGACATTGAGATCGGACAGTTCCCCAACTTCTCAGGCGAGAACAGCCCGCTGTATGACCTGGGCGAGGCTCTGGCTCCCTATGAAGCAGACCTGGTTCAGTCCAGACTGGATGTGTACTCCAAGGCAGACGGCACCAGAATCGGTGTTCCCACTCACGTAGGAGCTACCGTAATGTACTGGAACGCTGAGATCTTCGAAGAGTACGGCCTGGATTACAAGTCTGTTAAGACCTGGGACGACTATACCGCTCTCGGCGAGCAGCTGAAGGAAGCTTCCAACGGCGAAGTTTACCTGACCTCTGTAGACACCGGCGGAACCGACTGGCTGTGGCTGTCCATGGCTGAGTACGGCGAAGACTACACCGGCGGACCGGAAGGCCCTGTAAACGTAATGCTGGATTCCGTTAAGAATATGCTTACCATGCAGCAGCAGTGGCTGAACGACGGCATCGCTATGGTATCCACAGACGGACATACCGACACAGACGGATGCCGCGCTACCATCCTGGACGGCAAGATCGCTTCCTTCCCGAAGGCTATGTGGTATATGAGCCGTTTCAAAGACTACATGCCGGAAGAAGAAGGCAAGTGGGATATCACCATCTGCCCCGTATGGGAAGAAGGACAGAAGTATTCCGTAGGTATCGGCGGAACCGGTACGGTTGTTACCAACGAGTGTGAAGATCCCGCGCTGGCAGCTGAGTGGCTGGCATGGGCGAAGTGCTCACCCGAAGGCGAAGCTCACATCTGGAACGACCTTGGATTCGATGTCTGCAACACGGCTCTTTGGTCAGACGAAGAGTTCGCATACAGCGAAGACAATGTATACAATACATTCTTCCGTGTAAAACCGTATGAGCTTCTGAACCAGATGGCAGAAGACGACGCCATCGGTACGGTTTATACCACCGCGAATTCACCTGTACTGAACGATTATCTCTGCACCACGACGCTGAATGAGATCTTCATTGACGGCATGGATGTTGAGACAGCTCTTCAGGAATGCCAGGATTATCTGGATATGGAGCTGATGATGTAAGGCTGGCCTGAGGCGAGTCGAACAACCGAGCAGTCGGAAATAAATAAGAGGGGAGGCTTGGGAGGTGCATTCCCAAGCCTTCTGTTCTTTTCCGCCTGATTTGTCAAAGAAGAGAAAGGAGGAAATACAGAGATGAAAGCAAAAAAGATCCTGTATTCCCAGAAAATTGCGCCTTACGTATTCGTGCTGCCTTTTGTTCTCAGTCTGCTGATCTTCTGGCTGTATCCCCTGGTATCCGGTATCGTGATGAGCTTCCAGGAGGTTTCCTTTGGAGTAACCAGCTGGATCGGCACTGCGAACTATCAGAAACTTTTCCGTGACAGCTTCTTTACCACCGCTGTATGGAACAGTGTGGAATACATGGCGCTGACATTGCTTTTGATGGTACCCATTCCCATGGTGCTGGCGGTTCTTATGGAAAGCCGTCTTACGAAGGCCAGGGGCGTATGGAAGGTGATTATGTACATCCCGGCCCTGACCTCCGTAGTTATCTCCGGTCTTCTGTTCCGTCTGATGTTCTCCGAAGGCGAGAACGGACAGATGAACGTGATCATGCATATGTTAGGACAGCCCAGCCAGGCCTGGCTGCGAGCCAGATTTACCGGCTGGTGCGCGCTGCTTCTCCTCTGCGTATGGAGATGGACCGGCGTGAACGTGCTCTATTATGTTTCCGGTTTGAAATCCATTGATACGTCCCTGTATGAGTCAGGCGATATCGACGGAGCCAACGCATGGCAGAAGTTCCGCTATATCACCCTTCCTCTGCTGAAGCCTACCACGGTGTACGTTATTACGATTTCCGTATTCGCAGGTCTGTCCATGTTCCTGGAAAGTTTCATGATCTGGGCTGGAAACAACTCTCCCAAGAATATCGGTCTTACCATCGTAGGTTATCTGTATAAGAGAGGTATCGAGAGAAACGAGATGGGATATGCCTGTGCCGTAGGCGTGGTGCTCATGGTAATCGCCCTGGTGATCAACTTCATCCAGCTGGTGGCAACCGGTACCTTCCACATAGGAAAGAAGAAGGAGGATTAAAGAAATGGCAAATAATACTCCGAAACAGAAAACTATGGCGGCGAACCACAAGGTGGGAACCTTTTTTGCCACAGCGCTCTTTGCGCTTATCTCCGCACTGATTGCGTTTCCGCTGGTATGCGGTCTCTTAGGTTCCTTCCGGGATGGCCAGAAGGTAATCACCACCGGTATGTCCCTGGATCTCAAATCCCCGGTGAGCCTGCAGAACTACCAGGAGCTCTTCGCTATGTTCAGTCCGGATAACTTCTCGGACGATGTAGTGGTAAACTCCCGGAGCTATTTCAACTGGTATAAAAACAGTCTTGTCCTGACCATTACCACCGTAGTGCTGACGCTTCTTGTCTGCTACTTCATCGCTTATGGACTGAGCATGTATAAGTTCAAGCTTCAGGGCTTCCTGTTCTTCATGGTAATCGCGACCATGTCCGTACCTTTTGAGATTCTGATGCTTCCTCTGTATCAGGAGATCAATACCATCGGCCTGATCAATACGAATGCCGGCGTATTCCTCCCAGGTCTATGCGCGGCGTCCACCATATTCTTCTTTAAGCAATATATGACCAGCTTGCCCAAGGAGCTTCTGGACGCGGCCCGTGTAGACGGATGTACGGAGTACGGCATTTCCGTAAGGATCATGATGCCGATTACCAAACCGGCCTTCGCTTCCATGGCGATCCTCTGCGCGATGGGTTCCTGGAACAACATGCTGTGGCCGATGCTGGTGTTCCGTGACACAAGCAAGTTTACCCTTCAGATTGGTCTGAATACGCTGCTGACACCGTATGGAAACAACTACAATCTTCTGATTGCGGGATCCATGTTCGGTATCATTCCGATTCTTGTCATTTACCTGATTTTCAACCGGTATCTGGTGGAAGGTATGACTTCCGGCGCGGTGAAAGGCTGACAACAGACAGAAGGTTTTCCTCAATCTTTTGTGACAGAAAAATCTGGCAAAAAAAAGAACTGCTTCCGACGCAGTTCTTTTTTTGTACAGATTTTATGGAATAAAGTTAAAAGCCGTATTCTTCCAGAATTCCCTGAGCCGCGTCCGGATCGTCACAGACACAGAGAACCGTATAGACGCCTGCGCTTTCAATAATGGAATCCTCTCTCAGACGCTCTGCTTCTGGCGGGTTGTAGCTGTCGCAGCGGACCGCCTGATCGTCCACCCGCTTCTGGAAGGCTTCTTCTACCGCGGAGGTATTGGAAGCTTCTTTTGATTTTACAATGGCGATCTCACAGGCAGTCGTACCGGCGCTGGCATAGGCCAGAGCCTCCTCCACCGTGTCTGCGTCATAGAAATACATGGAAGTCAGCTGGGTTTCCGCCGTCTCGGTGAGCGAGGAGTCTGAGGTTACCGTTGTGAGCAGTTCTTTGGCCAGAGCCTCCATATCCACGTTCACAGATTCCTCTTTTTTGCCTCCTCCGCAGGCAGTCAGCAGCAGAGCAGCAGCACCGGCACAGGCCAGGCACATCAATTTCTTTTTCATAAGTTTCTCCTTTCCTATAAAAACCTTTTAGGCAGAACGCCCGTCTTCTGTTTCGGATTCAGATTCTTCCTCTGTCTCCGCTTCGTCCTTTTCTTTTTCTTCCTTACTTTCTCCGTCCTCATGGGAAGAGACCGGAATATAGTGGCTCTTGAGATAATCCAGCATCTGCTCGCAGTATTTTCCGTAGATGTGGATGCCGTCCTCCGAAGCGCCGTCGATGAGCGCGCCGTAGCCGTTGGACAGAATTTCGTTGAAATCCAGGTAATAGTATCCCTGCTCTTCGCAGAGCTCCAGCAGGATCGCGTTGATGGTGTCTACGTTGGCGTTGTTTACATAGGAACCATAATTCTGGCTGGCTACCTTGGCTTCTTCCACGTAGACCACGCTGCAGACGTAAAGAACGGCTCCGGGCTCCAGCTCCAGCAGCCGGTTCATGGCTGAGACGAACCGGGTACGGAAATCCTCCCAGTCGTATTCGCCCAGATCATTCGTCCCCAGCATGACGTAAATCTTGCTGTAATTTCCGCCCGATACGGCGGCAGGCACGGTAATCATGCCGTCCGCGGTAGAGATAATGGGATCGTTCGCCATGGAGGACAGATTCATGCCCACGCTGGTGAAAAACTGTCCCTGGGTAATGCCGGAGGCATTGCGGAAGCCTTCCATTCTGGAGTCTCCGATAAAGACCGCGTCGGAGAAGTAGGAATCGTCCACCGGCGGATCGGTCTTTGGAACAATCGCCGGACTGTCCGGATCAGAAACCGTATCCTCGGTCTGAGCGGCAGGAGCGTCTTCCGCAGGGGAATCTCCCTGAGGCGTACCGGAGGTAACGGGAAGTCCGGCCAGGGCGGTAACCGTAGAGGAAGAGCCGGAAGAATCCAAAGCCTCCGGTTCGCTTTCCTGAGAATCCGAAGCGTCCGCAAGGGAATCGGTTTCCTCTTCCCCAGGCGGATCCTGGGATACCGTGGAAGTGGATACGGCGGTGCGGTGGGTAAAGAGCGTCACAACCAGACGGCCTTCAAACACTGCCAGTACCAGAACTACTATAATAAGAAGGTTCAGGACAAGAGAGTCCTGCCTTTTTTTTCGCTTTCGTTTTTTTGCTGCCATTTATCCTCTCCCCGTATCGCTTGGAATTTATCTGCAGAACTGCGGTTTTACGCGGTACAAACAAAACATTGAGATACTTTAGATAAAACAAGATTTTACACACAACCGCAACTTTATATTATAAAGGATAGAACTGCAAAGTCAATAGTCTGGAGGAGAATTAAGAAAGCTTTCGGGAAACTTTTTCCCTTGCAAAGCGGGAGG
>CALWMW010000110.1 GCA_944382085.1 uncultured Lachnospiraceae bacterium | reverse complement strand
AGCTGCCACCCCTTTATTCCTCCGAGGTATCTATAATCCCCCCCTAAAGAAGTATCCTTTATTGTCAGATCTGCAGCGGCGTCGGACGGCTCGTTATCGATCCAGTTACCAGAATACACCATCGAATAAAATCCCGGCCGTTTGCATGTACAGGAAAATATCCCCTCACCGTAAATGCCTCCGTCCCAGTCTCCGCTGTATATACCACCATTCGGAAAGCAAACGCACGCCCCTCCCACCGGCCTGCCGTCAATAAATTCTGCGAAAAGCACGGCTCCACCGGAAAAGTAAAGAGTTCCTTCTCCATTCCAGCCCTCATTCTTCCAGGGACAGATAAACACATTTCCTTCCCTATCCCTCTGCTTCAAAGAACCGATATAGTTCTCTCCCTTACGCACGCCGGCGATAACCATTCCGCCTGGCTCCGTCATGGTAAAATCCCCATCCCAAAGGCCGTCTTTCTTTATCCCTTCCATGATCAAACCGTCGGCGAAGCGAATCCTGCAGGGGCCGTTCCATTTTCCTTCTTTACGGCTTCCTTCCATCACGGTTCCATCCGCGAAGGTTTCTGTGCAGGCTCCTTCCCAGACGCCTCCCCGGCAGCTTCCCTCCATAACATGGCCCTGTGCGCTGACATACCGCAGTCTCCCCGCGGGTTTTCCATCTATCAGCTTCCCTTCGAGATAACCGCCGTCCGAATCACGAAAAACAAAGGGGCCCTGATCCGGCATCTGTTTCTTTATTGGAACCAACGTACGATAACATTTATAATCCATCGACCGATCGTATCCCATGCCCTCTCCTTCCGTTACTCCTTCACACTGCCAGGCGCACCGTTTTCTCTATATAAGCAAGCGCTTTTTGAAGCATTTTTTCCGCCTTCCGAATCTGTTTTTCCGTCTCCGGAGATTTCATGGAATTGCACCGCTTTGATTCCATCCAAAAATCATCTGCAAGAAAACTTTTCAATCCGTTTTTTACGGTGTAAATACGTCCTGAGCCGGAAAGATTTCCCTGCTTAATACCTCCGCAGTATTCATAGCCATCGCCCGGAGACGAATCGTACACCGTCAAAGCTGCGTCGCTGTCGAAAGGAAGACTGTTCACCCAATTTCCAGAATATATGATTCCAAAAATGTCCGGACAGAATAAATGCATGAACACCCCTTTTCCGTTGAGCCCCTTATTCCAGCATCCGCGGTAGCTTCCTCCGCTGGGGAAACTGATATCTACATCGCCCACTGGCCCGCCCGCCAGAAAAGAGCCATTCAAAACGGCTCCGCCGGGAAAACGGATACTGCCGTTTCCCTGCGGAAGAAAATTCTCGATCTCTCCCTCATAAACCGTCCCGTTTAAATAGGCGATCCTTCCATCCCCGGCGACCTTGCCCCTCTCCCAGCGCCCCGTCAGCACACTGCCATCCGCATACGCATACTTCCCCTGGCCATTCCAGTTTCCGTCCTTCCACCGGCAGGTAAACACATTGCCTCGGCTGTCCCTCTGCACCAGGGGCCCGACGATCTCCTTGCCCTTACGTATGCCGGTAATGACGGTTCCATCCAGCCCCGCCACGGTAAAACGTTCCTCTTTTTCAGTGGTTTTTACTTCTATCGGCACCAGCGTGGGAAACCGGCTGCAGTCCGCTGAACGGTCGTAGCCGCAGCTCTCACAGACGCCCAAACGTTCCGAATGATACGTTCCGCACAGAGGACAGAGCCATCCTTCCTTTTTCATCCCTTCGTCCCCATTCACCCCTGTATCCTCCGTCTTTTCCCTCATGATCGGCCCCATCCCTTTCTTAGCGCTGCATATTCGCCCGCTTATCTTTTAAGCCTGTACCTGCGTCTGTTCCTGCCTCTGTGCTCCTGCCTGCTCCTGTATCTGACGTGCTCTCTGTATGAGCTGGGCGGCCCGCTCCTCTCCCCACAAGTCCACCGTCAGAGCCCGGACCGGCATACTTTCAGACTGTTTCATCTCCTCGCTCAGGAAAAGGCTCTGATCCTTCTCGGATAAAGGCGGCGTCTGTATTTCCTGACGCATCTCCTCTTTTGCCGCAGTCCGAACCCGCTCCGTTTCTGCTGCCGCAGCCGCGTCCTTCAGCAGCTGCGGCAGCGCCTCCAGCAGCTGTTCCGCCTTTTCCAGCACCCGCAGGCGGGTTTCCCGTTCCGAAGTCTCCTCTGCGGACGGCGGCCTCTGACCTTTAATAAAGGAAACCAGTTCTTCCTCCGGCACAGCCCAATCCCGCTGATCCACCATGGCCCGAAGCCATTCCACTGCATCTGCAAATTCCGCATACGAGAATCCCTCTGTCTGAGAAACCAGGGTGTCGAAAGATATAAAATGCTCTAAGTCCTTGGCATGCCTTTCCAAAAATTCCTCTCTTCGCCTTTTATCCGGCATTGCCATCCGGCACAGCTGCAGGCGTCCGCGCAGGAGCGCCGGCACTATGGGCTCCTCCTCGCTGATCAGGATCACAAACAAATCCGGATATTCCTCACACAGCCAGTATTCGCACAGAAGCCTTCCCAAAGCATCCAGAACCGCCCGGCTGTTTGGGCATCTTTCCATCTCTTCCAGCACCAGGCAGAGTGCCTGCCCCTGATCGTAATAAGAATCCGCCAGCTTTGACAGCCTATCCGCTGCCGCCTTGGCATCTTTTCTCCCTGTGTCTGCCGTCCGGGCGCTTTCCTCTCCTGTTTCCTCTGCTGCGAAGATAAAATCTTCTCCATCCAAAAAGACAAAGTCATAATCCAGAGCATTCAGCTGCCGGATCATATGGGCCGCCGCCGTATGCTTCCCGCAGCCAGGCGGCCCCACGAGCAGCAGGCCGGAACCGGACAGCCGCTTGGGCCTCGAAAACCAATGGGTCCGAAGCAGCTCGCCCCAGCCAAAGGAGTCATCCGGTTCCTGCTCCATGATGGAAGTCTTTATGACAGCCGCAGATTTCACCGCATACTCCACCCATTCTTCCACTGTCATTCCCATCCTCCTGCGCACTCCCCGTCCTTTATCCGTTCATCGGATTCATTTTTT
>CALWMW010000109.1 GCA_944382085.1 uncultured Lachnospiraceae bacterium | reverse complement strand
AGCGCCGTGAAAGCCGCGAGCGTGAATCCGGCCAGGAGCATCGGCATCGAGGGGGACTACGGAAGCCTGGAGGAAGGACGCTTTGCCGATCTTCTTTTGCTGGATGAGAAGCTGAGGATTGTAGAGTGGATTCACAAGGGGAAAAGGATAAACAGGAGGGAAAAGAATGTTATTTAATTTGCAGCAGATTCTGGAACTGGCGGACGCGAAGAGAATTGCCATAGGAGCGTTTAATGTGAATACGCTTCAGGGAATCCAGGCGGTGCTGGAAGCGGCGGAAGAGCTGAAGCAGCCGGTGATTCTCCAGTATGCTCCGGTTCACGGCGCGTTTATCGATCTGGATCTCCTGGGACCCATTATGGTGGAGCTCGCCGAAAAGGCGAAGGTGCCGGTATGCGTCCACCTGGATCATGGAGAAGAACTGTCCGTGCTTCATCAGGCTCTTGAGATCGGTTTCACTTCCGTCATGTACGACGGCTCCATGCTCTCCTATGAGGAAAACGTAGCCTACACCCGTCTGGCTGTAGAGATGGCGGCGGAATACGGCGCTTCCGTGGAGGCGGAGATCGGCGCCATGGGACGGGAGGAGTTCGCAAGCCTTGGAGAGGCCCAGGAGGGGGAGGCGATTTCCGGCAGCTATACGGATCCGGACCAGGCGGAAGATTTTGTAGACGAGACGGGGGTGGACGCTCTGGCCTGCTCCTTTGGCACCGTACACGGCCTTTACCTGACGGAGCCGTGTCTGGATTTTGAACGGATCAAAGAGATCCGGGACAGAATCGGGATTCCGGTTGTGATGCACGGCGGGTCCGGAATCAGCGCGGAGGACTTTGGCAGATGCATCGCCTGCGGCGTGCGAAAGATCAACTACTACACCTATATGGCCAAGGCAGGCGGAGAATACGTAAAAGAGATGCTTTCCAGGACGGAAGGCCCGGCCTTTTTCCACGATATCAGCGTATGGGGCAAAGAGGCCATGAAAGAAGAGGTAAAGAAAGCGATTCAGATCTTTTCAGATTTATGAGAAAGAGACTGAACGGAGGCAGGAGAGAGTTCCGAAAGAGACAGCAGGAGCTCTCTTTTTTATCGAAAAAAAACACTTGACTATTTGTGAATGTTAGAATATACTAACTGTGTTAGTTGAGCATAACTGTTTGCGAAAACAGACGGGAAAAAGAATTCAGATGTAAAGGTGGATATTATGACATTAGCGGATGCGGTAGAAGGAAAAGAATACATTATCCAAAAGATTGAGACAGAGGATGAAGAGCTCAACGCTTTTTTATTTTCCTTAGGATGCTATTCGGGCGAACCGGTTACAGTGGTATCCCGCTTAAAAGGAGGATGTGTCGTTTCGATAAAAGACGGCAGATACAATATTGACAATCAGCTGGCGGCGGCCATTGAGATTTGATCCCCTGCCAGTGGGGGCGCGCTAGTTGGCTGCGTGGTTACATGCACATGGGTTAGTTTTTTATAACCAGTGCTTTGTAATAGATTTTTACATACCTAAAAGGAGGAATCATTTATGCGTATTGCCTTGACAGGCAACCCGAATTCCGGTAAGACCACCATGTACAACGCTTTAACCGGGCGGAATGAAAAAGTGGGAAACTGGGCCGGGGTTACCGTTGAAAGAAAGGAGCATCCAATTAAGAAAGCTTATTACAGCGGTGGAGATGAGCTGATTGCCGTGGATCTTCCAGGGGCTTACTCCATGTCTCCCTTCACTTCAGAGGAAAGTATTACCAGTTCCTATGTAAGGAATGAACATCCGGATGCGATCATTAATATTGTAGATGCTACGAATCTCAGCCGAAGCCTGTTTTTCACAACTCAGCTTCTGGAACTGGGGATACCGGTGGTAGTGGCGCTGAACAAGAGCGACATCAATGAGAAAAAACAGACCAGGATTGATGTTTCCACCCTTTCAGAAAAGTTGGGCTGTCCGGTAATCGCCACCGTATCGACCACTACCGACGGGCTGAAACAGGTGGTAGACGCCGCGGCGGAGTTAAAAGGAGAACAGCAGAAAGCGCCTTACCAGGAAGGAAACATCGACCTTACGAATAAACAGGCGGTAGAAGAAGCGGACCGGAAACGGTTTGAATTTGTGAACCAGCTGGTTTCCCAGGTAGAGACCAGAAAGGTCCTTACGAAAGATAAGGGAACGGGAGACGCCATTGACGCCGTTCTGACCAATAAATTCCTGGGCATTCCCATTTTTGCCGTAGTTATGTTTTTTGTTTTTCAGATTTCACAGGTGTGGCTGGGGCCGTTAATCGCGGATACGCTGGTTGCCTGGATCGAGACGTTCCAGGGTTATGTAAGTGAGCTCCTGGCTGACGCGAATCCCCTGTTGAGCGCGCTGCTGGCAGACGGCATAATCGGCGGCGTAGGCGCGGTGGTAGGATTCCTGCCTCTGGTAATGGTTATGTACTTCCTGATTGCCCTGATGGAGGACTGCGGATATATGTCCCGCGTTTCCGTGGTTTTGGATCCTATCTTTAAGAAGGTCGGACTTTCCGGAAAATCGGTGATCCCCTTTGTAATCGGAACCGGATGCGCGATCCCCGGCGTTATGGCCAGCCGTACGATCCGGAATGAAAGAGAACGCCGAGCAACGGCGATGCTCACGCCTTTTATGCCCTGCGGAGCCAAGATTCCGGTTATCGCTCTTTTTGCCGGAGCGTTTTTTGACGATGCGGGATGGGTCAGCTTTGTTATGTATGCTACCGGTATTGTCCTGATTTTCTTTGGAGCGCTTCTTGTGAATAAGATTGCAGGATATAAGAACCGGAAATCTTTCTTTATCATTGAATTGCCGGAATACAAGATTCCCTCTCTGTGGTTTGCGTTCAAGTCTATGTGCGCGCGGGGCTGGGCTTACATCGTGAAGGCGGCGACCATCATTTTGCTGTGCAATACGGCGGTACAGATTATGCAGACCTTCGACTGGAGTTTTCAGGTGGCGGAGAGCGCGGACACGTCCATCCTGGCTTCCATAGCCGGACCGTTCGCTTATCTGCTGGTTCCTATCGTGGGTGTGCTCAGCTGGCAGCTGGCAGCGGCGGCAGTTACCGGATTTATCGCGAAAGAGAATGTGGTAGGTACGCTTGCCGTATGCTTTGTAGGGCTGGAGAATCTGATCGATACCGAGGAGCTGGCGATGCTGGAAGGCACAGGAGCGGAGATCGCGGGCGTTATGGCGATCACGAAAGTGGCCGCTCTGGCGTACTTGATGTTTAACCTTTATACGCCTCCCTGCTTTGCGGCGATCGGCGCGATGAATTCCGAAATGAAAAGCGCAAAATGGCTGTGGGGCGGTATCGGCCTTCAGCTGTGTACGGGATATACCGTTGGATTCCTGGTTTACCAGGTGGGCACGCTGATCACTACGGGTTCGGTTGGAGCCGGCTTCCTTCCCGGCCTGATCGCGGTGCTGATTATGGCGTCGGTGATCGCGTATCTCTGCGTGCGGTCGGATAAGAATCTGGCGCGTGAGTATGCTTTGAATGGGGCGAAATAACGATGATAGACGTTTTACTGATCTGTATTCTTATTGTGATACTTGCCGCTGCTTCTGCATATATCTATAAAGCGAAAAAAAGCGGGAAAAAATGTATCGGCTGTCCGGAAGGATGCTCCTGCGGCTCCTCTCAAACCGGGAAAGGCCGTACATCCTGCAGCGGCTGTAAATCCACACACAACACATAACGAATCGAAAGAGGGGCTGCTATATGAAGAATCTGTTCTTCGTAGGGCGGCCCCCTTTCTGCTGCCCCTGTATTTTCCTGGAATTTCTTGTCCTTTTTTGATTCTTCATGTTAAAATAGTAGAGCATTCAGAAGGCAATGAAAGAGAAGGAGAGGACGGGAAGTGGCAGATCTTATAATTTTGCTTCTGGTAATAGGATATTGCGGATATGTAGTTCTGCGCGGCTGCAGAAAACTAAAAGAGAGGGGCAAATCCGGCTGTCCGGGAGGCTGTCCCGGCTGCGGCGAAGGCTCTGGCTGCGGAAACACGCGGGAGAAAGAGAAACGGAGTCATAAAAAATGGAAAATGGAATAATATTATTAATTATCGTTGTCATTCTGGTTTTTGCTGTAAAAGAGTCGATAAAGCATTTCAGGGGAGAAGGAGCCTGCTGCGGCGGAGGTTCTGGCGGGAGTAGGATTCCGAAGAAAAAATTATCCGGGCCGGTGCTGGGAAAGAAAACGGTGAGGATTGAAGGGATGCACTGCAAAAACTGTGTCAAAAGCGTGACAGAAGCAATTAACCGGTTAGAGGGAGCTTCTGCCAGAGTAAGTCTGGGAGAGAAAAAGGCGGTAGTTTCTTACGATCGGCCCCTGGACGACGCAGCTTTAAAAGAGGCGGTGGAACGGGCCGGATTTCAGGTGGTATCCATTGAGAACTAAATTTTTCTAAGTTAAAAAATGCGCTTGAATCCTGGAATTTCCGCAGTTGACTTGATTTCTCCCTTCATATAAAATAATATCTGAATACAAAACAGATACATGCTGTCTCTGATTTTGAGAGGAGGTATAGGGCATGGGGAGAGAGCCTGGGGGCATAACGGCTTATAAGATGCCGGATACGATTCTGATTGTAGACGACGATGAACTGAACCGGGCGATTCTGGATAATATTTTTTCTTCGGAATATTCGATTGAAGAGGCGGAGAACGGAAGGCAGGGCCTTGCGAAGCTGATGGACCAGCCGGAACGGATCTGCGCGGTTCTGCTGGATGTGGTGATGCCGGTGATGGACGGGATTGAGACGCTGAGAACCATGAACGCTCTTGGGATGACCGAGCAGATCCCGGTCTTTCTGATTACAGCGGAGTCGGGAGACGGCACCCTCAAGGAAGCCTACTCCCTTGGCGTGATGGATGTGATCCTGAAGCCGGTCGTTCCCTATGTGGTACAGAGGCGGATCGATTCTGTGATTGAGCTGTTCCGGGCAAGAAAGCGACTGCGCAACAAAGTGGTGGAACAGCAGACGGAGATTTTTCAGCAGGCGCAGCAGATTATTGAGCTGAACATGGGAATGATCGAGGCACTGTCTACCGCCATTGAATTCCGAAGCGGCGAGTCGGGATCCCATGTACGGAGGATTCACGACATTACCGAGTATATGCTCCGGCATACCGAACTGGGAGCGGGACTGTCCGGGGAGGAGATTCAGCACATCGCCATGGCTTCTATTATGCACGATGTGGGAAAGATCGCCATTCCGGACGCGATTCTGAATAAGCCCGGAAGGCTGACGCCGGAAGAATTTGAAGTGATGAAAACCCACACCCTCCAGGGCGCGGTGCTATTGGAGAAGATTCCGCAGATGAAGAGCCACAAAGCGTTTCTCTACGCGTATGATATCGCCAGACATCATCACGAGCGATGGGACGGGGGAGGCTATCCCGACGGTCTGAAGGGGGAAGAGATCTCGGTCTGGGCGCAGATCGTATCCCTGGCGGATGTGTACGACGCCCTGATCAGCAAACGGGTCTACAAAGACGCGTACCAGGTGGAAGAAGCCCTGGAGATGATACAGACCGGAAAGTGCGGCGTATTTAATCCCAGGCTTCTGGAGAGCTTCCTGAAGGTAGAGAAAGAGCTTCGAAATCTGTATCACAAGAAGGAAAAGGAGTAAGCCGATGACAGAGGAGACGAAACAATACTTAGCGCAGGCGGGGATTCGCGCGGACCAGGCGTTGGAGCGCTTTATGGGAAACGAAACGCTTTTTGAACGGTTTTTAAAGAAATTTCCCCAGGATCCGAATTACAGCATACTGCTGGAGGGGATGGAAGAGAGAGACGAAAAGAAAGCCTTTTCGGCAGCCCATACGCTGAAAGGGGTGGCGGGGAACCTCTCCATCCAACCGGTCATGGAAGCGGCGTCGAAGCTCACGGAGTGCCTCAGAGAGAGCGGCCATCTGGACGAGGCGGCAAAGCTTCTTCCCCAGTTAAAAGAAGCGTATGAGAATGCGGTAACCATGATAAACCTCCTGTGAGAACCGGATGGGAGAACGCAGAGAGGAATCAGAAAAAGAAAAGACAGTCCCGGCTTTGAAAAAAGCTGCGGACTGTCTTTACATTTAAAAGGGGATGAGCTATCATAAGTATTAATTTTGCGGAAAAGAGGAGAAAAAATGAAAAAATTTACAGCAGAGTTAAAAAAGTGGGGAAAGAAAGGGGCGGCGGCTCTTCTTGCTGTTTCCATGGCTTTCGCCGTTCCGGGAACGGGAATGGCCCAGGAGACGCAGGCAGAGCCGTATAATCTTCTTCTCATCGGCAGCGACCGCCGGGACGACAGCTGGAACGGCAATTCCGATGTGGTTATCCTGCTTACGGTAAACGAAGAATCTCAAAAACTGCTTCTCACCTCTTTTATGAGGGATCTCTACGCGGAGATTCCGGGCTACGGCGTGCACAAGCTGAATTACGCCTACGCGGCGGGGGGAGCAGAGACGCTGCGGGACACCCTGGAGACGAACTATGAGCTGGAAATCGACAACTATGCGGCCGTGGATTTTGAGACCATGGCAAAAGTCGTGGATCTTGTGGGCGGCGTGGATATGACTGTCAGCGAGGAGGAGTGCGGCGTCCTCAACGACTATTTAATCAGTATGGGACAGGAAGAGGACCAGCTTTTTGGGGGAGGAGATTATCGTCTGGACGGCTATCAGGCGGTGGCCTATATGAGAATCCGCTATGTGGGCGACAACGATTACGAGCGGACGCATCGGCAGAGAATGGTTCTGGAGGAGATTTTCGATTCCATGGGCGATCTGGACGCGACGCAGCTGACCAAGCTGGCGGAGGACATCTTTCCGGAAATCGAGAATGACATCGACCCGGTGCGGTTCCTGAAGCTTATGACAGATCTTCCGGAGTATGTGGAATACGAGCTTGAGGATCAGCGGATTCCTTACGACGGCCTTTATACGTCTCAGTCTGAGATGTTGGTGCCGGATTTTGCCGCGACCATTGAAAAGCTGCATGCGGCCATGGGGATTGAGTAAAACCAGATAAGAGGAAGAAAACGATGGCAAAACTGTATTTCCGGCACGGGGCGATGGGAAGTTCCAAGACGGCCAACGCCCTGATGGTTGAATATAATTATTATGAGAGAGGAAAGCACGCGCTCCTGGCGAAGCCCAAACTGGATACCAGGGACGGGGAACGCGTGATAAAGAGCAGAATGGGGCTGTCCTCTTCGTGTATTTTCGTGGAAGAACTGGTCCGCATGAAGGACGAAGAGCTCAGAAAATACGACTGCGTGATCGTAGACGAAGCGCAGTTCTGCAAAAAGTCAGACATAGAGTTTTTCGTGCACATTGTGGACGATCTGGAGATTCCCGTAATCTGTTACGGGCTGCGGACCGATTTCCGCAGAGAGCCTTTTGAAGGTTCCCTCTGGCTGCTGGCCTGGGCGGACGTCATTGAGGAACTGAAAACCGTATGCTGGTGCGGAAGAGGCGCCAGCTGCAATACGAGAGTCAGCGGCGGCAGAATTGTAAAAACCGGAGAACAGGTGATGCTGGGCGGGGACGAGAGCTACGTCAGTCTTTGCAGGAAGCATTACGCGGAAGAAAATCTCGGCCCTGAGGGAACCGCAGGTTGCGAAAAATGACAGGAAATGCTATACTAAACAATCGTAGGAAAGAAGAAATCTGCACAGTGTATGAAGAGAAAAAGGAGCGGGAAGAATGAAAAAGATTGAAGAGTATGTGAGAAGTATTCCGGATTTCCCGGAACCGGGAATTATTTTCAGAGATGTGACCAGTATCCTGCAGGATCCCGACGGACTGAAGCTGTCCATAGACCTGATCCAGGAAAAGCTTCAGGGGGTTGACTTTGACGTAGTCGTCGGAACCGAATCCCGCGGATTTATTTTCGGCGTGCCCGTCGCGTACAATCTTCATAAAGCTTTCGTTCCCGTAAGGAAAAAAGGCAAGCTTCCCTGCGACACCGTATCCATGCGGTACGAGCTGGAGTACGGAACGGCTGAGATCGAGATGCACAAGGATTCCATTCGGCCGGGACAGAAGGTCGTGGTGATCGACGATCTGATTGCCACCGGAGGAACCGTAGAGGCGGCGATCAAACTCATCGAAGATCTGGGCGGCCAGGTGGTAAAAGTCATCTTCCTGATGGAACTGGCCGGCTTAAAGGGGCGGGAGCGCCTGAAAGATTACGAGGTAGAATCCGTGATCCGTTATGAAGGAAAATAGTGACAGAGATGGTGGTGTCCAATGGCAGTAGAGGAGAGAACGAAACAGGATAAAATCGAAGAAATCAAAAAGGCGGATGCCAGCGTCAAGCTTATGGAGGACTTCACCAGTCCGGAAGTGCTGTATCAGGAACTGATCAAAAGCGTGCGGAAGTATCACCCCTCCGACGATATCTCCATGATTGAGAAGGCATACCAGGTGGCTTACAAAGCCCACGAGGGTCAGGTGAGAAAGTCCGGGGAGCCCTACATTATACATCCTCTGTGTGTGGCGATCATACTGGCGGACCTGGAACTGGACAAAGAATCCATTGTGGCGGGCCTTCTCCACGATGTGGTGGAAGACACGATTATGACCTCAGAGCAGCTCCGGCAGGAGTTTGGCGAAGAAGTGGAGCTGATCGTGGACGGCGTGACCAAGCTGGGACAGCTGTCCTATTCCGCGGATAAGATTGAAGTCCAGGCCGAGAATCTGAGAAAGATGTTTCTGGCCATGGCCAAGGATATACGCGTGATTCTGGTAAAACTGGCCGACCGCCTTCACAATATGCGGACCGCGAAATACTGGTCTCCGGAGAAACAGAAGGAGAAAGCCAGGGAGACCATGGACATATACGCGCCCATCGCGCACCGGCTTGGTATTTCCAAGATCAAGGTGGAGCTGGATGACCTGTCCTTAAAGTACCTGGAACCGGAGGTCTATTACGACCTGGTGGAGAAAATCGCCCTGAAGCGGAACGAACGCCAGGCATTTGTCAACAGCATTGTAGAGGATGTGAGCCGGCACATCAGCGCAGCGGGGATCAAAGCGCAGATCGACGGACGCATCAAGCATTTTTTCAGCATTTATAAGAAAATGGTGAACCAGCAGAAGACGCTGGATCAGATATACGATTTGTTCGCCGTGCGGATTATTGTGGATACGGTGAAGGACTGTTACGCCGCTCTGGGCGTGATCCACGAGATGTATAAGCCCATTCCGGGCCGCTTTAAAGACTACATCGCCATGCCCAAGCAGAATATGTACCAGTCTCTTCACACGACGCTGATCGGGCCGAACGGAACGCCCTTTGAGATTCAGATCCGCACCTTTGAGATGCACCGCACCGCGGAGTACGGAATCGCGGCGCACTGGAAATACAAAGAGACGGCGGACGGCAAGAAGAGCTCCTCCAAGAGCGAGGAGGAGAAGCTCAGCTGGCTGCGCCAGGTTCTGGACTGGCAGAAATCCGATAACCGGGAGTTTATGAGCCTGCTGAAAAGCGATTTCGACCTTTTCGCGGAGAGCGTATACTGCTTTACGCCCGCGGGAGACGTGAAGAATCTTCCCACCGGTTCTACTCCCATTGATTTTGCCTACAGCATCCACAGCGCGGTGGGCAATAAAATGATCGGCGCCAGGGTGAACGGCAAACTGGTGACCATCGATTACGTGATCCAGAACGGGGACCGGATCGAGATCATCACCTCTCAGAATTCCAGGGGGCCGAGCCGGGACTGGCTGAAGATTGTAAAAAGCTCCCAGGCGAAAAACAAAATCAATCAGTGGTTTAAGCAGGAGCTGAAGGAAGACAATATCATAAAAGGAAAAGAGATGCTGGCCGCTTACTGCAGAGCCAAGGGAATCACCCAGTCGGATATTATGAAAGCGGACTACATGGACCGGGTGATGACCAAATACGGGTTCCGGGACTGGGATTCCGTTCTGGCAGCCCTGGGACACGGCGGCCTCAAGGAAGGCCAGGTAGTCAACAAGCTTCTGGAAGGCTACGAGATGGATCACCGCAGAGAGGTTACGGATGAGCAGATCATCGAAGCGGTTCAGAACAGCCGGGACGCTTCTCCGGTAAAGGTAGCCAAATCCAAAGGCGGCATTACGGTAAGAGGCATTGACGACGTGGCGGTCCGGTTCGCCAAGTGCTGCAGCCCCATACCTGGGGATGAGATCGTAGGATTCGTAACCAGAGGCCGGGGCGTGACGATTCACAGAACCGACTGCGTCAACATTGTGAATCTTCCGGAAGAAGAGCGGGTGCGCCTGATCGAAGCGGAGTGGCAGAAGGACGCCGCGCAGGGCCAGACGGGGAAATATCTGGCGGAGATCCTGATCTACGGCAACAACCGGATCGGGCTTCTGGTGGATATTACCAGGATCTTTACGGAGAGGAAGATTGACGTTACTTCCGTGAATACCAGAACGAACCGTCAGGGGCTGGCCACCATCGCCATGTCCTTTGAAGTATCGGACAAAGACGTATTGAATTATCTGATCGAAAAAATCCGCCAGGTGGAGAGCGTGGTGGATGTGGAGCGAACGACAGGCTGAGGGAAGGGAGGAGAAATTCTGTGGGAGAACTTCAGATTTACACCATGGTGCTGGGAATGGTGGCTACGAACTGCTACCTGGTCCGGAACCGGAAGACCGGAGAGCTTCTGATCCTGGACCCGGCGGACGACGGGATGGAGATCCAGAGCAGGATCAGCGCCCTGGGCGGCGCGCCGGCGGCGGTGCTCCTTACCCACGGCCACTTTGACCATATCGGAGCGGCGGAGTATCTAAGAGATACCTACCGGATTCCGGTCTGCGCGATGGAGGCGGAGCGGGAGATCCTGGAGGATCCGGCCAAAAATCTGACCGGAATGTCCGGCCGCGCGCTTTCTCTCAGGGCGGACCGTTTCTTCCGGGATGGGGAGAAGCTGTCTCTGGCAGGCTTTTCCATCGAGGCGATTCACACTCCGGGCCATACGGCGGGAGGCGGCTGTTACTATTTCCCGGAGGAAGGGGTTCTGTTTTCCGGGGATACGCTTTTTGAAGAGTCTGTGGGACGGACGGACTTTCCCACCGGAAGCATGGGAACCCTGATTCGTTCGATTCAGGAAAAATTATTTTCCCTGCCGGAGGACACGAAAGTTTATCCGGGACACGGGCAGGAGACGGAAATTCGCCGGGAGAAACGGTACAATCCTTTCTGCCGGTAAATTAGGAAGCGAAAGATGATACTTGTTCAGATAAACAGAAAAGATTTTGAATACGACATCCATTCCCTGGTAAAAGCCTTTTACCAGGAGGAAGAGGTGCGGATTTGCCTGGAACCACCGGAGGATGAGACGGAAGCGTCCCTGATCCTGGTGATTTCTTATGAAGATGAAACTAAAGAGACGGAAGCGCTGCTGAGGGCGAAGCTTCTGGACGGACAGGGGAAACTTCTCCTGGAGATGGAAGAGCCTCTGGAAGACCATCCGGAGCGCAAGGAGACAAAGAACCGGCTGAAACGGCTGCTGTACCGCCTTCTTTCCCAATACAGCAAAAAAACGCTGCCCTGGGGCAACCTGACGGGGATCCGTCCGGTGAAAATTCCCATGTCCCTCCTGAAAAAGGGATGGAGCAACGGCCAGATCGCGGAGTACATGCGCAGGACGTATTACACCAGCCGGGAGAAAACGGCGCTGGCCGTCGCCGTAGCCAATCAGGAGCATCACATTCTTCAGGGAATCGACTATCAGGACGGCTACAGCCTGTACGTCGGGATTCCGTTCTGCCCCAGCATCTGCCTGTACTGCTCCTTCAGTTCCAGTCCCATCGCCCTTTGGAGGGATCAGGTGGACCGGTATCTGGAGGCGCTGTTTCGCGAAATCGAGTTTGGCAGCCAGGCGTTTGCCGGGAAGAAGCTGAATACCATATACATCGGAGGCGGCACGCCCACGACGCTGGAGGCGGAGCAGATGGACCGGCTTCTCGGAAAGCTGGAAACGTGCTTTTCCTATGAACATCTCCAGGAATTCACGGTGGAAGCGGGAAGGCCGGACAGCATCACGGAAGCGAAGCTCAGGGTGATGAAGGAACACGGCGTCACCAGGATTTCCATTAATCCGCAGACGATGAATCAGAAAACGCTGGACCTCATCGGACGGAAGCATACGGTGCAGGAGACCAGGGAGGCCTTTGAACTGGCCAGGCGTCTGGGATTCGACAACATCAATATGGATCTGATCGCCGGTCTTCCCGGCGAGGGGGCGGCGGAGATGGCCCATACGCTGGAAGAACTCGCCCTTCTGGATCCGGACAGCGTGACGGTGCATTCCCTGGCGGTAAAACGGGCGTCCAGGCTTCACCTTCTTCTGGAGGAATACAAAGGGACCTTTTCCAACACGGAAGAGATCATGGGGCTCGCGGCGGATTACGCCAGACGGACGGGAATGTTTCCCTACTATCTGTACCGCCAGAAAAACATGGCGGGCAATTTTGAAAATGTGGGATACGCGAAGCCGGGAAAAGCTGGTATTTACAATATCCTGATTATGGAAGAGGTGCAGAGTATCCTGGCGCTGGGCGCAGGCGCCTCCACCAAGATGGTCTGGGCCGCGGACCGGATTGAGCGGATTGAAAACGTAAAAGATATCCGCAGCTATATCGAGCGCATTGACGAAATGATAGACAGAAAGAGGTCGGGCATAGATGGCGGAAAGGATGCGAAACTATAAAAAGAAATACCCGATTATCCGAATCAGCGTGGCGAAAGAGCTTCTGCATGGCATCTGCGTAAGCAATCTCGCGTACCGGATCGGGAAAGAGATGGACTTTTCAGAAGAAATGTGCCACGATCTGGCCGTGGCCGGGTTCCTTCATGACATCGGCAAAATGGAGCTGGTCAAATACGTTTACGGCCATGAAGAAGAAACGCTGACCATTGAAGAAATTAAATACGTCAGAAGGCACGCGACGCTGGGGGCGGACGCCCTGGAACGCATGGGATATTCTTCCAATATTGTGGAGATGGTCCGGTATCACCATGAAAACTGCGACGGATCCGGTTATCCCATGAATCTTTCCAGAGAAGAGATTCCCATGGGGTCCAGGGTGATCCGGGTCTGCGACGTGTTTGCGGCTCTGACCGCGAACCGTCCGTACCGCAAAGCTTTTGATCCGGAAACCGCGGTTGAACTGATGATCGACGAAGCGAAAAATTACGATATCGGCGTCTTTCTGGCCTTCATGCGGGTGATCCATGGAGGAAACCTGGAAGGGCTGATTGAAAACCATGAGACGGAAGAACAGCTCAAGAGGCTGACAAGGGAGGTAGAATAGAATTATGATTACACAGGCGCCCAGAGGGGTACAGGACTGGTACGGAGAGGAGATGTACAAACGGTCTCTCATTGAGAAGGCGGCCAGAGAACTGGCAGCCGTCTACCACATGAGTGAAATTATCACGCCCATGTTCGAGCATACGGTACTGTTTGCCAGAGGAGTAGGAGAGACGACAGACGTAGTACAGAAAGAGATGTATACCTTTGAGGACAAAGGAGGAAGAAGCATTACGCTGAAGCCGGAGGGAACGGCCGGAGTGATGCGGGCTTATCTGGAGCACAATCTGTATGCCCAGCCCGCGCCGGTGAAGCTGTACTACGTGACGCCTGCCTTCCGCTACGAGAAGCCTCAGAGCGGACGTCTCAGACAGCACCATCAGTTCGGCGTGGAGTTTGTGGGATCGGCAAGCCCGCTGGCGGAAGTGGAGCTGATCTCTCTGATTACGTCTCTGATCCGGAAGCTGGGCCTCAGGGACGCCAAGCTTCACATCAACAGCATTGGCTGCAAAAACTGCAGAAAGACGTACAACGAGGCGCTGCTTTCCTATCTGAAGGAGCACGAGGAAGGCCTGTGCCCGACCTGCCGGGAGAGAATGCAGAAGAATCCTCTGCGGGTTCTGGACTGCAAGGTGGACGCCTGCAGGGAGATTGTAAAGGACGCGCCCCGGACCATCCAGTATCTGGACGAGGAATGCCGGGAACATTTTGAGGAACTGAAAGCCCTTCTGGATGAGCTGGGAATCGAATATCAGGTGGATACGGGAATCGTCCGGGGACTGGACTATTACACAAAGACGGTTTTTGAATTTGTGAACTCGGAAGGGTTTACCCTCTGCGGAGGCGGAAGATACGACGGTCTGATCCATGAGATCGACGAGAAGCAGGACATTCCTTCCGTCGGCTTTGGCATGGGGATAGAACGGATCCTTTACTTTATGGAAAAAGAGGGCGTTTCCCTGCCGCCCAAGCCGCCGGTATCTCTCTATGTGGGGATTCTGGGGAAGGAAGCGAGAGGAAAGGCTTACCGGATTGTAAACGAAATCCGCAGCCGGGGCGTGATTGTAGAGACGGATTATATGGATCGAAGCGCCAAGGCTCAGATGAAATACGCCAACAAGATCAAAGCCAGAAAGACGGCGCTGATCGGCACCCAGGAACTGGAAGAAAACCGGGTGAAGCTGAAGGATATGGAGACCGGCGAACAGACAGAAGTCTCGCTGGACGAACTGGCGTCTTTCGAATTTTAAAAGAATTTCAGAAAACGACTGGATAGAGGAGGAAAAAGATGGCTGAGGCAATGAAAGGATTAAAACGGACGCACCGCTGCACGGAGGTATCCAAGGCGGATGTGGGAAGCACAGTGACCGTCATGGGCTGGGTTCAGAAAAGAAGAAATCTGGGAAGCCTGATTTTCGTGGATCTGAGAGACCGGTCCGGTTTGCTGCAGATTATTTTTGACGAAAAAGAAGTGGGAACCCAGGGATTTGAAAAGGCCGGAACGCTCCGCAGCGAATTTGTAATCGCCGTAGTGGGCGAGGTGCAGCTGCGGGACGGCGCGGTGAATGAAGGCATGAAGACCGGCGAGATTGAGATCCGGGCGAAAGAACTGCGGATCCTTTCGGAGGCGGAGACGCCGCCCTTCCCCATTGAGGAAAACAGCCAGACGAAGGAGGAGCTTCGCCTGAAATACCGTTTCCTGGATCTGAGGCGTCCGGATCTTCAGAGAAATCTTATGCTGAGAAGCCGCGTGACTACCCTGGTGCGCAACTTCCTTTCCCAGGAAGGCTTCCTGGAGATCGAGACGCCGGTGCTGATCAAGAGCACGCCGGAAGGCGCCAGGGACTATCTGGTGCCAAGCCGCGTTCATCCGGGCCATTTTTACGCGCTCCCGCAGTCGCCCCAGCTCTTTAAGCAGCTTTTGATGTGCTCCGGCTACGACCGGTATTTCCAGATTGCAAAGTGCTTCCGGGACGAAGATCTGCGGGCGGACCGTCAGCCGGAATTTACGCAGATCGACATGGAGCTCTCCTTTGTCGATGTGGACGACGTCATTGACGTGAACGAAAGACTTCTGGCCTACGTATTCAAAGAGGCGCTGGGCGTGGAAGTGCCGCTTCCCATCCCGCGGATGACCTGGCAGGAAGCCATGGACCGTTTCGGATCCGACAAGCCGGATCTGCGCTTCGGCATGGAGCTGAAGAATGTGTCGGAGGTGGTAAAGGACTGCGGGTTCGGCGTCTTTACCTCCGCCCTGGAAGCAGGGGGGAGCGTGCGGGGCATCAACGCCAAAGGACAGGGCGGTATGCCGAGAAAGAAGATTGACGCCCTGGTGGAGTTCGCGAAAGGATATGGAGCCAAGGGGCTGGCCTATCTGGCGATTCATGAGGACGGCTCTTATAAATGCTCCTTCGCCAAATTTATGAAGCAGGAAGAACTGGACGCGCTGGTAAAAGCGATGGAAGGAGAACCCGGCGACCTTCTCCTGTTTGCCGCGGATAAAAACAAAGTGGTATGGGATGTGCTGGGAGCGCTTCGAATCGAGTTGGCGAGACAGATGGATCTTCTGAAGAAGGATGATTTCCGGTTCCTCTGGGTGACGGAATTCCCGCTTCTGGAGTGGAGCGAGGAGGATCAGCGCTTTGTGGCAATGCATCATCCCTTTACGATGATGATGGAAGAGGATATGGACAGGCTGGATACGGATCCCGGTTCCGTACGGGCAAAAGCATACGATATTGTGCTGAACGGCACGGAGTTGGGCGGCGGAAGCGTCCGTATTTTCCAGGATGACATCCAGAGCAAAATGTTTGACGTTCTTGGATTCACGAAAGAGCGCGCCCAGGAGCAGTTCGGTTTCCTGCTGAACGCGTTCAAATACGGAGTGCCCCCTCACGCAGGGCTGGCCTTCGGCCTGGACCGTCTGATCATGCTTATGGCAGGCTGCGACAGCATTCGGGAAGTGATTGCCTTCCCCAAGGTAAAAGACGCCTCCTGTCTTATGACAGAAGCTCCCGGAACGGTAGACGAAGCGCAGCTTAAGGAACTGTGCCTGAAATGCGTGCTTCCGGAGGAAGCATAAAAAACAAAGACCCGCAGGCTCTCCTTTTGGAGAATCCCGCGGGTTCTTCTTATGCCTGGACGTCGGACTGAATGGAAGTAAAGGTCTCAAGGGCTTCCTGAATGTTTCCCATGACCGCGTTGGTGAAGTCCGAATCAAAGGTGATATCCCAGGAGGTGCCGTTGTTCTCCAGAAGCATATCCACATCGGTGCCGACCGTTTCCGTGTTTTCCCTGAGCGCGTCCAGAAGAAGCCGGGAGGTTTCATCGGAAAATTCCTGATCCGAAGCGCGGATGGAGGAAGGCTGGGAAGCGTAGGCCAAAAGCTTTTCCCGGTAGAGCGAAAGCACATGGTTCATGTCCAGGCTGGTGATCCGCACCACGGCCTGGGCCAGATCTCCTTCTTCCGTACAGCGACGGATCTCATAGTCAAAGGCTTTGTCCAGCTGGGAAAGGTACTCCTGGTCAATCTGGGGATAGTATTCCGGATTGTAGGTGGCAAAAAGATCCTCCACCCCCAGAAAGTCGGTCCACTCTTCCAGACTCAGCGCGTTCAGGGCGTCCATCTGAATTTCCAGAACCGTGTAGGCGGAGAGCAGATAAGGATCTTTCATATACGTAAGGAAGCCGCTGGTCAGCTCGTCCTCCAGCGTTTCGTCCGTCAGAATGACCCAGCCGCTGCCTTCTCTGCGAAGATGGAAATGAGCGGCGGTGACCGTGGTTTCATAGGAATGGCGCTCCAGCGTCTCCCGGAGGAGACGGTAATAATTCAGCGGTTCCTCTTCCGGGGAAGGATACAGATCCAGGGAATGCTTTAGTATTTCCGTGCGAAGATCCGAAGCCAGCGCCTTTGCGTCCAGGTTCGTAATGTTTACATGAACCAGGGCTTCGTCTCCGTCAATCTCTTCTTTTTGAATGTTGTATTGGAAATCTTTAAAAAAAAGTGAGACGGCGTCGGCAGCCTCCTGGCTGACCGCGCCGGATTCATCCTGAGAGGTAATAAAGTTTTCATAAGAAACGAAAGACTGAATGGTATCTGAATCCAGCTCCTGTATCAGGGAGAGCTCATACTGTACGGCCTGGAGAGGGCTGCGCAGCTGCTTCTGGTTCCAGGAAAACAAAAACCCGATCAGAAACAGCTGCAGAACCAGAATGACCGGAATTCCCACGGTGAAGGTCAGATGTCTGGTCTTGTGCCGGAAAAGATACATTCCCACCAGAATGCCGATGCTGCCGCCCAGAGCCGCGGTCAGAAACAGAGAGCGCTCCGGGATTCTCCACCGGCGCAGCTGCGCCCGCCTCTTATCCATGCCCATAGAAAAAAAGCCGAATAGGTTGAGGATAATAATATAAGCAAATAAAAAGGTCTTCATCCAAACCTCCTATAAAGATTATGTGATTTCAGCTATTGTAAACGATGAGACAAAAAAAGTCAAATAAATTCATCTTCCATATGGAACGGACACTCATTATTTAAAATAACAGAACGCGAGGCGCCGGGGCGCAAAAAGAAAAGTCCGCAGCAGACGGACAAATGCAAAATTCTCACGAACACCCTTGACTTTTACGGGAAAGGGAAGTATGATAATGAAGTATGTGTAAAAGTAAAAAACCGATTCAACTGGAGGAAAAAACATGTATTCACTGGAAGAAGTAAGAAAGGTGGACAGCGAGATCGCCGAAGCGATTGTAGCGGAAGAGGAGAGGCAGAACAGCCACATAGAACTGATTGCTTCAGAGAACTGGGTATCCAAAGCTGTGATGGCGGCCATGGGAAGTCCCCTTACCAATAAATACGCGGAAGGCTATCCGGGAAAGCGTTACTACGGAGGATGCGAATGTGTAGACGTCGTGGAAGAGCTGGCCAGGAACCGCGCCATGGAGCTGTTTGGATGTACGTATGCTAACGTGCAGCCCCATTCCGGAGCCCAGGCCAATATGGCGGTCTTTTTCGCTCTTTTAAAGCCGGGCGATACGGTAATGGGAATGAATCTGGCTCACGGCGGCCACCTGACCCACGGAAGCCCTGCGAATTTTTCCGGTGCGTACTTTAATATCGTGCCCTATGGGGTAAACAGCGACGGCGTGATTGATTACGATGAGGTTCGCTCCATTGCCCTTTCCTGCAAGCCCAAGCTCATTGTGGCAGGGGCGAGCGCTTACGCGAGAATCATTGACTTTAAGAAATTCCGGGAGATCGCCGATGAGGTAGGCGCTTACCTCATGGTAGATATGGCTCACATCGCCGGGCTGGTAGCGGCCGGACAGCATCCAAGTCCCATTCCCTACGCCCATGTGACCACGACGACCACGCACAAGACGCTGAGAGGACCCAGAGGCGGCATGATCCTTTCGGACGCGGAGTTCGCCAAGAAAGTGAATTTTAATAAGGCAATCTTCCCCGGAACCCAGGGAGGCCCTCTGATGCATGTGATCGCGGCCAAGGCCGTACGCTTCAAGGAAGCGCTTTCTCCGGAATACAAGGTGTATCAGGAGAAGGTGGTGAAGAACGCAAAAGCGCTCTGCAAGGGCCTTATGGACCGCGGCCTGAAGATTGTGTCCGGGGGCACGGACAATCATCTGATGCTGGT
>CALWMW010000108.1 GCA_944382085.1 uncultured Lachnospiraceae bacterium | reverse complement strand
TCGGCAAAGTGAAGCCCCGTCGTCGGCTCATCCAGAATGTAGATAGTCTTTCCGGTACTCCGTTTGCTCAGCTCCGCCGCCAGCTTGATCCGCTGCGCCTCTCCCCCGGACAGCGTCGTGGAGGGCTGACCCAGCTTAATATAGGAAAGCCCCACGTCGTACAGCGTCTCGATTTTCCGCTTAATGGAGGGAATGTGGTCAAAAAACTTCAGCGCTTCCTCCACCGTCATATCCAGGACGTCATAGATGCTTTTTCCTTTGTATTTCACTTCCAGGGTCTCCCGGTTGTAGCGTTTCCCATGGCAGGCCTCGCAGGGTACGTAGACGTCCGGCAGAAAATGCATTTCGATTTTCAGGATACCGTCTCCGCAGCAGGCCTCGCACCGTCCCCCTTTTACATTAAAGCTGAAGCGGCCTTTTTTATATCCTCTGGCTTTCGCGTCCGCCGTAGCCGCGAAAAGATCCCGGATCTGATCAAACACGCCGGTATAGGTGGCCGGATTGGATCTTGGCGTCCGGCCGATGGGCGACTGATCGATGTTGATAACCTTATCCAGCTGTTCCATGCCAAGAATCTCCGTGTGTTTTCCCGGAATGGTTCTGGCGCGGTTCAGATCTCTGGCCAATCGCTTGTAGAGAATCTCGTTTACCAGAGAGCTCTTTCCGGAACCGGACACTCCGGTTACGCAAGTCATCACGCCCAGGGGGAAGCGGACGTTGATTTTCTTCAGGTTGTTTTCCGCCGCCCCCCGGACTTCCAGCCAGCCGCTGGGCTTTCTACGGATCTCCGGTACCGGAATCCGCAGCCTGCCGCTCAGGTACGCTCCGGTAACAGACCGCTCGTTTTTCATCAGTTCCCCCGCCGTACCGAAGGCCACCACTTCGCCTCCGTGTTCTCCGGCTCCCGGCCCGATATCCAGAACATAGTCCGCCGCCCGCATGGTATCCTCGTCGTGTTCTACGACCAGAAGCGTATTTCCCAGGTCCTTCAGGTGATTCAGGGTCTGAAGGAGCTTGTCATTGTCCCTCTGATGGAGGCCGATGCTGGGCTCGTCCAGAATGTACGCGACTCCCACCAGGCCTGAGCCGATCTGCGTCGCCAGACGAATTCTCTGAGCCTCCCCTCCGGACAGCGTTCCTGTGGCTCTGGCCAGATTTAAGTATTCCAGGCCCACGTTCACCAGGAACCCCACTCTGGCCCGGATTTCCTTGAGAATCTGATGGCCGATGAGCTCCTGCTGGCTGGTGAGCGTCAGATGCTCCAGAAACTTCTGCAGATCCCCCACGGACATTGCCGTAATCTCATAAATGTTTTTATCCGCCACGGTTACCGCCAGCGCGGATTTCTTCAGCCTCTGGCCCCCGCAGGTCTTGCAGGGCGTAATTCGCATAAAGGTTTCGTACTCCTGCTTCATGGTCTCCGAAGCCGTCTCTTTGTATCTGCGCTCCACGTTTTTAATCAGGCCTTCAAATGCCACGTCGTAGACGCCTTCTCCTCTCTGTCCCCGGTAATGCACTTTCACTTCTCTTCCGTCCGTGCCATAAATGAGCATATGGCGAACCGATTCCGGAAGCTGGGCAAAAGGAGTCCCCAGATCAAAATGGTACGCTTCCGCCAGGGCGTCCAGAATCGCCCTGGTAAAGCTTCCTTTCTCCGTACAGGACTGCCAGCCCAGCACGGTAATCGCTCCGTCCAGGATGCTCAGCGTCGGATCCGGGATCATCAAATCCACGTCAAACTCCATCTTGTATCCCAGGCCGTAACAGTCCGGGCAGGCGCCGAAAGGATTGTTGAAGGAAAAGCTCCTTGGCTCGATCTCTTCTATGCTGATGCCGCAGTCCGGGCAGGAGAAGCTCTGGCTAAACTGCAGGGTCTCTCCTCCCTGGACGTCTACCAGAGCCAGGCCTCCCGCCAGATTCAGCACCGTCTCCAGAGAATCGGTCAGGCGCTTCTCGATTCCTTCTTTCACCACCAGACGGTCCACGATGATTTCTATATTATGCTTGATGTTTTTTTCCAGCTTGATCTCTTCGGAAAGCTCATACAGGTTCCCGTCAATCCGAACCCGGACAAAGCCGCTTCGTCTGGCCTGCTCCAGAAGCTTCGCGTGTTCGCCCTTTCTTCCCCTCACCACCGGGGCCAGGATCTGAATCCGGGTCCGTTCCGGCAGCGCCATGATCTGATCCACCATCTGATCCACGGTCTGCTTTTTAATCTCTTTCCCGCATTTGGGACAGTGGTGAATGCCGATTCTGGCGTAGAGCAGTCGGAAGTAGTCATAGATCTCCGTTACGGTTCCCACCGTAGATCTCGGATTTCGGTTGGTGGATTTCTGGTCGATGGAGATTGCCGGAGGCAGCCCCTCGATGCTCTCCACATCCGGCTTTTCCATCTGTCCCAGAAACTGTCTGGCGTAGGAGGACAAAGACTCCATATACCTTCTCTGCCCCTCCGCGTAGATGGTGTCAAAAGCCAGGGAGGACTTTCCGGATCCGGAAAGCCCCGTCAATACTACGAATTTATTTCGGGGAATATCCACGCTTAAATTTTTCAGATTATGCTCGTTCGCTCCCCGAATACGAATCAGCTCTTTTTTTTCAAATTTTTCCATAAATCTCTTTTGACTCCTACTGCTGCTCCTGAAGGTATTTCTTCAGGGATATCATCTTGTCACGCAGCTGGGCGGCCGTCTCGAAATCCAGCTCCGCCGCCGCTTTCTTCATCTTCTTCTGAATCTCGCCCACCAGCTTCTCCAGCTCTTTGGGATCCATGGACTCCGGATCCTTTTCCATCTTCTGCTCTTCTTTCGCAATCTCCTTGGAAATGCTGATCAGATCCCGGACTGCTTTTTTTATGGTCTGCGGGGTGATTCCGTGTTCCTCGTTGTATTTCTTCTGAACCTCCCGGCGTCTCCTGGTCTCCTCAATAGCCAGACGCATGGAATCTGTAATGGTGTCCGCGTACATAATGACGTGGCCCTGCGCGTTTCTGGCAGCCCGGCCAATGGTCTGAATCAGCGAAGTCTCGGAGCGCAGAAATCCCTCCTTGTCCGCGTCCAGAATCGCCACCAGGGAAATCTCCGGAATATCCAGGCCTTCCCGGAGGAGATTAATCCCCACCAGCACATCAAACACGTTCAGACGCATGTCCCGGATAATCTCCGTCCGCTCCAGCGTATCAATATCGGAATGAAGATACCGGACTCTTATGCCGATCTCCCGCATATAATCCGTAAGATCCTCTGCCATGCGCTTGGTAAGCGTCGTCACCAGAACTTTATTGCCCTGATCCGTCTCTTTGCGGATCTCGCCCACCAGGTCGTCGATCTGTCCTTCCACCGGCCGCACAAAAACCTCCGGATCCAAAAGTCCGGTGGGCCGGATGATCTGTTCCGCCCGCAGAAGCTCATGCTCTGCTTCATACTCGCCAGGCGTAGCCGATACAAAAAGGATCTGATCAATTTTACTCTCAAATTCGTCAAAATTTAACGGCCGGTTGTCCTTGGCGGAGGGCAGGCGGAAGCCATAGTCTACCAGCGTCGTCTTGCGGGACTGGTCTCCCGCGAACATGCCCCGGATCTGCGGAACCGTCTTATGAGACTCATCGATCATCAATAGAAAATCATCCCCGAAATAATCCATCAGCGTATGGGGAGTCGCTCCGGCAGGAAGCCCCGCCAGATGCCGGGAATAATTTTCAATTCCGGAACAGAAGCCGGTCTCCCGGAGCATCTCCACATCGAAATTCGTCCTCTCCGCGATTCTCTGGGCTTCCAGAAGCTTGTCTTCGCTCTTAAAATATTCCACACGCTCTTCCAGCTCTTTTTCAATGGCGTCCGCCGCTCTGCGGATCTGCTCCGCCGGCACCACGTAATGGGAGGCAGGGAAAATCGCCGCATGCTCCAGCTCCCCCAGAATCTCTCCCGTCAGCACGTCGATCTGCGTAATCCGGTCAATCTCATCCCCAAAGAACTCCACTCGGATGGCGGTCTCTGCTTCATTGGCCGGAATAATCTCCACCACGTCGCCCCGCACCCGGAAAGTGCCCCGTTTAAAGTCCATCTCATTGCGGTCATACTGAATATCGATCAGCTGCCGCAGCACCTCATCCCGGTCCTTTTCCATACCTGGCCGCAGAGAAACCATCATCTTCTCAAAGTTTTCCGGTTCACCAAGTCCATAAATACAGGATACGCTGGAAACTACGATCACATCCCGCCGCTCTACCAGAGAAGCCGTGGCGGAAAGACGCAGCTTATCGATTTCTTCATTGATGGAAGAATCCTTGGCGATGTAGGTGTCTGTGGATGGCACGTAAGCCTCCGGCTGGTAATAGTCGTAGTAGGAGACAAAATACTCAACCGCATTGTTCGGGAAGAATTCCTTGAACTCCCCGTAGAGCTGTGCCGCCAGCGTCTTGTTGTGGGCGATGATCAGCGTCGGTTTATTCAGTTGTGCGATAACGTTCGCCATGGTAAATGTTTTACCCGAACCGGTAACGCCAAGGAGGGTCTCGCACTGATTGCCTTCCTTGAAGCCTTTAACCAGCTGCTCAATGGCTTGTGGCTGGTCGCCGGTAGGGGCGTATTCTGATACTAGTTCGAAATGGTCCATGATCTATTTTTTCTCCTTCTCCTGACGGATTTTCGTTACGTAATCCTGTAGTTCCGCTTCCGTATGAAAGCCTGTAGCTTCCGCTGAACCGGAAAAGGCTTTCTCAACATTCTGACATGCGTGAGGCGCTTTATTTTGATACCTGATATCTTCCCTCACTCGCATTAAAATTCTGCCCAGCAGATTCTGTCCTCTCCATTTATCAATGCTGAGTCTGTCCTCATCTTTCATGGAAAGACCAATTCCCCAGATCCGGTCTTTCACAGCACACTCCGCAATGATTTCTCCCCCTGTCTTTTCCAGTTCTTCGGTAAGTTCAGGATTCTGACGGAATTTCTCTGATACGCCCCGGTAAACAATACCTTCTCTTTCTTTTATCCAGACTTCGTCATCAAAATTTTGCACGGTTCTCCCTAATGCTTTGATCTTTGCCACATCATCCGTCTGCAATATCTTTTCAGCAGTTGTCTGATCTTTGAACAAAACTGCCTTTTCATACATCATATATTGCTCCATGGAAGAAAATGTAATGCCGCCAACTGTAAATTCAGATAGAAACCAATTGCTCAAATATCCATTTTCTTCATCCGGGTTATGAAAACATACCATAAGCGCACCTTCTTCCTGAAACACTCCAACATCATTCCTGCCACTCAAGTCCGCACTGTTCTCCTACCTTTTGGACGGCCACCTGCAGATCGAGATCATGAAGCCCCGGATACCCTTCAAACATAAATTTCACCGGAAGAAGTCGGACAACTTCTCTGCTAGGCATCCCGTACGTCCATTGAAACAAAGCATAAAACTGTCCGATCCAGTCAGGGGCGAATCCCCCTGCCTCTTTTCCTTGCTTTAACTCATATTTATCGTTCTTCAGGAAATAGTCAAATAAACTTTCTGCATCCATAGTAGAGACATACGCCTGTCCCTCGTCTATTAGGGATCTTGTCCGACTATTCATATATTGATTAATGAAATCTACCATATCTATTCCCGGACAGTGATCCTGTGCATATTCAAAGAGTTTCCCCTGATTTTCAACCACTTCATCTAAATACACTTTACTAAATACTTCCATTGTCTTACCTCTCACAGCAGTTTACTGAACACATTTTCAATTTTGTTCTTTTCAGAGTTGATCAATGCATACATAGCCTCTCTGGCATTTCTGTCACGCTGTGTATACTGTGGATTGATCATGTGATAATCAATTTCCTGCAGTGCTGTGATGTCCTCGTTCAGAGACAGAAACGCTTTTTCTGTCTTTAAGCAGTACTGAATTCCCAGATCTCCCAATTTTAATAATTCCGGCAAAATATCCAAGTCCACTTCATCCCTGACAAAGCATTTGGCAATATAAAAATAGGATGCATTCGCTCTCCACCCTTTGATGACGTCATATCCTTCTGTAGAAATCTGATACTTTTCTATAAATCTGGGCGCCAGCACCTTATATCTTCGTCCTGTATCGGCATCCCGGTGTTTCATCAGTTCTGCCAGCCAGCAAAGTATATCATATTCCTGAAAGTCCAATATGTTTAATTCAGCAGCATTCAATGTATACTTATGTACCCACCCATTATTCTCTATGGGATTGCAGACTGACCACTCAGATGCCAGCGCCGGGCTTTCAGTCAGATAAAATCCTTTTCCGTAATCATGCTTGTCATTTCCCAGACCATATGTTGGCCGTATCTCTTTATTCGGACTTCCATGATATAGGATCAGTGTATTGTTATTATTTTTCATTCTCGCAATCCCTCCCCGCCTTTCGCATCAGTTATTCTAATTTTTCGAATATCTGAAAAAATCTGTGATCAAATTTTCTTTCTTGCCCCCATTGTACCAGAAACATTCCTTTAAGTTTTCACTGACCTTCTTACTAATTCAAAATGATCCAGGATTCATACCTCATCTCTTCGACTTTTCTTATCATCGCACTTCCCATATTTGCAAACAAATGTTCTCCTCTCATTTTATCTTATATACTACATGCCGTCAATCCAATAGAAATCGCATTTTGACGGCTACAATTACATATTCTGCCTAAAAGCCGTACTTTTTTTGCCTTCATACGGTTATGGCTTTGCTTTTTAGTATCGTATCCGTGCAAGTTATGCCTAATATACGGCTGGGATTTCACCTCTTAAAATCTGATCCGTATTTTTTTCGGCCGAAACACGGTTGCAGAGCCGTTTTGGACCACAGAGCGGTATTTCCGGCAAAATTACACGGCTAAATAAGCTTGTTTGCATGTCGGAACCGTATCAGATAAATCTGCCTCTTGTCCTGATGGGCCAGCATAGTACAATCAGGGTAGATCCTTCATACGGAAAAAGCGATCAATCATAATGATAATTAACCGCCTCATAGCTATTTGAAAAAATCATTTAATTCCTCACCTAATTTAGAAGGACAATCCAGATTCACTTCATGTCCTGCCCCCAATATGGTTACAAATTCTGCATTAGGTATCAATTCTGCTAATTGCAAGGAAGCCGACTTGTTTGCTCTGTCTTTTTCCCCACATACAACTAATGCTTTACAGCGAATCTCTTTTAAACGATGTGAAAAATCTAAATCCGTCATTGATTTGCAAAGACTGATAAAATCTGATTTTTGAAATCCCATTTTTGAAAACTCAGAGTCAGGCATGAGATGAAAGAATACGTTTTGTAATTTCAGCAATCGTTTCGGCATTTTGCATTGGGTTCCTATCAGCACTAAGGCTTTCACTTTTTCCGGGTGTTCAATACTGTATTGCATAGCAAGAATACCGCCCAGTGAAAGACCGACTAAGCATAGAGTATCGTCGAATTGTTCGCAATACTTTTCGAGTGCTTTATATAACGTGTCATAGCAAGGCTGCTTCCCTAAAATCCAGTCTGATAAATTAGGGCAAAAGATATTCCGCTCTTCCTTTAATGTCTGTATGGTTTCATTCCAACTGGAAGAAGTCTGTCCTAATCCATGAAGTAATAGATCGCTCAATGTTTTCGCTCCTATTCATCTAATACCGTTCTCGCTCGCATCAAAAATTCGCCTGTCAGATTCTGCAATGATTTCTTCACCTGTCTTCTCTGGCATCATGCTACCATACTGTCCATCAGAAATCAACATCATTTTGAACATATGTTCTTGTTCGGAGCAGCTGGTAATGTCCCTTGCCAAGACGCAGAATTGTCCCCTGCGGGCAAAGATGCTGCAGATAGAACAGTATCCGGTCCCGTACCGTAACCGTACCTCCGCCCATCACCGCGAAGAGCCTCATTTTTTCCATGAAAGATTCCAGCAGAACATGGAGAAAGCGCAGATCCCGATTCAGTTCT
>CALWMW010000107.1 GCA_944382085.1 uncultured Lachnospiraceae bacterium | reverse complement strand
GATACGGCGGTATCGGTGGCGATTCAGCACCTCCAGGACGAGTTCAAAGGTCCCAAAGAGGAGGTGCCGGAGATCCCCTATAGCACCAATCAGATCGTATTGAAATGTACCCAGAAAAGCCCGGATCGTCGCTACGAAAATATGACGGAGCTGATTCGGGACCTGAGAGAATCTCTGGTGAATCCGGAAGGGAACTTTGTTCAGATCTCTCCGTCGGACAATACCTCCCGCACCATTGTGATGCCCAAGGAGGAGCTGCAGCAGCTCAGCGCGGAGCGCGGTATGCCTTCCTACGACGACTCCCTGGATGTGGGAGCGGCGGCGGATCTTCACGGACAGGAAGAGCACGAAGAGCCGGGGCGGGCGTACCGGCCCGGCAGCTACTATCAGAAGACCGGATATCAGGAGGTCCCCGGAGGGAGAGACAGCTTCCGGGGAGAGGACTGGGAGGAGGGCGGCTCCTCCTACGATCCCTATTATGACGCCTACGACGATCCCAGAGACTACGGGTTTGCGGACGACGCATACGAAGGAGAGAAGCGGACGCCCCAGGAGAAAAAATCTTCCCGCCGCGGCGACCGGGAAATCGGCATCAACCCCCGCCTTGAGAAAGCGGTAACGGTGGGCGGCATCATCGTAGCGGTGATCATCGGCTGTGTGTTCCTGGCCCTTCTCGGCCAGGCGCTTGGAATTTTCGGCCTTGGCAGAGGACAGGAGAAAAAAGAGACAAAGAAGCAGACCGAGGCTGTGACGGAAGCCGAGACGCAGACCGAGAAGGAGACGGAGACGGAGGAAGAGACCAGGGAGCAGACCGAGTCGGAGACGGAACCGCAGACGGAGGCTACGGAAGCCACGGAAGCCGGGATTGTCCTTTCCGATCTCTCCAACCAGGAGCAGAGCCAGGCGCAGGCTTACCTTCTCACTCAGGGCCTGAACTATCGGGTGGACGATACCCAGTACAGCGACAGCGTAGCGGCTGGCTACGTAATCTCCACGGATCCGGAGCCGGGTTCCTCTCTCAAAGCGGGAGATACGGTAACCCTCTTTGTAAGCCTGGGTTCGGAGGAGGAAGTGACCTATGTAACCGTGCCGGACTTTGAATGGTGGACGGCGGAGCGCGCCACGGAATCCCTGGAGATGATCGGCGTTTATGCGGAATATAAGTACGAGGCCAACAGCGAAGTGCTGGAGGATTTTGTGTTCCGTCAGGAACCGGAAGCCTTTGAGCAGGTGCCGGTGGGCGGCACAGTAACGCTTTACGTAAGCACAGGCGCTTCGGCCCCTGAGACCAGTCAGGAACAGGAGGATATTACAATCAACGGAGGAAGCGCCTGGGAGTGCAACGCTTCTCTGGATACGCCGGCAGGCTATAACGGACAGCCGGTGCGCATTACCCTCGTTCAGGAAGGGCAGGCCACCACAGTCTTCGAGGGGCAGACCACCTTCCCCTATACGCTCCAGGTAAGGGGCGCCGAGGGCGTGAGCAGCGGAACGGCGTACGTATACCTTCTGGATCCCAACACCAACGAAGTGACCAATACCATAGAATACCCAGGTATTGTGTTCAGTCAGGTGAACTGATGCGGGGAAAAATCTTAAAAGGAATCGGAGGGTTCTATTATGTGCACGGAGAGGACGGCGAACTCTACGCCTGCCGGGCCAAGGGAATCTTCCGGAAAGAAAACATAAAGCCTCTGGTGGGGGACAACGTGGAGATTTCCGTTCTGGATGAAAAAGACCGGGAAGGAAGCCTGGTGAAGATCCTCCCCAGGAAGAACCAGATCTACCGGCCCGCCGCGGCGAACATAGACCAGGCGGCCGTGATCTTTGCCGCGGCCAGCCCCAGGCCGAACCTGAATCTTCTGGACCGCTTTCTGATCACCATGGAGCAGCAGAAGATCCCGGTCCTCATCTGCATCAACAAATCGGACCTGGCAAAGGAGGAGGAGCTGGAGCGGATCGGAGAGATCTACCAAAACTGCGGGAGCAGGGTGCTCTTTCTCAGCGCGGCCGAAAACAGAGGCACAGAAGAGCTGCGTCCCCTCCTGGAAGGAAAGACCACCATTGTGGCGGGGCCTTCCGGCGTGGGAAAATCTTCCCTCACCAATCTTCTGCAGACCGGCGTGAAGATGGAGGTGGGAGAGGTGAGCCGCAAGATTGACCGGGGACGCCATACCACCCGCCATACCCAGCTGCTGACCCTGGGGAAGAATACGTACTTTCTGGATACGCCGGGGTTCAGTTCCCTCTATTTAAAAGGGATCGATTATGAAGACCTGAAAGGATACTTTCCCGAATTTCTTCCCTATGAAGGAAGCTGCCGCTTCCAGGGGTGTCTCCATTTGAAGGAGCCGGACTGCCGGGTGAAGCAGGCGGTAGCGGAGGGAAAGCTTCATCCCTCCCGGTATGAAAGCTATGTGATGCTGGCAGAGGAGCTGAGAGAACAGAAAAAATATTAAAGGAGGGTTCTATGAGCAGAAAAAAGATTCTGGCGCCGTCTATCCTGGCCGCGGATTTCAAGCATCTGGAGGATCAGATCAGGACAGCGGTATCCGCGGGAGCGGAATATCTTCACATTGACGTAATGGACGGCGTGTTCGTCCCCAGCATTTCCTTTGGAATGCCGGTCATCTCTTCCATTCGCAATGCCACGGACTGCTTTTTTGACGTACATCTGATGATTCAGGATCCGGACCGTTATCTCGACGAATTTGCAGCCTGCGGAGCGGACGGCATCACCGTACACGCGGAGGCGGCCAGACATCTGCACAGAACCATCCAGGCCATCAAGAACAAGGGACTGAAAGCCGGGGTGGCGCTGAACCCCTCTACGCCCCTGTCCGTTCTGGACTATGTGCTGGAAGATCTGGACATGGTTCTGATTATGACGGTAAATCCCGGCTTCGGGGGACAGGCCTACATTCCCGCCATGACTGGAAAGATCAAAGCCCTCAGGGAGAAAGCGGACGCCCTGGGACTGGATCTGGACATCGAGGTGGACGGAGGCATTAAGCTCTCCACCATCCGCCAGGTGTTGGAGGCAGGAGCGAACGTCTGTGTGGCCGGTTCCGCCGTGTTCAACGAAGACATAAAAGGAAGCGTGGAGGCTCTTTTGCAGGCCATGGGGGAAACCCTGTGACGGGAATCGGTCGACAGGATTCGCAGAAGAAGGAAAGACTTCCACAGAGAAAAAACCGGGATTTTCGGGAAAAAACGAAGGACGGCGTCTCAAAAGGCGCCGTTTTTTTACGGGAAAAAACAGCAGAAGGGGAATCCTGTCGAGCGGTTTTCCGGAGAAGCTATTGTTTCTTGTCGCTTTATGTGCTAAACTGTGACTTGCTAAGAAATAAACAGGGAAAATGTAAGCCACTGTATGAAGAACAGGATAGAATGGAGAGGAAAAACATGAAACTTGGAATTGTCGGTCTGCCCAACGTGGGTAAGAGCACGCTGTTTAATTCTTTGACGAAGGCGGGGGCGGAATCAGCCAATTACCCCTTCTGTACCATCGACCCCAACGTGGGCGTCGTGGCGGTGCCGGACGAGAGGCTGAACCTTCTTGCAGAGCTTTATCACTCCGCGAAGATTACTCCGGCGGTGATCGAGTTTGTGGACATTGCGGGCCTGGTGAAGGGCGCTTCCAAAGGCGAAGGACTGGGAAACCAGTTTCTGGCCAACATCCGGGAGGTAGACGCCATCGTCCATGTGGTGCGGTGCTTTGAGGATCCCAATGTGATCCACGTGGACGGTTCGGTAGACCCCCTTCGCGACATCGAGACCATCAATCTGGAACTGAGCTTTTCGGATCTGGAGATTCTGGAGCGAAGGATTGCCAAGACTGCCCGCGCGGCCAGGAACGACAAGGCCCAGGCCAAGGAACTGGAGCTTCTCAAACGGCTGCAGAAGCATCTGGAGGACGGGGAACTTGCCATCACCTTTTCCGCGGAGGACGAGGACGAAGAAGCCTGGATGAAGGAATACAACCTCCTCACGGCCAAGCCGGTGATTTTCGCCGCCAATGTGGCGGAGCAGGATCTGGCGGACGACGGGGCTTCCAATTCCATGGTGCGAAGCGTCCGGGAGTACGCGGACAAGAACCACAGCGAGGTCTTTGTCATCTGCGCCCAGATCGAGGAAGAGATCGCTGAGCTGGACGACGATGAAAAGCAGATGTTTCTGGAAGACCTGGGATTGAAAGAGTCCGGATTGGAGAAACTGATAAAGGCCAGCTACCGCATTCTTGGACTTCTGAGTTATCTCACTGCCGGCGAGACGGAGACCAGGGCATGGACGATCCGCCGGGGAACCAAGGCGCCCCAGGCGGCGGGAAAGATCCACTCCGATTTCGAGAGAGGATTTATCCGGGCCGAGGTCGTCAATTACCAGGATCTCCTGGACTGCGGCTCCTATGCGGCGGCGAAGGAGAAAGGGCTGGTGGGCCTGGAAGGAAAGGACTACGTGGTGAAGGACGGAGATGTGATTCTCTTCCGCTTCAACGTCTGAGCCTAGGGAACCGGAACGTTTCGGGCCGGCGAGGGAAGGAGGCAGCGCATGGAAGGTTCCATCGGGTTTCCCCATCTGGGAATTGAACTGCGTCATGTGATAAAATCCGTCTCTGTAGGCGGCTTCGAGATCGCCTGCTACGGGATGGTTCTGGCGGCCGCCATGGTGACGGGAATCCTTCTGGTGATGAAGCTGGCGGATTGCACAGGCCAGAAGGGGGACGACTATTTTGACCTGGGCATCCTGGCGGTGCTGGTTTCCGTTCTGTGCGCCAGGATTTACTACGTGGCGTTTTCCTGGGATTACTACAGCCGCCATATTCCGGAGATCTTCAACCTCCGGGAGGGAGGGCTGGCGATTTACGGCGGAGTGGCGGGAGGCGTGGTCACGGTTCTTATTTTCTGCCGGGTGCGAAAGATGAAATACCTGCAGGTCCTGGACACGGCGGCGGTTGGCCTGGTCTGGGGCCAGATGATCGGAAGATGGGGCAACTTCTTTAACCGGGAGGCCTTCGGGGACTACACAGACGGGCTTTTGGCCATGCGCCTTCCCCTGACGGACGTCCGGGCTTCGGAAGTGACGGACGCGATGCTGGAGCATCTCCAGGTAATCGGGGACGTGCAGTACATCCAGGTCCATCCCACCTTCCTGTACGAGTCTTTATGGAATTTCGGAGTGCTTCTGGTACTTCTGTTTCTCACGCTGAGGAAGAAAAAATCTTATCAGGGACAGGTGCTTTTGATGTATTTTTTCCTTTACGGGGCCGGGAGATTCTGGATTGAGGGACTGCGCACAGACCAGCTCCTTTTTCCAGGAACCCAGGTTCCGGTATCTTGGGCGGTATCCGGAATCCTAATGCTGGTATCAGGGTTGATGCTGTTGTATAGAAGGATAAAAAGAAAGGAAACGAAGGAATATGAATCAAAGAGAACGTCTGAGGGAACAGATTGAGAAGGAACGCACGAGGCTGAACCGGATTCTGGAAGACGGGGGGAAAGTGGAGGACGCCTACGAGCAGAGCATCCGGGTGGACCGGCTGCTGGAAGAGTATCTTTCGGAATACGCAATCGCTTAAACGGGAGCTGACGCAAGGTTTTGCGTCAGCTTTTTTTGAAGATACAAGATCTGGTAGGGTAATTGTTAACAAAAATGTAAATAAAAAAAGAGAATTTAGGCTTGTATTTTGTGCAGTTTTACGTTATTATATTTGACAGGTGGTGAGAAGTGGTGAGTTGTGGTACGAAGTGGAGGAACAGTGGAGGGCTGATTCCTGGAAGGCCACAGCGTGAGAGACACCCGCCGCGGCGGAAAGCAGGTGCTTCACATGTTTATGGGAGAATACAATCATACTATTGATCCCAAAGGCAGACTGATCATCCCGTCAAAATTCAGAGACCAGCTGGGCGATGAATTTATTGTGACAAAGGGATTGGATGGATGCCTGTTTGTGTTCCCCAAAAACGAGTGGCAGGCCTTTGAAGAGAAGCTGCGCACACTGCCGATGACTCAAAAGAGCGCCAGGAAATTCACACGGTTCTTCGTATCGGGAGCGATTGAGTGCGAGCTGGACAAGCAGGGGAGAATTTTATTGCCGCAGACGCTTCGGGAGTTCGCCGAGTTGGAGAAGGACGTGGTGCTGACGGGAAACCTGAACCGGATTGAGATCTGGAGCAAGGCGAACTGGACAGACAACAATGCTTATGATGATATGGACGATATCGCGGAACAAATGACAGATTTAGGCTTAGTCATATAACCTGGGGAGGATTGTATGGAGTTCAGACACAAATCTGTACTTTTGGAAAAGAGCATTGACGCTTTGCGGATAAAACCGGACGGCATCTATGTGGACGGCACACTGGGAGGCGGAGGACACTCCTTTGAGATCTGTCGGAGGCTGTCGGATAAGGGCAGGCTGATCGGCATTGATCAGGACGGAGCCGCGATCCAGGCGGCGTCCCGGCGTTTAGGGGAGTTTCAGGACAGAGTCACCATCGTACGCAGCAATTTCTGCGAGATGAGAGGGGAGCTGGGGAAGCTTGGTATTACATCTGTAGATGGAGTCATTTTGGATCTGGGGGTTTCCGCCTACCAGCTTGACACGGCAGACCGCGGCTTTACTTACAGAGAAGATGCCCCGCTGGACATGCGGATGGATCAGCGCCAGGACAAGACGGCAAGGGACATTGTGAACGGGTACGAGGAAAGGGAGCTGTACCGGATCATCCGTGACTACGGAGAGGAAAAGTTCGCGAAAAACATTGCAAAGCACATTGTGGCGGCGCGTAAGGAAAAGACACTGGAGACGACTGGGGAGTTAATTCATGTTATAAAAGCGGCCATACCGATGAAAGTTCGGGCAGTCGGAGGACACCCGGCCAAAAGGACCTTTCAGGCCATCCGGATCGAGCTGAACCGAGAGCTGGATGTGCTGCAGGAAGCTCTGGACGAGATCGTGGAGCTTTTAAACGATAAGGGAAGAATCTGCGTGATTACCTTTCATTCTCTGGAAGACCGAATTGTGAAGAACAAATTCCGGGAATGGGAGAACCCATGCGTTTGTCCCAAAGAGTTTCCCGTATGCGTATGCGGGAGAAAACCAAAAGGACGGGTAATTACCCGCAAACCGATCCTGCCGGATGAGCAGGAGCTGGAAGAGAATCCAAGAGCGAAAAGCTCAAAGCTAAGAGTCTTTGAGCGTGAAATACAGTAAAGACAAGGGGAATGAAAAATGGCCAGAGCAGAGCGGCAGGGCGCGGCGCGCCTGAATCATTACAGGAGGACGGAAAGCCGGAGAGTATATCCATATATAGATGGAAACGCAGTGAGAAAGGCACAGCCCCTTCCGGAAAAGAGACAGACAAGAAAAACTCCTTCTACCAGCCTGGCTACTAGAAAAAACAGGGAACGGGCCCTGCAGATGAATCTGGGGTACGTGATTTTTTTGACGGCAGCGGCGGTCGCCACCGTATTTATGTGCGTGACGTATCTGCAGCTGCAGGCCAAGTCCACGATGCTCAACAAAGAAGTGACTTCTCTGGAAGCGCAGCTGGACGCGGCGATTCTGGAAAACGACGCGGATTACAATGGAATCATGACGGGAATTGACATGGCGCATGTGAAGGATGTGGCAATGAACGAGCTGGGGATGGATTACGCCAGCAAGGATCAGATCGTCACGTATGAAGAGAGCGGCAGCGACTACGTTCGCCAGTATACAGATATTCCTGCGGAATAGGTGATAGTTTGGCAAGAAATGAAAAAGTGAAAAGAGAACGACGGTTTACGAAAAAAATGCAAATAAAGCTTCTGGCTGTATTTGCATTCATTTTATTATTTATGATTATCCTGATTCTCCGCATTGCCTACATCAATGTCAGCAGCGGGCAGCGGTACGCAAGGCAGGTGCTGTCTCAGGAGAACTACGACAGCAAGACGATCTACGCCAGAAGAGGGGAGATCCAGGACGCCAACGGGCAGCTTCTGGCTTACAGCGAGAGACAGTACAACCTGATTCTGGACTGCTACGCGGTGAACGAGTACGAGGAGGAAGAGGACTATCAGGATTATGTGGACGAGACGGTACGGGCGGTGGTAGAGAATTTCGACCTGGAGGAATCGGAGATCCGGGATCGGATTTCCGACGAAAAGACCAGAAAGAGCCAGTACCAGATCCTTCTCCAGAACATTACGGAGGAAGAGAAGGACGCCTACGAGGAGTACGTTTCTCTGGATGAGGACCGGGAACTCTCCAAGGAAGAGCGCCGGGCGCTGGAGCACGTGGTGGGCATCTGGTTTGAGGAGCAGTATGACCGCCAGTACCCCATGGGGAGGCTGGCCAGCAGCGTCATCGGATTTTCCAACGACAGCGACGACGGAATCTGCGGCCTGGAATCCTACTATGACAGCCTGCTCAACGGGACCAACGGCCGGGTGTTCGGGTATCTCAACGAGGACCAGGAATACCAGAAGCGCACCATCGCCCCGGAGAACGGCCATACCCTGGTGACCACCCTGGATATGAACATTCAGGAGATTGTCCAGAAATACATTGACGAGTTCGACGAGCTCTACGGGGAAGACCGGGACGACGGCACGGCCAAGCACGGCGCCGCCAACATCGCCGTGGTGGTGATGGATCCCAATACGGGAGGCATCCTGGCCATGGGGACGAATTCCGAGTTCGATCTCAACGATCCCCAGAACCTGGACGACTGGTATACCCTGTCGGAGCAGAATTCCATGTCGGAGGAAGAGTACGTGGAGGCGCTGAACGGAGTGTGGAGCAATTACTGCGTCAGCGAGGCCTATGAGGCGGGTTCTACCGTAAAGCCCATGACGGTGGCTTCCGCCCTGGACTGCGGAGCGGTGACGGACGACTCCTACTTCTACTGCGACGGAGGAGAATTTGTCACAGATACCCAGATCAACTGCGACGCCATCTACGGGCACGGGGAAGAGAGCCTGGGAGACGCCCTCAAGAATTCCTGCAACGACGCCATGATGCAGATCGGCTTTAAAATGGGGGGAGCCACCTTCCGGAAGTACCAGGCCCTGTTTAATTTCGGCCGGCTTACCGGCATCGACCTTCCTAATGAAAATACGGGCTCCATCCATACGGAGGAGACCATGAACGAGGTGGAGCTGGCCACGGATACCTTCGGCCAGGGCTTTACCTGTAATATGATCCAGGAGATTACGGCCTTCTGCTCCGTTGTGAACGGCGGCTATTACTATCAGCCCCATGTGGTAAGCAAGGTGCTGGACGAGAACGGAAGCGTGGTCCGCAGCATGGACGGGCTTCTTTTAAAGCAGCCGGTATCCACGGAGGTCTCCGAGCTTGTGCGAGGCTATCTGGAGAAGGGCGTAAAAGAAGGAACCGGACGGAAATCCCAGGTTCCCGGATACCGCACCGGCGGAAAGACCGGTACGGCGGAGAAATTCGATCCGGAGACGGGCCTGCGCGCTACGGGAAAATATCTGGTTTCCTTCATCGGAGCGGCGCCCATCAACGATCCCCAGGTGGCGATCTACGTGGTAGTGGATGAGCCGAACGTTGACCAGCAGGCCAACAGTACGTACGCCCAGGAACTGTTCCGGAAGATTGCCACAGAGGTGCTTCCTTATATGGAGATCTACCCCACAGAGGAAGTGACGGATGAGCTGCTGGCTTATCTGGGACTGACCAGGGAGGACGTGGCGGAGGGAGCGAAGCAGACCTTCGCGGCCTTTGACAGCTACGGAAATTATTACACCGGCGCTTATGTGGATGACGACGGCGTCGTTGTCACCTCTTCCGGCACGCCCATTGAGGGCGCTTACGTGGACGAGGACGGCACGGTTTATGACGCCTACGCCAATCCCGTGGCGAACCTGGAGTCGGAGGAGACCGACGACGATCTGGATCCCACGGCGGAGAATCCCAACATCCCGGCTCCGCTGGAGCCCAAGGAGGGCGCGGGAGAGGACGTCGCCGTATGGGACGGCACGGCCACGGACGAAGAACTGGAAGAATAACATATCCCCGCAAAAGGAATAATACACTGTATTAAAACTTTTGCGGGGATTTTTATGCCTGTTATGGAGAAAACGAGAACCTTTCACCGGAAAAAGACAGCGGTCCTCTTTTTTCTCTGCTTTTTCGCGCTTGCCTTCCTGGGAGGGAGACTGGCGGCCCTGATGGTGGCGGATTCCCAGTATTACGCGGACCTGGCCCAGGACCTCCATGAGCGGGAGCGGGAGATCAAAGCGGAACGGGGGCGGATTCTGGACGCCAACGGGGTGGTGCTGGCGGATAACCGGACCGTCTGCACCATATCCGTGATCCACAGCCAGGTCACGGATCCGGAACGGGTGATTTCCGTCCTCTCCCAGGAGTTGGACCTTGCCGAGGAGGACGTGCGGGAAAAAGTGGAAAAAGTAAGCTCCATGGAGAGAATTCAGCGGAACGTGGAGAAAGAGGTGGGAGACCGGATCCGGAATTACGGGCTGGATGGAGTAAAGGTGGACGAAGACTACCGGAGATATTACCCCTATGGAGACACCGCCTCCAAGGTGCTGGGGTTTACCGGAGCGGACAATCAGGGCATCATCGGACTGGAGGTGGAGTACGACGCGGTGCTGGCCGGGGAGCCGGGAAGAATCCTCACCCTCACCGACGCCAGGGGAATTCAGCTGGAAAACACCGGGGAACGGCGGGAGGAACCGGTGCGGGGGAAGGATCTGTGGATCAGCCTGGACTACAACATCCAGAAATTCATCCAGCAGACCGCTCTTCAGCTCATGGAGCAAAAGGAGGCGGACAGCGTCTCCATCCTGGTGATGAACCCCTCCAACGGGGAAATCTACGGGATGACCCATGTGCCGGAATTTGATCTGAACGATCCTTACCAACTGCCCCAGGGACAGGAGGGGCTTTCCGGGGAAAGCCTGCAGAACGCCCTGAATCAGATGTGGCGGAACGGATGCCTCAACGATACGTATGAGCCGGGATCCACGTTTAAAATCATCACGGCGGCGGCCGGGCTGGAAGAAGGCGTGGTGAGCCTGGAGGACACCTTCTCCTGTCCTGGGTTCCGGATCGTGGAGGACCGGAGGATCCGCTGCCACAAAACCACGGGACACGGGACAGAGACCTTTCTGGAGGCGGCGCAGAATTCCTGCAATCCCGTCTTTATCGACGTGGGGCTGCGGCTGGGCGTCGACCGGTATTACTCCTATTTTGAACAGTTCGGCCTGCTGGAGAAAACCGGGGTGGATCTTCCGGGAGAGGCGGGAACCATCATGCATCGGAAGGAAAACATCGGCCTGGTGGAGCTGGCGACCATTTCCTTCGGCCAGTCCTTTCAGGTTACGCCGGTGCAGCTTGCCGCCACCGTCAGCTCCATTCTCAACGGCGGCACGCGGATCACCCCCCATCTGGGCGTTGCCGTGAAAGAGCGGGACGGAACCCTCCTGGAGCTGATCCGCCAGGAGGAAAAAGGGAGGATTCTTTCGGAAGAGACGTCCAAGACCATGCGGTATCTCTTGGAACAGGTGGTAGACGGCGGCTCCGGGAAAAACGCATATCTGGAAGGCTACCGGATCGGAGGCAAAACGGCCACCTCGGAGACCCTGCCCAGGAGCGCCAACAAATACATCTCTTCCTTCATCGGCTTCGCGCCAGCCCAGGATCCCAAGGTGCTGGTCCTTTGCATCATCAACAATCCCCAGGGCGTTTATTATGGAGGGACCATCGCGGCCCCCGCTGTCAAGGGGATTTTTGAAAATATTCTTCCCTATTTGGGATATGAAAAGGTTGAATAATAGCAGGAAAAGAATTATACTGTAACTATTCAAAATTCATAAGAGAAGAAGAGGTGCAAAATGTTAGTAAATCAGGATGTGTTGATCCCGCTGTTCGCCGCGTTTGCCATAAGCGTTCTGTTAAGTCCGGTGGTGATCCCCTTTCTGCAGAAGCTGAAGGTGGGACAGACGGAGAGAGAGGAGGGCGTGCAGTCCCATCTCAAGAAGGCCGGGACGCCCACCATGGGCGGACTGATTATCCTTATCAGTCTGGTGATTACCTCCTTATTGTATATCGGAAAGTATCCCCGGATGATCCCGGTGCTGTTTCTGGTGCTGGGCTTTGGCATCATCGGATTCCTGGACGATTATCTGAAAGTGGTGATGCGCCGTTCCGACGGCCTGTATCCCAGGCAGAAGATGCTGGGACAGCTTCTGGTCACCACGGTATTCGTGGCTTATATCTGGTTTATGGATCCCTCCTGCCTGGAATTCCTGATTCCCTTCTCCGGCGGGATGGTGTTAAGCGGCGGCTGGGTGAAGATCCTGGCGGTGCCTCTGGCGTATGTGGCGATCATCGGTACCGTGAACGGCGTGAATTTCACCGATGGCCTGGACGGTCTGGCCACCGGCGTGACCGTTATGGTGTCCGTATTCTTTACCGTGGCCTCTCTGGCCCTGCAGGGAGGCGTGGAGCCTATGACCGCGGCGGTGACCGGCGCGCTCCTTGGCTTCCTTCTGTTCAACGTATATCCGGCCAAGGTGTTCATGGGGGATACCGGCTCCCTGGCCCTGGGCGGTTTCGTCGCCGGCTGCGCCTATGTGATGCGTATGACCTTCTTTATTCCCATTATCGGATTTATTTATCTGGCGGAAGTGATTTCTGTGATGATTCAGGTGACCTATTTTAAGAAGACGGGAGGAAAGCGTTTCTTTAAGATGGCGCCCATCCATCATCACTTTGAGCTGTGCGGCTGGTCGGAGACCAGGATCGTGGCGGTATTTACGGTGATTACAGCCTTCCTCTGCCTGCTGGCTCTGGCGGGACTGGGCTGACCGGAAGGGAAAAAGAACGAAGAGAAAAGACGGAGAAGCAGAATCTCCGGTTCAGGGAGGAACGGAATATGGAATGGAAAGACAAGACAGTACTGGTGGCGGGAGCCGGAATCAGCGGAATCGGGGCGGTGACGCTCCTGGAGAAAATGCGGGCGAACGTCGTTCTGTACGATGAGAATAAAGATCTCACCACCATGCAGGTGCAAAAAAGACTTCCCAGAAGGAGCCGGGCCAGAATCCGGATCGGGCAGCTCAAAGACGCCGATCTGGAAGGCGTGGACCTGGCGGTATTCAGTCCGGGCATTCCGCTGGATACGCCTCTGGGCCAGCGGATCCGAAAGAAAGGCATTCCGGTCTGGGGGGAAGTGGAGCTTGCCTTCGCCTGCGGGAAGGGAGACGTTCTGGCCGTGACCGGCACCAACGGAAAGACCACCACCACCAGCCTGCTGGGAGAGATTATGAAAAGCTGCCGCCCGGAGGTCTACGTTGTGGGGAACATCGGGACGCCCTACACAGAGGCGGCGGACCGGATGACGGAGAAGGCGGTGACGGTGGCGGAGATCAGCAGCTTCCAGCTGGAGACCATTCACAGTTTCGCGCCCAGGGT
>CALWMW010000106.1 GCA_944382085.1 uncultured Lachnospiraceae bacterium | reverse complement strand
CCCTGGTCAGGGATGCCACGCAGGACGCTTCCTTGTCCTGAGAGATAAAATACACATCCACCGTATTGATCAGGTAAAAGGCGTCGTTGGACAGGAACGAAGAATAGTCGTACTGATCCGCCGTGGCTTCATCCAGGGTAATGGCGAGAATCCAGTGGGGATTCAGAACCTCGATCTCACTGTACCTGCAGGGAACCAGCTCTTTTCCCTCTGCCGTCAGCACTCCCGTGGAAGTTAGTCCGCCCTCCGCGCCTGTAGCCACAATATAGCCGCCGTTATAAGAAAAACTTCCGTATACGGCTTCCGTCAACGGAGTGCCCGCCATATCCGCCAGGGCGTAACCGCTCTCTCCTTCCAGGGTCAGGTTATTGCTCCCATACAGCAGATCGGCTCCTTCCACCGTGGCTGCTTTTTCCAGGCTGGTCTGCGCCGAAACCGGCATAACTCCCGCGAAAACCAGGGCGGCTCCCGCTATCGCCAAAATGCTTCTTTTCCAATACTTCATAGTCTTTCTCCCTTCTTCTCTTTGCTCTCTGTTCCGACTTTCTTTGGCATTTCGCTCTGAACAGCCAGCTTCTTAGTCACCCGGGACCGTTCCGGGTTTAAGATCGGATCGCAGCAAACATCCGGCTGACCCGGCTTTATCTTCTCCTTGGGACTGCGGTCGATGGGCTCCGCAGCTCCGGTGCCGAGAATCTCCGCCGCGAAGCCAAGCCTGGCCGCCGCCTCAGTGAGATCCGTAGGCATGAAAATCTTTGTGGCGCGCCCGTCGGCAATATCTTTAAGGGCTTCAAGCTGCTTTAAGGCCAGGACGCTGCTGTCAATCCCCGCGGCCTTCAGCCGCTCCAGACCCGCGGCTTCCGCCTCATAAATCCTGCGGATGGACTCCGCCTCGCCCTCTGCCAGAGCGATCCGGGCCTCCTTCTCCGCCTCAGCCGCCAGAACCTTCGCTTCCTTGTCCCCCTCTGCTCTGGTGATGGCCGACTGCTTGTGCGCGTCCGCCTCCAGAAGCGTCTGGCGCTTATCCCGCTCGGCCTTCATCTGCTTCTCCATGGCCTGCTGGATTTCCTGAGGTGGAATGATATTTTTCAGCTCCACCCGGTGGACCTTTATGCCCCAGGGATCGGTAGCCACGTCCAGGACATCCCGCATCTGGGCGTTGATCAGATCCCGGGATGTCAGCGTCTGATCCAGCTCCAGATCGCCCACAATGTTTCTCAGCGAAGTAGTGGTAAGATTTTCCAGGGCGACCACCGGCTGCTCCACCCCGTAGGTATAAAGTTTCGGGTCAAAAATCTTATAATACACCACGGTGTCGATATTCATCGTAACATTGTCCTTGGTGATCACCGGCTGGGGCGGAAAGTCCGCCACCTGCTCCTTCATGGACACCTTTTTGGAAATGCGCTCCAGAAACGGGATCTTAAAATGCAGCCCCGACTGCCAGGTGCACTTGTACGTCCCAAGGAACTCAATCACAAAGCATTTTGCCTCCGGCACAATTTTCAGGCAGGAAAACAGCAGCAGCAATACAACGATCACCGCGAAAACAATCATCCACTCCATAATCTTTTCTCCTTCCTTTTCGCAACAGTTCAGCCCTGCTGAACCGTTACATGCAAAATCCATTTAAAATCGCCTGCGGCGATGGGATTTTGCACTCCTGAATCACATTCTTACGGTCCGCGCGGCATGTGCGCGGACCTGAGCTGAACTGCTGCGATAATTTCTGCGGTCTTCTTATTAATTATACCATAATTGCTTCCTTATAGCAATTCATATCTTTTAGAAAAGCCGGTCAGGCGCTTTCGCGCCTTCCCGGCTTTTCTTCACATTCTTCTGTTTTCGCTCTCACCGTCAAAGACGCTGTCAGGCGCTTTCTTCCTTCTCCTTCTTGGCGTCCTGCATCAGGAAATCGAACTGAGACATATAGAGATCGTAATACGCGCCCTTCTGCGCGAGAAGCTCTTCGTGGGTACCTTTTTCCAGGATCGCGCCGTCCGCCACGTACATGATGCAGTCCGCGTTCTTGATCGTGGAGAGACGGTGGGCGATGATAAAGGAGGTTCTCCCCTCCAGGAGACGGGCAAGTCCCTTCTGGAGAAGGAGCTCGGTCTCTGTATCGATGCTGGAGGTGGTCTCGTCCAGAATCAGGATCTTCGGGTTCGCCAGCAGGGCGCGGGCGAAGGAGATCAGCTGGCGCTGGCCGGCGGAGAGGCGGCTTCCCCTCTCATTTACCTCCGTGTAATAGCCGTTTTCCATGGAGCTGATAAAGTCATGGGCGCAAACCGTTTTCGCCGCCTCAATGACTTCCTCATCTGTGGCGTTCATATTTCCATAGCGGATATTGTCCATGATGGTGCCGGCGAAGATAAAGCTGTCCTGCATCCTCACGCCCATCTGGGTACGCAGGGAGCGGATGGTATACTTGGAAATATCATGGCCGTCAATGAGAATCTGTCCGGAATCCACATTGTAGAAGCGGCTGATCAGGTTCACGATGGTGGACTTTCCGGCTCCCGTGGG
>CALWMW010000105.1 GCA_944382085.1 uncultured Lachnospiraceae bacterium | reverse complement strand
CTTGAATCGTAGGCAATGGCGACTCCCTGTCCTTTTCTTCCAAGAGAGAGGATGTAGTTCGCCAGTCCCTGCGTCGCTCTCTGAACCACATACTGATTCATACGGTTTGTCCCGGCGCCGATGATTCCGCGAAGGCCCGCGGTTCCAAACTCCAGCTCCGTATAAAAGCGCTCGCGGATTTCATTTTCATTCTCCGCGATCCCGCGAAGCTCTTCCTTGGTGGCTTCGTCAAAGTACGGATCTGCCAGCCATTCCTCGTATGCTTTCCTATAGTTTTCCATTTTTCACCCTCCTGTTACCTGTTTTTGTAAACGATATAAGTAATTATATACTATCCGGTGAAAAAAAGAAACCGAAATTCTGGGATTTTTTACAAATCCCATCAGTGATGGAACAGCCGGATTCCGGTAAAGGCCATGGCCATTCCGTATTTGTTGCAGGTGTCGATGACATCCTGATCCCTCACCGAACCGCCGGGCTGAGCGATATAGCATACGCCGCTCTTGCGGGCGCGTTCAATGTTGTCGCTGAAGGGGAAGAAGGCGTCCGAGCCAAGGGTTACTCCCGTCATTTTCCCAAGCCACTGGCTCTTCTCTTCCTCGGTAAAGACTTCCGGCTTCCTGGTGAATACCTTTTCCCAGGCTCCGTCCGCCAGAACGTCCCTGTATTCCGCGCCGATGTATACGTCTATGGCATTGTCCCGCTCCGCCCGCGTGATCTCTTCTTTGAAAGGAAGCTCCATCACTTTGGGGCACTGGCGCAAAAACCAGTTGTCCGCCTTCTGTCCGGCCAGACGCGTGCAGTGCACTCTGGACTGCTGTCCCGCTCCGATGCCGATGGCCTGTCCGTCCTTTACGTAGCAGACTGAATTGGACTGGGTATATTTCAGCGTGATAAGGGCAATCTTGAGGTCGCGGAGCGCTTCCGAGGAAACCTCCTTTTTCTCCGTCACAAAATGAGAGAGAAGGGCGTCGTCAATCTTCAGCTCCTGGCGTCCCTGCTCAAAGGTGATTCCGTAGACCTGTTTGTGCTCCAGAGGATCCGGCCGGTAGGATTCGTCGATCTGAATCACATTGTAATTCCCTTTTTTCTTCTGTTTCAGAATCTCCAGCGCTTCTTCCGTGTAGCCTGGGGCAATCACGCCGTCGGAGACTTCTCTCTTAATCAGCATAGCGGTGTCCCGGTCGCAGACGTCGGAAAGGGCGATAAAATCGCCGAAGGAAGACATCCGGTCCGCGCCTCTGGCTCTGGCGTAAGCGCAGGCCAGGGGCGAAAGCTCGCCCAGGTCATCCACCCAGTAAATTTTCGCCAGGGTCTCTGTAAGAGGAAGGCCCACCGCCGCCCCCGCAGGAGATACGTGCTTAAAAGAGGTCGCCGCCGGAAGTCCGGAGGCCTCCTTCAGTTCTTTTACCAACTGCCAGCCGTTAAACGCGTCCAGAAAATTGATGTAACCGGGCCTTCCGGAAAGTACCTGGATGGGAAGTTCGCTTCCGTCCGCCATATAGATGCGGGAAGGCTTCTGATTGGCGTTGCAGCCGTACTTTAACTGTAATTCTTTCATTTCCGTTCTCCTCTCTCACTGATTCTTGTTCACAATCTTCGTCTCATACGTCCCTGTCTCCAGGTCAAGATACCTTACGAACAGAGAAACCTTATTGTCTTCGTTTAAGCTCTCCCAAAGCAGGCTGGCAAACTCCTCGCAGCTGTCCGGGATCTCCACCCGTTTGGGCTCTCCTTCAAAACTGGGCAGAGGGTTTCCGTCGCCCTGATAGGTGTGGATAAAACGTCCCTCTCCCGGCTGGGGAGCGTCATAGGAAAAGGTATAGCGCAGACATTCCTCCGGGTTTCCGCTGCTGCTTTTGAGAATGGACATTTCATAAGAAAAAGCGCCCTTTTCCAACGTGATGATTCCGGAAATCCTGGGCGTATAATTGGGCGCGTCCGGCTCAAATTCGCGGCTTTCCAGAGAAGCGGAAAAGCTTTTTCCCTGGCGGATTCCCTCATAGATCGTATCGGTCTGATCCCCGTTGGTGACGATGGTCTGATTTCCCAGAACCCGCACCGGAGCGTAAATAATGAGGCTTGGATCCGTAAGCTTGGACGGATCATAGGCTTCTGTCCGAATCCCTTCTCCCTCCTCCACAAAGACCCGGTTCCTGCTGTTCTCACTTCTTCCCATGATAAAGTAAGCGGCCACAGCCTTTTTCCCGTCCCGGCTCCTTCCGATTACAATTCCTCTTCCTGGGTAGCTGATTTCCCGCAGTTCCTTCTCCAAAGAAATTTTCTTCATCTGCACTTCTCCTTCCTTTTTCCTGCCGATTCTTCCGTGTGAGAGGCCCTTCCCTTTCTTTCGGAAACAAAAAAGGCCAGCCTCCGGACATCCTCTCTTGCCCAGACGGTCGGCCTCTCACGCTCTGCACTCCCCGTGGTCATTTCCACTTCCGTCAGTCATGCAGTTAATTACACCATATCATCCTTTTTTCAAAAAATCAATCCCTATTTTCAGATCATCCGGTATCGCTGGAGACAGGCGAGGATCTCCAGGGCCCGCACAGCCGCCGGCGCCCCGGCGCCGTAATTCCTGGGAACCATGGAAAGGAGTCCGTCTTTTCGGATTTTCTCCTCCGCCAGAAGCGCAAGCTCCACCGCCGTCCGCTTTCCGTCGGCGCCTTTTTCCAAAAGCCACGGGATCAGGTAGGCCAGAGCCGCCGTCTGCGTCTCATCCACAATCTGTTCCAGATATCGCAAATCCACCTCAGTCTTGTCAAAGCTTACCGTATCCCAGCCGTGTACCCTGGCCTTTTCGATTCTTCGCGGGGAAATGGGCTTCTTTACCCATCTCTTTCTCTCCGCTTTTCCCTCGGTCACCTTCTCCGCAAGCTCTTTCGCTTTCTTTGTCACTTCCCTGGCCTCATAGCAGTCCATCTGAAGGACGGTATCCGCCACGGAAAGATACGCTCCTGAACTGCCCGCCACCAGGATCGTAGACACTCCAAGATCCGTATAAAGGCTCCGGATGAAACGGATAAAGGGAGTGATCGGCTCCTTTCGGTCCTCCACCAGTCTGGCCATCCGGTCGTCCCGCACCATAAAATTCGTGGCGGAGGTATCCTCGTCGATCAGGAGAACCCGGCTGCCGCAGGCAAGCGCCTCCACGGTATTCGCGGCCTGGGAGGTGCTCCCGCTGGCGTTCTCCGTGACAAAAGCTTCCGTATCCGCCCGGCTTGGAAGATTGCTGATAAAAAGAGAAATATCTACCTGGTGAATGCACCGGCCTTCCTCTGCCCTGAGTTTGAACGCCGTCTCGTCCGTGATGACATATTCTCTTCCGTCGCCGGAAATATGGTTGTAAACGCCCCGCTCCACCGCTTTGAGAAGGGTAGACTTTCCATGATATCCGCCTCCCACGATCACGGTAATCCCCTGCCGGATTCCCATGCCTCTGGTCGGTCCCCGGTGGGGAAGCTGCAAAGTCACCGCCGCGCTCTCCGGACTTCTGAACGGAACCGCTCCCTTCATGGGTCTCTGGGACACGCCGCTCTCTCTGGGAAGAATGGAGCCGTCCGCGAGAAACGCCGCCAGTCCCTGCTTTGCAAGCGCTTCCCGGATATACTGCTGATCGTCGGCCAAAGCCGCCGTCTCTTCCAGTTCCCGTTTCATTCCCGCGTCAAAGGAACAGGTTTTTCTGGCGATTTCCGGAAGGGACACGAAAAGAATCTCCTCCAGCTCTCCGGCCGCAATGGTTCTCCCGTAGGCGGGAAATCCGATCTCCAGCCGCGCTTCGATGGTTTCCGGAGAAAGGAGAACCGCGGTACGCTCCAGAATCTCCTGCCCCACCCGGCAGGCGGTAATCAGCCCGCTCTTTCCGGATCCTCTTCGCTCTTTGCCTCCGCTGCGGAGATTTCTGTGCAGCCTGCGCAGAAGGTAATCCTCCGCCGCCGTCTTCCGGTGACGGCTCTCAAAGTATTCTTCCGGAATCCTGTTTTGGTACCGCAGGCGCACTCTGGAAGGAGTGGCGAAGGGATCGCCCTGCACATGGTCAATGCAAAGCAGATAGCTTCCGAACCGGTACTCTCCCTCCAGCGTCTTATACGCTTTATAGCCCTTGCGGTCGATCTGTCTTAACTGTCTCTTTAACTCGTCCTGCGTCTTCATGGCGATTCCTCTTCTTACTGGTTCCACTCTCTGCGAATCCGGTCCAGCAACTCCATTACAAACAGCGTATGGGCGTGGGGCATCTCAGGACACTCCAGTCTGCCTTCCTCCAGCGCCTTTTTGCAAGCCAGCACCTCATATTCGTATCCGGTGATCTGCTCCGGGCGCTCTATGGTTTCCGTCAGCCGGTATTCTTTGTCATAAATCCGGAATCTCTCGAAATTGTTGATGTTGTCCACTTCCAGATAGCCTTCCGTTCCGTAAATAACGCCCCTGCGGTCAGTCACCGCCTGCATTGTGGAAAAGAGGCCGGCGGAAGCGCCGTCCGGATAGATGAAGTTCAGAAACTCCTGCTTATCCACTCCCGTATCGTGCGGCACCATGGAAGAAGATACTTTCCGGATCTCATCTCCCAGTACCCAGGTGGCAAAATTGATGGTATACACCCCCAGATCCAGCAGGGCGCCTCCCGCCAGCTCCGGCCGTACCATTCGCTCCACCTCCATCAGGGAATAGCCCAGATTGGCCGTAAGGCCGATCACCTTTCCGATCCTTCCCTGATCAAGAAGTTCTCTGAGTTGAAAGGACATGGGCATATACCGTACCCACATCGCCTCCGTGATCAGGACGCCCTTTTCCCTGGCCAGGGAAAGGAGCTCCTTTGCCTGGCCGGCGTTTTCGGTAAACGCCTTCTCACACAGCACCGGCCTTCCGTTTTCGATGCACAGCCGGGCATGCTCATAGTGATGGGAGTGGGGAGAAGCTACGTAAACCAGATCCACGTTCTCGTCCCGCGCCAGCTCCTCATAGCTTCCATATGCCTTCTCGGCTCCGTATGTATCCGCAAAAGCCCTGGCTTTTCCATATTCTCTGGAAGCCACCGCGTAAAGCGTCGCTTCTTTCATTTCTCTTACGGTAGAAGCCATGGTAGCCGCGATTTTTCCCGTCCCCAGTATGCCAAGTCTTAGTTTTTCCATGTCAAAACCTCCCAATTCTCATATATGGAAAAGTCTACTCCATGTCCTGGCAAAATGCAAGAAAAAAGCGGGGGTCTTTATCCTTTCCCCCACCCCATAAAGAAGAGATACAGGCTCCCGGCCGTCTTCCCCGCCGCCAGGGAAAGGACCAGAAAAACAGTTCCCCTGGTAATTCCCAGCCGGCGGCTGAAAACCGGAAACACATTGGCCAGTTCCGCCAGAGCCAAAATCCAGCCTCCCACAAAAACGCCGGTAAAAATCCCGCAGATCCCAAGTCCCAGGGCGCCAAAAGGCATTCTGATATCCGGAAATACTGTCATCAAAGTTCCCCAGACCACTCCCAGAAAAACGCCCTTCTCATACAGCAAAATCCGATCGGCCGTTCTGGAAACGCCGATAAACCGCGCCAGAATCCCAAGTCCGGTCACCAAAGCGGCGACTCCTCCGGAAACCAGGACGCCGAAAGACAATCCCGAAGCCGCCAGAAAAAACTGCGCCATGCTATTGCCCTCCTTCCTGCTTTCTTCCCTGCTCCTCCAGCAAAGCCGCGTTTACCTCTTTTTCATAGGAACGCATCTTCACTTCCAGGGGAGAAGGATCCGCCGTCTTTTTCCTTCTGGAAAAATGATTAAAATAGATCAGGATACCAAGGCCCACTCCCAGGGAATACGTAATCTCCAGCACAGTGAATCCGCCGGATTCCTCCCCGGTGAACTGCCGGTAAAGCTGATGAAACAACTGGGTAATCCCCACGTCATTGTTAAACGCCATAATCGAAAAAGCCGCTCCGAAAAAAGACAGAAGACAGACAAGGAAGGTTTTGCACCAGTCCCATCCCTTCCCTGCCTTTTTCTCCTTTTCCACCGTCAGGATAAAATCCGGCTCCCCTACGCTGCATACCGTAAGCTGCGGGTATTCCTTTTGAATCACCTGGATCACATCCGTCACGGAAAAAGCGAAGCGGCCGTCGCCCGGAGGTTTTTCCATGGGAAATTCCAGCTTTTTCACTCTGTCCTCCACCGCCTTTTCCGCGCATAAAATCCGGGCAATCTCTCCTAAGCGCGGCGGGCATCGGAAAATCCGGACGTTCTGCTCCAGCTTCAGGTACAGGGTGTCAGCCTTCATCCGTCCTTACACCTCCGAAACGCTCCCAGGGCCGCTCCCCCTCCTGTTCCAGCCGCACCAAAACCGCATTCCGGGAGGGCGCCGCCGGCTCCCTGAGAAAATAGAAAAGGGCTCCCGCCGCCAGGGCGGCTGCCAGCAGAATCAAAGCACATTTTATCACAAAATTCCGGTTCAACTTCATCACACCTTTCTTTTCCCTAGTGTAACCGTTTTTCCCCGGTTTATCCCTGTGTAAAAGGGTATAAAAAACCCGCTCTGCCTCTTTGGCAGAACGGGTCTTGACTTTTAAAAATCGCTTTTTCCCAATGGATCAGATGTTGATGCTGCTGATTACGGCCTTCAGAGAGTCCGCGCTGGCTTTCAGCTTCGCGATCTCCTCGTCGGTCAGCTTCACATCCAGTCTGCCCTGTACGCCGTTGGGGCCCACCAGGGTCAGAACGCTGACGCATACGTCCTCAATGCCGTACTCTCCATGAAGCATGGAGGAAACGGTCATAACAGAATCCTTGGATCCCATGAGCGTTCCGCACAGCTGACATACGGAAGCGGATACCGCATAGAAGGTAGCTCCCTTTCTGGAAATAATCTGTCCGCCGGACTTGTGCACGTACTCAGCCATGGCATCCTTGTCAAGGGGAGCAAACTCCTTGCCGTGCTTCTTCATCAGTTCGGGATAGTCATCCAGAGGCGCGCCGGAAACGTCCGCGCAGGACCACGGAATGAAGGAGGTATCTCCATGCTCGCCGAATACGTACGCGTGAATGTTCTTCTGCGCGATGTCATAATGCTCAGACAGGCCGTAGCGCAGACGGGCAGTATCCAGAATCGTACCGGAACCTACGATGCGGTTCTCCGGAATTCCGGAAATCTTCATAAACACGTAAGTCATAATATCTACCGGATTGCTCACAATCACATACAGCGCGTCGGGAGCAACCGCGGTGATCTGCGGCGTAATGCTCTTGAGAATATTTACGTTCGTCTGGGTCAGCTCGATTCTGGTCTGGCCGGGTTTCCGGGCGATACCGGACGTAATGATGACAATATCAGATCCCTTGGCGTCCTCGTACTCGCCGGCAACGATAGAAATCGGCGTTCTGAAGAACGTACCCTGACCGATATCCATAACCTCGCCCATTACTTTTTCTTTGTTGATATCAATTAAAACAATGTCTGATACGGAGTTGTCTTCCATTGCAAGTGTGTATGCAATCGTAGAACCAACGCTTCCTGCTCCGATGATGGTAATTTTTCTGCCCATGTCTCTAGTCCTCCTTGACTTGTGTTTGCTAACATTTCACTTTGTGATTAATTTAACAACTTTTTCACGGAATTGTCAACCCCTATTCGTCATTTTTCTAAAGTTTTACCTGCTGCCTCATCTTCCGCAGGATCTTTTTTTCCGCGCGGGAAACCTGAACCTGGGTCATCCCCAGCCGCTTGGCTACCTGGGTCTGAGTCTGGTCCTGAAAATACCGCAGACGGATGATTTCCCGTTCCTTTTCCTCCAGCCGCTCCAAAAGCTGAGTCAGCAGCATTCGGTTTAAAAGCTCTTCATTCCGGTCTTTTCTGTCCGGCAGCCGGTCGGCCAGAAGCACCGGGGGACCGTCGCCCCGGTATATGGGCTGACTGAGGGATTCCACCTCGGAGACAGCCTCCAGGGCCATCACCAGCTCTTCCGGGCTCAGGCCGGTCCGCCCCGCGATTTCCTCTACGGTCGGCTCCGTCCCCTTTTCTTTTTCCAGCGCCTCCTTCGCCCTGCCCGCCCTGGCCGCGGCCTCCTTGTGCAACCGGCTTACTTTGATCATCCCGTCGTCTCTGAGAAATCTCCGGATTTCCCCGGTAATCATAGGCACCGCGTAGGTGGAAAAGCATACGTCGTAGGAAGTGTCAAAATGATCGATGGCCTTCAAAAGGCCGATGCAGCCCAGCTGAATCAGATCCTCCTTCTCACAACCGCGCTCCCGGAAGCGGCGGGCTACCGCGAACACCAGCCCCATATTTTCCTCCACCAGCTGTTCTCTGGCCCTTTTATCCCCTTCGTGTACCTGCTGAATCAACGCGAGGGTATGGTCCATTCGCCGGATCACTGCCTTTCAAATTTATTTTCCCGTCCGATCTGCCTGGTCATGGTCACGCAGGTTCCCTTTCCCACCTGGGATTCCACCTTCAGCGTATCCATAAACGCTTCCATAAAGGCAAATCCCATGCCAGCCCGGTCGCTGTCCCCCTTGGTGGTAAACAAAGGCTCCATGGCCTTCTCAACATCCGGAATCCCCTTTCCCTGATCCTCCACCCGCACTTCCAGAACCTGTCCGGCAATTCTGCACGTCACCGTTACTTTTTTCACTGCCCCTTCATATCCATGGAGAATGGCGTTGGTCACCGCCTCCGATACGGCTGTCTTTACGTCCGCCACCTCCTCCAGCGTAGGATTCAGCTGCGTCATAAAGGCCGCCACAGCCACCCGGACAAAGCCCTCGTTGCAGGAGCGGCTGTCAAACTCCAGTTTCATCTCATTCTGCTGCATGTATCTCTCCCCCTTCTCTCTTTTTAAAACTGCCGCGGCATATCTTCATAAATATCGATCACTTTGTAAACGCCGGAAAGCGTAAGAATTCGTCTCATTCTTTCATTCACCCGGACTGCGACGACGGTTCCTCCCATAAAGCGCATCGCCTTGTAGCGTCCCAGAATCATCCCGACTCCGGAGCTGTCCATAAAATCGGTGTTCTCAAAATCAAATACCATGCGGCGGATAGGTTTCCTCTTTAAAATCCGGTCCGCCTCGCAGCGGATCCCCTCCGCATTGTGGTGGTCGATCTCTGCCGGAAGATGAATGGTAAGGGTCGTTCCGGCAATTTCAAAAGGCTGTCTCATCTTCTTTTCTCCTCCCCGGTTTCCTTCTTCTTCCGCCCTTGGGTTTTTGCGTCTCCCGGCCGGAGGCGGAAGGATCCGGCAAAAAAAGGGAGGGCACAGTGTTCTCTTCTGTACTCTCCCTTTGCTGCAGGGTTAATAAATCACAATGTCGTTTCCCTGAGTATTCTGACCGGAATCCCAGGAATTTGTCTCCTGGACCGCCTGACCCGCGCCGGATCCGTCCGTTCCCTGGGCGTTCTGGCCGGTAGCCGCGTCTCCCAGACCGCTGACGTCCTCCGCTCCGGTCACATTCTGCTGCGTGGCGGAGGAACTGCCTACGATGTAGGGCTGCACTTCCGAAGCCCGGTCCGGATAATAAGTGGAAAACTGATTGAACGCGGAATCTGACTGGGTATAATTCCCCAGATTGTAGTAGGCGAAGCCAAGGTAAAACAGCGCCTGGGCATAGTTGGCGTTCTCCCGGTTCGGATCCGCGTCCACCGCCAGCTGAAGCTGGGCTGCCGCCGTCGTATAATCTCCGCCGGCATAAGCCTGGGTACCGGCGTTGTAGTATTCCGTAAAGAGGCTGCTCTGTACCGCCCCGTTTAAACTCTCATACAGAGTCTTTGCGTTTCCCTCAAAGGCCTCCGCGTCCAGAGCGGCAATCATGCTGGCCGCTGAAGACTGATCTCCGCTGACATAGAGGTTGGCAATCCCCAGCAGATCCTCATAGCTCTGCACCTTGGCGTCGGCGTCCTCCTGCTCCTGGTTGGCTTCCTCCACCTGCTGAAGGTACCCGTCGATCTCATCCTCCAGCTCCTGAACCCTGGCGGATTCGGAAGCCAGCTTGGTATTGGCGTCCGTCACCTGCTGATTGGCCTCGTCGTTCACCGTCTGCCGGTTGGCCGGAACCACCAGAAACCACACGATGGCGCCGCCAAGAAGCAGGCCCAGAATGATATTGATAAACGTGGCTATGGTGGAGCTGTCCCGGAACGTGGTGGGCTGAATGATCATTTCCGTTCCGCTCATATACCGCAGCGTCCCGGAAATCCCCCGCTCTTCCGAATCCCGCTCATATTTTTTGTGCTTCCGGTTCAGATTCGTGCTCTTCCCGGTAGCCTCCTCAATCTCCTGCAGATAGCGCAGCGTCGTCGTATTGGTGGTATCGATCTGCGCCGTCCTTTTCAGCAGCTTTCTGGCCCGTTCATATTCGCCCCGCTTCATGTACAGAAGCGCCAGAAGCTGATACGCCTTCACCAGCTTGGGGTTCTGGCCGATCACCTTCTTCAGCTGGATAATCGCCATATCCTCGTTGTCTTCCCGGCAGTAAAGCACCGACTGATTGTATTTGCGGATGGTCTGGTTCATAATATCCAGGCGGTTCTTATTGGACTGAAGCAGATCGATGTAGTGGTCCGCCGGGTTGTCCTCGCCTTTGAGATTCTTGCTGACCACCCATTCGCACAGCGCGCTCACCGCTTCTCCGGTCTCAAAATAGCAAAGCCCCAGAAGATTCCTGGCGTCCGTATTTTCTTTGTTGAATTTCAGACTCCGTTTCAGACAGGCGATCGCCCCGTCCATATCCCGGATCCGCGCTTTCTCCAGCCCCTGGTTGTAAAGCAGATTGGAAATCCGCATAATACGCTTCTGGATCGTGATATCCGCGCCGCAGCCGGGGCAGTAATCAATCGCAGCAAGCGGGGTATTACAGTAAACACATCTCATCCTATCCCTGCTTTCTGTTCTTACGTTCTTCTTTCAGCAACTCCTTCAGTATATCGGTCACATCCGTCAGATCCCGGCTGTAAATGGCGTCCTCCGCCTCGTTCACATCCATGCTGGGATGATATTTTTTTAACTCTTCTTCGTAATTAATCATCTGTACCTCTCCTCTTTGGCCGCCTTATGCCTTTCGCAGATCTCCCTGTTCCCTCAGCGCTTTCTTAATCTCCCCTGCCAGATACAGGGAACCGGCGCAGAAAAGCATGCTGTCTCCTTTCAGTTCCAGCGCCTTCCGGAACGCTTTCCCGGCCTCCGGCTCCGCGTACACCGCAGCCTCCGTGTGCCTGGAAAATTCCGACGCCAGCTGGGAAGCGGGAACCTCCCGGTATCCTCCCACCTCAGTCACCACCACAAAAGACAGCTCCGCCGCCTGGCACAGGTCGGCGATCATCTTCTCATGCTCTTTATCCGAGACGGCAGAAAACAGAAGGGAAACCTTTCGGCGCTCCCCTACGCTTTTTATGGTGCGGATCAGTTCCCGGATGCCGTCCTCATTGTGCGCGCCGTCCAGGACAACGCCCGGCAGCACCGTTTCCATCCTGGCTTCCCACCGGGCGGCCGCAATGCCCTGGGCCGCCTCCTGATCGGAAATCTCTCTCTCCGGATCCAGGACTCTAAGGGCCGTAAGGGCCAGCACGCTGTTCACCACCTGATACTCCGCCAGGAAGGGCACGGTCACCCGCATACGCTCATAATACCTGTTATTCAGAATAAAATCAATGCTTTTATCCGTTTTCCCGCAGATTCGCCACATGGAGGAATCGCAGGGGTACTCAGGGGCATGCTTCTTTTTGGCCTCTTCCCGGATCACCGCGCGGACCGCCTCATTCCGGGCGTCATAGACCACCGGCACGCCTTCTTT
>CALWMW010000104.1 GCA_944382085.1 uncultured Lachnospiraceae bacterium | reverse complement strand
ATGACATGGATGAGACAGAAAAATACCTGAAATTCAGCGGCGACATGTTTCCGGAATATATAGAGCTGTTTGAAGATTTTGCTTCCGGCGTATTTGCGGAGGTGGCATATGAGGAATAAAAAACTTTCTGAATTCACGTTCCTCCTGGAACACCATTTAAATACAGCGAGGGCTCCGCAGTGGCCAATGTGCTTCTGGTGATCCTTCTGCTGGTGGGAATGCTCTATCTGAAAGTGACGAAGGAGGGAGACTGATGGGAGAAGAGAAAAAAATAACCGGAAAAAAGAATATCTTGTTCTGTATCGCTTCCATCCTGATATTTTGTGTGTTATTATTTCCATTATACTGGATTGTTGTAACATCGCTGAAGACGGAAACGGAAATTTTTCAGATCCCGCCCACGCTCTGGCCGGAGGTTCTGAATCTGAAATCCTACGCGGCGCAGGTGGAGACGGGGGACTTTAACATGTTCCAGTCCTTTGGAAACAGCTTTCTGATCTCAGTGGGAGCCACCCTGGTGGCGGTGGTGCTGGCGGTACCTGCTTCCTACGGCATAGCCAGATACCATTTCCGGGGGAAAAAGCTGATGCTTCTGGGCTTCCTGGTGACCCAGATGCTTCCGGTGGCAGTGCTGCTTACGCCCATGTTCATCATGTTCCGGGATATGCACGTGTACAATACGCCCTGGGCGGCGATCCTGGCGGACGCTACCATCGGAATTCCCTTTTCCGTCCTGATTCTGAAGAACTATTTTGCTTCGATTCCGGGAGAGCTGGAGGAAGCGGCCTGCATAGACGGCTGCAACCGCTTCACGGCGTTTCTGCGGGTGCTGATCCCTGTGGCCAAGCCTGGGGTAATGGTCTGCGCGATCTTTTCTTTCCTGTACGCCTGGGGAGATCTGGCCTATGGCATGACCTTTATTCTGGATCAGCAGAAGCGGCCCATTACGGCGGGGATTTTCAATTTCATGGGACAGTACGGCACCAAATGGAGCTACCTTACGGCCTTTGCCGTGGTGACGATCCTCCCGGTGGCTTTGATTTTTATCTTCATGCAGAAGTACATCATCAGCGGTATTACAAGCGGTGCGGTGAAAGGATGACCGAAAAAGGAGGAGACGTATGATTCGCTTAGAGAAAGACAGACTGGTTTTCCACTATGACGCGGAAGAACTGTGGATCGAACCATGGGGAAAGAACGCCCTGCGGGTGCGGGCGACGAAGAACTGCCAGATGCCCCAGGAGAACTGGGCCCTCACGGAGCCTGCGGCAAAAGAGTGCCAAATGAGGAAGACGGAACGGGGGGCGGAGATTACAAACGGCAAGATCCGGGCGGAGATTTCCGATCTCGGAAAGATCATTTTTTACAACCAGGACGGGAAAATTCTTCTGGAGGAGTACTGGAGAGACCGGAAGGATATCCTGGATCCCAAGTGCAGCGCCATCGAGGTGGAGGGCAGGGAATTCAAGCCGAACGTAGGCGGAAATTACCATCTGACCATGCGCTTTGAATCCCAGGATAAGAAAGAGAAGCTGTACGGCATGGGGCAGTACCAGCAGCCCTATCTGGATCTGAAGGGTATGGATTTTGAGATGGCGCACCGGAATTCCCAGGCCAGCGTCCCCTTCCTGCTTTCTTCCAGAGGATACGGCCTTCTCTGGAACAATCCGGCGGTGGGCCGGGCTGTGCTGGGAAGCAATCTTTTAAGCTTCGAGTCCTTTTCTACCAAAATTCTGGATTACTGGGTAACCGCCGGAGACACCCCAAAGGAGATTGAGGAGACGTACGCGTCGGTTACGGGAACGGTTCCCATGATGCCGGAGTACGGCCTTGGCTTCTGGCAGTGCAAGCTGCGCTACCAGACCCAGGAGGAGCTTCTGGAGGTGGCCAGAGAGTATAAGAGAAGAAATCTTCCTCTGGACGTGATCGTGGTAGACTTTTTCCACTGGCCCAAGCAGGGAGAGTGGAAGTTCGATCCGGTTTACTGGCCGGATCCGGAAGGCATGGTGCGGGAATTAAAGGAGATGGGCATAGAGCTTATGGTCTCCATCTGGCCCACCGTGGACCGGGAAAGCGAGAATTTCCAGGAGATGCTGGAGAAGGGCTATCTGATCCGCACCGAGCGGGGCTTCCGCATGGCGATGTATTTCGAAGGCTCTACCATCCACTATGACGCCACGAACCCAGGAGCCAGAGAATACGTATGGAGCAAGGCGAAAGAGCATTATTACGACAAGGGCGTTAAGATTTTCTGGCTGGACGAAGCGGAACCGGAATATACGGCCTACGACTTTGACAACTACCGCTACTATCTGGGCACCGACCTGGAAGTGGGAAACATTTACCCAAGAGAGTACGCCCGTACCTTCTACGAAGGCATGGAGAAGGAAGGCCAGGAAAACATTGTAAATCTTCTGCGCTGCGCCTGGGCTGGCAGCCAGAAATACGGCGCGCTGGTATGGTCCGGCGACATTGCTTCCAGCTTTTCCAGCATGAGGAACCAGCTGGCGGCCGGACTGAACATGGGAATCGCCGGCATCCCCTGGTGGACCACGGACATCGGCGGCTTCCACGGCGGCATTCCGGAAGATCCGGGTTTCCGGGAGCTTTTCATCCGCTGGTTCCAGTGGGGAGCCTTCTGCCCGGTGATGCGCCTTCACGGAGACCGGGAACCCAAGCAGCCGCAGTACGGCACCACCGGCGGCGCCACCTGTCTGTCCGGAGCGCCCAACGAAGTCTGGAGCTTTGGAGATACGGTATATGAGATCTGCGTGAAGTACCTGAACATCCGGGAAAAGCTGCGGGATTACACCAGGGAGATTATGAAAGAAGCCCATGAGAAGGGCACGCCGGTGATGCGGACGCTCTTCTATGAATTCCCCCAGGATCCTACTGCCTGGGAGGTAGAAGACGAGTATCTGTACGGGGACAAATATCTGGTAGCTCCCATTCTGGAAGCGGGAGCCAGGACAAGAAAGATCTATTTCCCAGGGGAAAACGTGACCTGGGAAGAGTTTGAGACAGGAGAGACCTATGCCGGAGGAACCTGGGCGGAAGTAGCGGTGACGCTGGAGCGCATGCCGGTATACGTAAGAAAATAATTTTTCACACACAGCGAGGGCCGCTGCCGTCCGCAGGCAGCGGCTCATTTTCACACAAAAAATGCTTGACAAATGATCTTAAAAGGCAGATAATAACATCACACTTCATATTTA
>CALWMW010000103.1 GCA_944382085.1 uncultured Lachnospiraceae bacterium | reverse complement strand
AAAGGCCCTCCTGATCCTTTGTATTTTTTGCCGTCTTCTTTTTCTTCTCTTTTTCATAAAAGTATTCCTGTGCATCGCAAATCCTGCCGTCAGTAATCGTACTCTACAATATATCCGATCTTGCCGCTGTAGGTGGGTACCACCGCAAGAATATCATCCGGCACGTCGTTCCACACCCATCTTCCCTCATCCGAATAGTAGTAAAAGTCCATATAGCATTCCTGGGTCTCACCGTCCTGGTAGCTGGGTTCTCCTGCCATCCATTCGGAGGCAGCCCAGTAGGAGGAGGAGTTCAGCGCTTCCCCGTACGGCAGATTGTTTTCATCCACCCAGTAATATTCGCTGGAGGTGCTGTCTCTTCTGCCGCCGATCCGGAACTGAATCTTATCCAGGCCCTTTTGAACAATCTCGTTCAGAATATAGTCGTACTCTTCCCGGCTGTTAATGCGGACCAGATAACCGCCCCGTTCTTTTGCCTTCTGAAAAGCTTCGTTCCAGGTACAGTCGTCCACAAAATATTCGTACCGGTGAATTCCTTCCTCAGAAACGGCGGCCGCCGCCTCCCGGTTGGAGGTAAGATCCGCGTCGTCCAGACAAATCCACCCTTCGATGCCGTTGTACTGGATGAACGCGTAATTCTGGTATTTCTGCTCCACGAAGAATTCCGTAAGGTACGGAAGCCGGGACAGAACGGCGGAACTTGGATTCGGCGCGGTATGAAGGGCGATTCCTTCAGAGTCCTGGCTGCTGATATAATACATCTGTCCTACATACTCTGTGATGCCAAGATCCTCCGGACGCTGCACTTCACCGGAGCCGTCCTCCGGAAAGATCTGGACCACCGACTGCGCTCCGGAGGAGCCGCTGTCGTTCCCTGTCCCTGCCGGGGCAGAAGAGCTTCCCTGGCTGGAGCCTGCCGAATAAGGTGAGAGTCCCAGCCGGTTCTGAGACGCGTTCTGGTTGGCAAAGAAGCCAACCGCTGCCAGAAGCAGCGCTGCCGCCGCGATTCCTCCGATCCGCTTGTTTCGCCTGCTCCGCTTTTCCTGGTCTTCCTGCTGCCTCTGTTCTTCCTGCTTTCTCTTCCATTCCGCTTCCAGGCGGACCCGTTCTCTTTGCTGGGACTGCTTCTGTTCCGCCTCCCGCCTGCGCGCGGCTTCCCTCTCCAGTGTTTTTTTCCGTTCCTCTTCTTCCTGCTGCGCTCTTTCGTGTTCCTTCCGCTTTCGCTCCGCCTCTTTTTTTACATCCTCAATAAAGGTAATCTTTTCCCAGTGGTACGCTTCGCAGAACAGACGCAGAAACCGGGCGGCCTGCGCTTCTGTAAATGGGCCCTGCAGCATCTTCTGTTCCGCCTGGCTGATCAGATTCTGTCTTCTGACAGAGTCTGTTTCCCGGTAAGCCTGGCCAATCAGAGAAAGGATGCCGTATTTTGAAAGGTAAAATAACGCTTTCCGGTCTTCCGCATCCGTTCCGCCGGCAAAATCCTCCGCGATGGCGAAAAAACGGTACGGATCCTCAAAGATCTGGTCTCCTTCTTCTTCCGGTATTTTTCTGAAAATATCCGCAATCCTGGACATAGCGCTCGTTCCTTTCCTGTTCCTTGGTCATGAAAATCCTCTGCCTTTCAGCTTCTGAGGCGGAGAATCATGGATTCGATCCATTCTTTTTCCGGCATGTCGTACACCCTCATTCGAGTTCCCGCCGCCGTCACCGCATGCCAGCCTTTGGGCTCTGACATTAATTTGATTCCTAATATACTCTGGTACGCGCCGGTTTCCATTTCCAGCAGAAGCTTTTCCGCAAAGGGAAGCTGCGGAAGCTGAAGCAGAGCGAGCTTCTGGGGTTCTCTGGTCCAGAGAATCGTCTGGATCCCCGCCGCGGGCCCGTACAGAAGGATTTCCTGCAGCGCCTGCAGCGCTCTGGTATTCTGCGTGATACGCTCCTCCGGCTTTTCCAGAATAAAGTACTGTCTTCCGGACGCGCCTGCGCCGCCCTGTCCTCTGCGTTTGGCAATTTCTTCTGAAACCGCCCTCAGCGCCTGAAGCATCTGATCCCCGTTCGCGTAAAATACCTGGTTCTTTAAAACCAGACCCATCTCCCCGGCCCGGTCTCCCGCGCCCACCGGATGGTCCTGCCCCGTCTCCCCGTTGCAGTACCAGAGCCGAATTCTTCCATCCTTTTTCTGCTGCAGAAGAAGGGAAAGGAGTGTGAAAAACATAAGGCTCTTCCCTGCTTTTTCCGCCGTCTGGGTAATACCGCCGGCGATCCAGAGATTCTTTCCCTTCAGGCTGAGGCTTTCCGGCGCGTCAAACAGGATCTCCTCTCCCAGCCAGAGGGAGTCTTCTATAATCTGAGACTCGTCTTTTGCCAGCAGATATCTCTGGTAGATGTGGTTGGGATTCGTGCTCACATCCGTCGTCATCACTCTGGCATTGCCGTACTGCCTCTTCTGGCAGTAATGCCTGTGAATTTCTTCCAGAATCCGGATGTGGGCGTGATCCGGATCCAGATACGCCGTATGCTCCACCAGGGGCTTCCCGGTCTTTTCCAGCTGAACGACACAGGCTCCCTTATCCCTCTCGTTGATGTTCAGCATACGGTCTTTGGCGTCTTTGTTGATCAGCGTTTCCACCTGCTGTTCGCTGCATCGAAGAGCGATCCTGGTATTACAGGACTCCTTAATGGTCTTAATCTCCGGAATCTCGGTCAGGTTCTGGCCGGAAATCACCATATGGATTCCGTAAGCCCTGGCCTGAATGGAAAAGCCCTGCATCAGCCGCATGACCTGCTCCCTGACGTTGGAGACTGCCTTGGAAGCTTTCGCCTCCATCACCAACTCATACAGCTCGTCCAGGATCAGGATAATCCGGGGCAGCCGCTTCCCGGCGTTCTGATTGTAGCTGCGGATATTCGTAATCGTATTGCCGAATTTGTGGACGCGGTCATCCAGTTCCTTTCTCACCGCCTGAAGGATCTGCAGCGCGAATTCCGGTTCGTTGCAGATGCTGATCGCCTGAAAGCTTGGAAGATTGTAATTGATGTATTTGCGGAACTCCGTTCCGTGCTTAAAATCGATCAGGTACATCTGAACCTCTTCCGGAGGATAGCGCAGAAGGATATTCGTGATCAGAATATGCAGAAGGTTCGTCTTTCCGGAACCGGTATCTCCATTGATAATCGTATGAACCCTAGCGTCGTCAAAGATAATCCTGCAGGTTTCGCCTCCGTCTAGATAACCGATGGGAGCCACCACGCCTGCGTCCGCCCGTTCCTGGAAGCGTTCGTCCTGAGGCGGGCAGATTTCCTTCGCCTGTTCAAAGTCTATCTTATTTCCCGACGCTTTTTCCGTCTCCTTTCGCAGCTTCTCTTTCATTTCCAGAAGAACCTGGTGATCCGGAGCCGGATAAAAAATAATGCGGCTGCCCCGCTCCATGGGAAGAGGACTTTGTTTCACCGTGAACCAGTGTTGATCCTCCATCCACAAGCAGAGTGTCTGAGCCTTCTGTACCGCGGCAACCGCCTGGGAAAGCTTGGGGTCTGTACTTTTGAAATTCGTCTGGCTTCCAGACAGAATCGAAGAATAGCCCCATTTTCCGCAGTCTGAACTCATCATCCGCAGAGACTGGAGACTTGCCTCGTCCAGACCGTCCGGGAATTTCTGGAGCATGGTAATCTGGTAGCTTCGCTGATTCATGGGGTTGGACTGGTTATACTCTCTCAGGGAGGACACGCCTCCCATCTGGCCTGCGATGTCGTTGTAGCGCATCCGGCTGTTGGAAATCCTCTGCCAGATGTCCTTGGAGGAACTCCACACCTGGTTGCCGTCCAGGATGCTCTTCTAGGAGGCCGTACCGCTTGTATTGTACAGAGCCGGATCCAGGGAGGCAAGGCTGGAAAAAGAACCGATTTTATCGGAATCTCCCAACAGAAACTGGCTTTGTCCTACCGGAAGGGACCACAGAATTCTCATAGAAGCTCCCTGGAGGGCGGACTCCATCTTCTCCTGCAGGGCGTCGGGGCAGAGCGCCAGCAGACTTTCTCCCTGATCCAGGGACAGCGTAAAAGGAAGGCGGATCAGGCGGGGATCCGGAACGATCTTCCCGTCTTTTCTATTGATCCGGAACAGCGCCCCGTACTGACGCGGCAAAAACTCCTGGAGCGTTTGCCCGCTCTCCTTGGCATACCACCGGCTTACCGGAATGTAGATCTCTCCGACTATGGCGTTTCGCGCCGCCTCTTTGGTTCTGGGCGGCTGCGTACCGAATTTTTTTCCTCCGTACTCGGATGCCAAAGCCCAGAGCTTCCCCGCCATATCCCGCACCGCTGCCGCCGGAAATACAGCTTCCATGTTCACCTGGAATTTCTGCTGCATCTTGCGCTTTTCCTGTTTCCAGTTGTCCTCTGCTGTTTTATATTCCTGGCTGAAGGACGCGGCCTTCTGCTGGTAAAGCGCCTTCTGCTGCTTTTGCAGCAGGGACAGCTTATCCGCGTATTTTTTCTGATTTATGGAAATAGACTGGCTGCGCTGGCTTTTTACTTTTGCCAAGGAGGCCGCGGAAAGCTTCTGCGCCTGCTGAAGCTGCATTCGCTTCTCCCGTTTTTTCCCATGGAAAACAGTCGCCTCGTCTGCCTGTCTCGCGTTCTGCATTCGCCGGATAATGTCGCTGGCCTGCTTTACATCCAGAACCATCTGCTCCAGGCTGCGGCACAGCTGATTCCGTTTTCCGGAAAAAAGCAGACGGCGCAGCAACGAATTGTGAATCCGGAAGATTTCTTCTTCTGTTTCCGTCCGGTTTTCCTTCTGATATCGGAGCAGGACGGACCGAGCCTGGACGTCGTCCCGGCAGGGTGCCGCCGATACCCCTCTTACAATTCCGTCGTACCGCGCCTCTCCCAGAATGCTCTTCACACTGTTGCGAACCATGCTCAGCTCGTTTAAGAATTTCTCATTCTCCTTATTCTTCTGATAATCTTCTCCGGCCTTCGCGTCCAGCTGGTCCTGATACTGCTTCTCCCACTGCAGATAACTGTCCTCCGCCTGCCGGTCGGCGTCTGCGCGTTTTCGCTCCGCGCTGCGGATCTCTTCCTCCAGCTTGTGAATCACGGCGTCCCGTTCCTGCTCCATCGCCTTTTTGGCCTGGTTCTGCTGCTGGGCAAGGGCGTTCAGCGCCGCCTTGCTGCCGGCGGCCCGGTTGGCCAGATCCTTGGCCTGACGCTGGCACAGATTTTCGTACTCCGCCTTATATTCCAGGATTCTTTTATCGAACCGCTCCAGCATCCGGAACAGCTCTTCGCGCATATTCGGCGCGTCCTCTATCTTTTTCTGCAAAAGTTCATCCATGGCTCTCTTCCTCTGTCTGATCAAACTCCAGCTCTGTCACGGTAAACCGTGGACAGAAATAGTCGGGATCCAACACCTCATCCGGCTTCCCCTGTGGATATTTTCTGCAGCGGGACGGATCCTCCGGAATTCGGTACGCGCAGGCGTCGCACAGCAGATCGCAGATTTCCAGATCCCCGTCTTTGTAAGTTGAATAATCGTCCATGTTTGCTTCCTCACTTTGCCGTCTCTCTATTTTTTCAGGGACTTTGCGTAAATATAACGTTTTCCGTTGCGCCGCTCTACCTTTGTCACCCGAAACGCCTGATCCTTGTCCATAAGGAATTCTCGTTCCTCATGCTGCAGCGTACTGATGTCTCCTACGTAGGCTCCTCTCGTTCCGGCCGGAAGATCCAGAACCAGCATAGTTCCTGGAAACGCGCTATTCTCCCGCAGGCTGGTGCTTACAAAAGCACCGTCCACCAATAATTTACCACATAATTCTTCATCTGAATACGTATTCAGTCCTCTTTTGCTTCCGCCTATCATAGCCGTATTGTGGGATACGCCCCGGTATACCGTCATGGGCGTTTTCAGTCTCTGATTTTCCAGCAGGCTGTGCAGCGCCTGGATCTGCTTTAAAACGCCTTCCTCCGGCCGTCCCGTCTGCCTGCGCAGATAGGGATTGATCTGTTTGTACCCGCTTCCCGTATAGTAGCTCACCGCGGCTCTCTGTTCTTTCGTCATGGACACCAGCATGGGAATCACCGCTTCCTGGACCTGCAGTTCGGTCAGCAGAGTCGTCTCCCTTTGCAGGCTTCTCCTGGAAGCCGCCGCGTCCCCCTGGCAGTCTCTTGCGTCTTCTTCCAGCAGATCCAAAAGCTCCCTGTAATTTTGAATGGAGCGCTCGCACACGCCAAGAGCTTCCTGAAAATGCGCGCCGTACATCCCGGAAGCCGCGGCCGTAAGCTTCGCCCTGGCTGTCTGCAGATCCTCAAGCTTTTTTTCGATCTCCTGATGCAGGGCAAAACGCTGGGACTCCAGCATCCGGCACTCTTCTGCCAAAAGCTCGGACTCCTGCTGATACTCCCGTTCCAGTCCGGCAAATTCCCGCTGGATCTCCTGGTCCAGACGTTCCGAACAGGCCTCCGCCTCCTGGAATTTTTCAAAGCTTTCTTCCCATTCCGCTTTCTTTTCGGTATATTCCGTTTTCTTTTCTTTCCAGGCTTTTGCGCCGCTTTTAAAAAAATCCAGGTTCACGGTCTCCCTCCTGCCAAAAGGTTCGTTTTCTAGCGGCGGACTTTCATCTTTTTCCACATGGCCGTCAGCTCTTTGCCCGCCTGGTTTTTCAAAGCCTCCAGAGGATGGGACGGCACATTGTCGCAGGCTTCGATGCAGCTTAGCAGATTTTTCTGCTCTTCCGCGAGGTACGGTACGCCCTTCTCCCGCATCAGCCGGTTCATGCGTACGTATTCTCCGAATTCCAGCACCAGTTCCAGGTGCTCCTGAAAGGTCCGCTTCTTCCCCTGGTATAACTCCTTTTCCTTGTCTTTCAGTTTTTTCAGAAATTCCTGGCGTTTCTGGACGTCCTCCATGGCCCAGATTTTCTTTTTCAGCCCTTCCAGCTCCTCTCCCGACTCCATATAAGCCTTCCACTGGTCGATCAGCCTGTCTTTTTTCTGTTCCAGCTTCCGGCACATAATCTCCATATCCCGGCGCATGCACTCCTGGTACGTAGCCTTTCCGCTCTGAATCTGATACAGGGCTTCGTTGTCCGGAGGATCCGCCGTTTCAGGATAGGGGGCGATGCGCACCTCAAAAGGCTTCTGAACCTTTTCATACAGGCAAAGCGCCTGCCCCGGAGAAAACAGGGCCATCTGTTCCAGCTGCACTCCGTCCGCGGACATGGTGGAGGCCAGCATTTCCCGGTCGTCCTGCGCGGTGATCCGCAGTCCGATTTTCAGAGAAGTATTTTTCGTCACCTGGGGGGCCAGCGCCGTGGGAAGCTGATCCGCAATCACAATGGCTTCCTTCAAAGCCCGGACTTCCGCCAGCATATCCACAATAAATTTTGTGGAGGCCACTTTGGCGTTTCCCCCGTTCTGTGTGGCCTCTGTGGAAGGGCCGATGAGGTTATGGGCCTCCTCAAAAAAGATCACGTGCCTTGGCGAGCGCTCGGAATGGGGATTCTGTTTGATCAGCTCCCGGATAATGGTAGCCAGAAGCAGCGTCAGGAAATTCGCCGCGTCTTTCCCCAGAGATTCCAGTTCCAGCACGCAGGAATGCTGCATCCACTCTTCCGGACGGAAGGTGGAGGCCGGCACGTTAAACACATTTCCGGTTTCCCGACTTACCAGGCTTCCGATCCGTACCTGCAGAACCGTTTTCAGATTGTTCCGCACTTCCTCCGCATAGTCCGAAGCGTTCAGCAGCTTCTCCACCTCGTCAAAGAGCATCTGCATATTGGGATACGGCTTTCTGTTGTTTCCCTGCTCGTCAAAATCATTGTAATCAAAAGGATACCACCCGCAGGCCCGGTATACGTTTTCAATTCCCTGATCCAGCAGAAAGGGCATGGGAGGCTCCAGGTCAAAGGCGCCGATAAATACCTGCCTCAGGTTCACAATATGTTCCGAGAGCTTCATGCCTCTTGGAAATTCAAAGGGATTGATCCGCAAAGGGAACGACCCGCTGCCGCCCGGAGCAAAAACCGTGAGGTCATACAGATCCGGATTCAGGGCCAGCGCCCGGTATTCCTGCTTGGCCGGCTCCAGCACCAGAATCGGGCGCCGGTTCTTCTGACCGGCCAGCTGGGAGGCCAGATAGAGCATGGTGTACGTCTTTCCGCTTCCCGGTACGCCTGCCAGAAGCGCGTGCTTGGGCAGAAGGTCAAAGGGAACGTACACATCATACCCCTGCTGGTCTTTCCCAAGATGCAGTCCCTGTCTCTCATAGACCGGCGCCGTCTCCTTTGGAATCTCGATGCTCTCTCCCGGATACAGTACCGGGAAGCAGGCAAAGGGAAGGATCTCCTTTAGCAGAAAGAGGGCGTGCCAATAGTCCGCCCCTTCGATGGCATGAGGTTCTTTGGGCAGATACATGGCGTGGGGAAGCAGCGGCTGATAGCTTTCCTGCCCGCTGCTCCCCGTTTGGGATACCTGGTAATTTCCTTCCTCTACCGCCTCCGCCGCAGCCGCGTCCACCAGAAGCTTTACCGTTTCAGGATCGTTGGCATAGGCGCTGATTTCGCAGTAAAAATGAGGATTCTCCCTCAGGCTGTCTATCAGCTCCTCATATCGCTTCCTGCACTTCTCCGCGTTTTCATCCTTCTGGGACAATACGCCGGCCCCTCCCCCCATGGGCGTCATCCATTTCATCTGCCTTTGGAGGACGTCCCGGTACTGGCGGGACAGCTCCTGGGGAACGAGGCGCACCGAATACGCGCAGGGCCGGTCCAGAGCCTTCATCAGCCGGAACAGCCCCATCAGCCGTCCCTTCTCATTGCTCTTCCAAGGATCTACCACATAAAAGCTGTCTTCGCTCCCCGGAAGGGAAGAGGGAATCCGGCCGGATTTTTTACAGAGAACCGCTAGATGAGAATACCTGGGAGCTTCCTTGGGGCCAACGGAGCAGCTTTTTAGGGGAAACCCTTCGGCAAGGGCCGTGGCGTGAAGAAAAGGATCCAGAAAAGAAATCTTGTTTTTGCTCTCTACCCGGAAAAAAACCTGAAGCTTTTTTCCAGGCGCTCTTTCCGGGTCGTACTGGTATAGAAGCGTATAGCTCTCTCCAAAAAGCAGTCCCCTCCGGTGAAGCTGCCGGTAAAACACTCCGTGCTGCTTCAGAATATCCTCCACATCGCCGCTCTCCTGGATGCTGTATTTCGCCATGGTAAAATCCGGAATCTGATCCAGTGTGTAATACTGTACGTCCATGCTTCCTGCCCCCGTCTATCAGATGCCGCTTCTGGCCGTATTTAGGTCGGACATGGCCTCCTGCATCGCCGCTTCCAGATCTGATTTGATTTTCTCCCCTTCCGCGTTGTTGGTCTCAATGGAACGGATCGCTCCTTCCACGCCTTTTCCGTATTTGTTGCCTCTCGCGGACTCCAGTTTGCCCGCCGCTGTATTGTTTTCCTGTATTTTGCTGTCCACGTCGCTCTGGACTCTCCGGCCTTCCTGGTGATCCTGATCCGCCTGGCGCTCCACATTGTCAATGTCGGAGATAGCCTCCTGTCTGCCCTGCTCCTCGGATTCCCGGATTGCCCGGACGATCTCTTCGTCCAGGCCCCCCGGCATTCCGGAAAGCTCCGCCTTGAAGGCTTCCACTTCCTGCCGCATTTCCTGGGCTTCCTTCACCTTCTCCGCCACTCTTGACTTCACATTCTCCGCGTTTTTCCCAAGATCCTTCATACTCATGGTTGTTTCCTCCTGCCTCTTTTTTTCTCTATGCTTTAACGGGATCTTCCCTCGTCTCTTCCTCGTATTTTCTGGTCGTCGTCCCCAGAACCGCTGTTCAGCGCGCCGCGGATCTGGCTGATCCGCTGATCGCAGTACCGGCTCAGCTTCTGCGTGCCGGCCCACTGGGTACGGATCTGAGCCTTCGCTTCAGAAAGGCCGCTGCCGTACTTGTTCTCCATAAGGACGTTTACCTTTGACGCCGCGGCCTCCAGCTTGGGAATATCCCTTTCCGCCTGGGCCTTAACCACCCCGTATCCGCTTTCCAGATCCCTGAGAGCCGATTCCAGCTGGGCCAGCTGACCCCTGGCGGAAGAAAGCTGGCTCTGGGCGGCCTGAAGCCGGGACTGGGCCGTTCCCAGCTGAGACCGGGCCGCGCTGAGCCGGGACTGGGCCGCGTTCAGCCTTCTTCCCAGCTCCTGCTGGATCGCCTCCAGCTTCTGGGCGTATTCCTCGTCCAGATTCCGGCTGCTGTAGCCTGAATAGCGGGAATATTCCGCCTGAAGGGCGCTTACCTCGGTCTGGGCCGCGTTTGCCGTATTCCGGGCCGCGTCTACAGCATTCTGTGCCGCGAATACGGCGCTCTGTGCCTGAGACACCTGGCCCCGGTACTGGGAAAGCCTGGGCGCCAGGGTCTGAAGCCTGGATTCCAGCTGCTGAAACCGGGACGTCAGTTCTTTATATCCCATTTTCTGTCTCCTCGTCTTTTCAATCTCCTGTCTCTTCCCGTTTTTCCCCTAGAAGTACTGCAAAAGCACGCAGCCCACCACCACGATGGCGATGGCGCCCGCCAGCATCCAGCTGTGGAAAATCGCGTACAGGATCATCGCTGATATCGCAATAAACAAAAATCCTTTTACCGCCTTGCTCACCGACAGCCCCCCGCGCCAGACAATCAGAAACGACGCGATGCCGCAGTATCCGGCTGCGCTAAGAAAGGTCGGATAATCCAGCGTCTCCGCTAAAATCATCATTTCTACCGGAGCGATGCTGGAAAGAATGAACGCGGCCTTGTATCCCGCGCCTTCCATTTCATTTTCCACTTCTGCCGCCCTCAGGGACATCTGGAAGGACGTAACGGTCTCTTTTGCCGAAATCACGCATCCCTTTCCGGCTTGCAGCGCGTTTTGGATCCGGGCTTCCTGGGAAACCGCCTCCTGCTCCAGCTGCTGGATTCTGGCAAGGTGGCTGCTTAACAGATTCTGTCTGGCTGCCGTCTGGGTACGCCTCATCTTTCTGGTATAGCACCAGGAAAGGACAAACAGAGGAAAGGCGGCGGCTACCAGGAACAACACGCCCCCCAGAAGAATCCCGGCTCTGGGAAGGCACAGAAGAAACAGGTATCCGCTGAACAAAAGCCAGAGCGTCATGGCGGCCACAGCCCCTCCTTCTCCTTTGCTAAGCCCCGGAGAATTCAAGGCCGCCTGACTGTTTGCGGCGTTCTGCTTCTCCGCGGCCAGCCACTGGGTCGCCTCCTTGAGCGCCTGCCCGCACCACTGCTTAAGCTGTCCGGTCTGGACCGGCTCGCCCTTCTGCCGTACAAAATCCGCGGAGACTTCCAGCTGATTCCAGGTACAGCAGAAGAAAGCCTCCGCCCGTTTCGGCCGGATCGGCTTCTCCGGGTTCGCGGGAATGCCGCAGGAAAGGCAGATCGGATTGGTTTCCGTATTTCTTACAAAATTCTGATAAGCCAGGGCCATCCCCTGGGAATTTCTGGAAAGCTCTTCCAGGGAACTTTCTTCCGACCATCTTTTCCAGTGAAAACCGGCGTCAAATCCGGCCTCTGTCTCATACCAGTCCAGGTGTTCTCCCAGCCAGGTAATCGGAGCGTCGGTCCCCCACTGAAGCCAGAGCCGCCGGCTCAGTCTTTTCTCTTTTTCCGAGCCGTTTTTTTCTCCTAGGGACAGAAGGGCATAAAAAGCTTTCTCCGGATCGGTTCCTGCTTTCGCGGCGGCCGCCGCCGCGGCTCCGTATCCCTTCGACCAGGCCCATCCCTGAAACATCTGGCTTTTCAAAATCTGCGGGCTGATCTCCTTTAACCGATTTCCCTTCTTTTCATACTCCGCGAAAAGCTGTCCGAAGGACGCGTATTCCTTTCCTCCTGCCTGAAAGCCTTTCCCTTTTCCGGCTCCCATCTGCATCGTAAAGCGGGCGGCTCCTTTTCCTTTTTCTTCCCGCTCCCACTGTTCCATCTGCCGGAACCGCTCCAGAGTCTGCTGCTGGGCGCTGGTTTTGATCCCCCTGAGCTCCAGCAGGAAGGAAAAGCAGCCGTCGCGAAGAATCTGCTCCAACAGGGAAACGCCCCGTTTCTTTGAAGCCGCGACGAGTTCTCCCGTATTCTGATAACAGGTTCCCTCCCACCAAAATCCTCCGGTTCCCGGCGCCAGGGTATAGCCCGCCCGGAAGGTGCGGCCCTTTGTGGAAAGGCCGCTCTGGTTTACGATCTGGCCCACCTTGGCCCCCAGCTTTTTGTTCTGCCGATTCAGATGGCCAAGAAGCTCTCCCAGCTCTTTTTCGGAACTGTCCCCTCGTTTCAGAAGCTCTCTCCCCAGCTGTCCATAATCCCAGCAGCGTTTTCCATTCACCAGAAAAGGCGCCGTCATCTCATAGCGCACTTTCTCCCCGGTCTGGAGCAGCGGGATCTCCTGTCCCGTGCTCCAGCAGCGTACCTCCCCGAATCCCCAGCGCTTATGGGGATCCGGAATCGTAAGCCCCAGGATGAGATACAAAATCTTCTGCTCCGCGCTCAGAACGCTGTAAGGCGTTTTGGTCAGATAGTCCCGGTCCAGTCCCGGAAGGCTCCACTGCCTGGCCTTTTCCTGGATCTGCGGTCCGCTCAGGCCGGCGAAGGGCGTCTGCCCTTTCCGGTTTAACAAAAGAGCGATCCCCAAAGCATAGTAGTCAGAATATACGCTCCAACCCATGGTCTGGTATTCCGGCGGAGCGTACAGAGCCGGGATCCCCCTGGCCGGCGCTTTCGTGGCGGTAGCTCCTCCCGCAAGAAGGGCAAGGTTGCTGTATCCCGCAAAGCAGGCCTTCCTGCTTTCTGAATCAAACAGAATGTGCTCCGGCCGGATGTCCCGGATCAGGATTCCTCCTTTGTGCGCCTGGTAAAGCCCATAGTTGAGCTGAGGGATCACCAGGCGGACCAGCTCCTGGATCCCCACGTTGTGGGAGGACAGATCCGCGCCGCAATTTCCGTACACGTCAAATTCCAGGCCGGAAACTTCTCCGATATCCTCCGGCCTGGCAAGTCCCGGCGAAGAAGGCAGGGAGAGAAAACGCTTCCTGGCCTCTCCCATGGCAGGACAGTCCTTCTGGTAAAGCTTCAGCCGGTAGGCGCGGCCGTCTTCTCCCTGGCACCGGTAGGAAGCGCTGTTGGCAGTCACCGAAAGGTTCTGTCCGATCTGGTAATTCTGTTTTTTCCCCTGTACCATACTTCCGGTTTTCAGCATCTGCATCTCTTACTTCTTCCTTTCCGCCCGGACGCTGGGCAGCCCCAGGCTGTCCTCCACAATATCCTGCACCAGGATCGTCTCTCCCCGCTGCGCCTGCTCGTCAAAAAGAAAGCGGGCCAGAGGATTCAGTACTTTTTCCTCCACCACGTTGCCGATTCCCCGTCCGCCCTGTCCTTTGGGCAGCTGGGCTTTGGCATACTGATAGATTTTCTTCTGCGCTTCCGGACCGAACTGCAGCCGGATCGCGTGATCCTCCATCAGCCGCTCTCTCACATTGTCCAGCTGTTTCTCCAGGATAGCCTTCAGGCTGTTCTCCCGGATAAAGTCAAACACCAGAATATTGTTTCCGATCCGGTTCAGAAGCTCCGGCCTTCCCAGCTCCTCGTTAAAATAGGACTGTACGCCTTCGATCACCTTCCTGCGGACCGTTTCATACTCCTGATCGGTTTCATAAGAAACATTCACAACCCGTTTTCCCGGCTCCGTCGCGGAAGGTATGGTAATCCCAAGATTGCTGGTAAAGATAATGAGACAGTTCTGAAAGGAAACCGTCTCGCCCCTTCCGTCTGTGATCCGTCCGTCTTCCAGGATCTGGAGAAATTTATCCATCAAAGACGGATGCGCCTTCTCAATCTCGTCAAAGAGCAGGACGGAAAAGGGATGCTCCCGCACCGCGTTGGTCAGCTGGCCCCCGGCTTCATACCCCACGTATCCAGGGGGCGCTCCCAGAAGCCTCTGATCCGACTGGGCCTGCCGGTATTCGCTCATGTCAAAGCGGATCATATTCCGCTCATCCTTAAAGATCTGTTTGGTAATCGCCTTTGCCAGCTCCGTTTTTCCCGTACCGGTAGGGCCGGCCAGGAACATGATCCCTCTGGGTTTCGACCAGGAGCTGGAATGCTGAAGTCCGGAGATCCCGGTAACTGCCCGCTTGATAATGTCCACAGCCTGCCGGACCACCATGGGCTGTCACAGCACCTGCTTTCCGATTTTTTCTTCCAGAAAAGAGAGCTCTTCCGCGTTCATCTGGGTCCAGGGATTCTCCTGCACGCCGTGCCGGTACAGCATCACCGCCCGGTCCACGTGCTGAATGCCGTACCTCTGTTTCTGGGCGATGATCCTCACATTATTGAGATCCGTAAACGTAAAGCCCTCGGTCTGTCCCACAAAACGGTCCAGAAAAATTTTCTTCTGTTCCGGTTCCGCCGTCTGATATCCGTTAAAATACCCGGCCATCTGCCGGATGAATTCTTCTCTGGTGCGGTAATCCGGTTTTTCAATATGAATAATTTTCAACTGCGGAAAGGCCAGGTAGAACCAGGCCGGAAGGTCGTTCAGCTTGTCCGTAAGCAGAAACATCTGATTGACCGTCACGCCGCCGTGCCTGGATGTTCCCGCCTCCTGGGAGGCATTTTGAAGTCTTCTGGCTTTTTCCGCTCCCCTCCGCAGATAAAGGAACGCCATCCTCTCGTCCACGGAAAGATCGTCCGGCCGCGCCACCATCTGGGAGGTAAACTGAACGATCAGCCCGGTAGACTTCCGGCTGTGATTCATCAGCAACTGAATCATATGGGCGGCGTCTTCTATGGAATCCGGCGCCAGGCATCTCTGATTTCCGTACTGATGGAGGGTATAATTCAGCCCAGGCGGTTCCTGGCCGCTGGATTTCGCGTTCTGGCGGTCCTCCCGGATCAGCTCCGCCAGCTCCTGCACGCCGCTGTCCGTATTCTCGCCGATATCATAGAACCCCTGCACCATGTCATAGCCCAGAATATTCTGGTACTGCCGTTCCCTGAAATACCGGTACAAATACTGTTCCAGGGTGTAAAGCGCCGCGATTTTATCTCCTTTGTAGTAAGGGACGATATCGTAAATATTTCCGGTAAGTACAATGGCGCTGTTCAGCTGCCCGAAGACAGCTAGCTCCCTCTCCCATTTGTTTTTGCCCGCACTCATTTTGTCATCTCCTGTTTTTCTCCGTGTTCCGTCTGTGTTCCCCGCGAGTGAATCCCTACCGACAGAATCCGGTAATCGTAAACAAAATTCTGAATCTGCCGTCCCTTTTCCAGGTATTCCCGGTATTTTTCTTCTATCCTTGCATTTCTGAAAAAAATCCTCTGGTTTTCAGACCCCCGCAGGACGGCGGAGGGTACGTTTCGCTCCTCCAGGTACGGCCCGTCAATTAAGACATCCGCCCTGGCCAGAAGCCGTCTTCGGTGAGGATCTGCCAGAAGCTCTTCTCTCTGGTATCCGGTATAGAGAAGAACGTCTCCCGGATCCTCCTCCAGCCCTTCCAGGACCGCGTCAAGCGCCGCCGCCTGATCGAAGGGTTCGCCTCCGGTAATGGTAAGCCCCTCCGGCTTCTTTTCCCTCCACAGCCGCCGCAGAAGCGCCGCCGCCTTTTCCACGGAAATCCTCTGTTCCGGCTTTCGCTCCCACAGCTCCGGGTTCGCGCAGTAGGGGCAATGTCTTTTGCAGCCTGCTACCCACAGGGCCGCCCGCTTTCCCGGTCCGAGGGCGGTCACCGGCCAGAGAATCCGATCCAGATACAGCTCCTTCTCAGTCATTGCCTTCTCTCCCTGTAATCTCCACCCGGATGCTGCAGTCCCCTGCATTCAGAAAATCTCCGTCCGACAGTTTTCTGCTGACTCCAAGATTCATTTCCTCTCCGTTATAAAGCGTAACTCCCTTTAATGCTCTTAAATACCACCCTGCCGGCGTATGCCAGAGGGCAAGATGCTGCGGCGCTATCTTATGGAATTTTCCGCTCTGAAACAATTCAGGCCGGAGGTTCCCGGCGCTTCCCAGGATGCTGCCTTCTTCTGAAACGTTCAGCACGAAAGGAGCGTTTTCTGTCAGCCCGATAAGCCTTAAAAGAGACTTATCCTGCCCTGCCCGTCTCATGGGGCCATGCGTCCGCTTTTGGGAAGCTTCGTCCCGTTTTTCCTTCTGTTCTTTTTTTCCCGGCGCATCCGGCCGGACCGGCTTGTCCTGATCGGTAAAAAAGTAGCTGCATCCGGAACAGAGCAAAGGCCGGTTCTCTCCGGATACGGGGTATCTGAGACCGCAGACTGGGCAGATCAGAATCCCTTTTTCCTCGGCCTTCTTTTTTCTGTCGTCCTCCGGCCGGCCAAAAGCGCCGGCCCCCGCCGATCCTCCCTGGATTTCCCAGATGGATTTTTTCGGTTCGCTCTTCCGTCCGGTGTCAGCTCCCAGGAAGGCCTGGCAGAACTTACAGTAAATTCTCTCTTCCTCGTTCAGCTTATTGCATACTGCGCACCTTTTGCTTCCCACGTCGTCTTCGTCTCCTGTCCACTACTTTCGCGCTTCCCTTCTGAACCGCCTGCTTCTTCGCCGTGTATTTTTTCGAGGGGGGAAGATAGTTGATCTGCTTGAGCAGAACGCCCCTGGCGGCCAGAGCCTCCACAATATCCGGGTGAGCCGCGCAGAAATCCAGCTGTCTCTGATAACTCAGCTCTTCCTCCCCGGCTGTCGCCGGCCCCTCGCCCAAAAGCGTCATCTGCATCATCACCGCGCCGCTTTCATCGGTATAGATGCTGACGCCTGCCTCCTCGTCCGCCTGGTAAAGAGAGTAATCGTACTCGCTCCCGTTCTTCCTCCGCAGGACGGAGGAGGTGACAAACTGATATCCCAATGCCACCATCGTTTCATTGATCTGCGTGGCAATATAATCCATCTCGTCCTTTTTCCGGTACAGCGTTTTCAGGCGGCGGACCTCTTTGACCAGGTCCTCTTCCCTGGAAAAGCTTTCTGCCGGCCTGGGATTTATCTGCAGCACGCCGGCCAGTACGCAGTATTCGTCATAGCGCGCCCTGCGGCCGCGGATTCTGCGAAGCTCCTCCTGCCATTCGTTCAGCAGCGCTTCCACCAGAAGCTTCGCCTGCTCCCTTCGGTCCGCCAGATCCGGCGCCTTGGCATATACCTCCAGCTCCCTGCTTCCCCGGTCCGCCAGCGTCTGAAGCTTCTTCTCCCCCGGAATCCGTCCGTCTTTCAGTTCTCTGGAGAAAGCCAAAAGCCGGCCGCGCAGAGCCTGAGTTTCTCCGTCAAAGTCAAAGCCGATCACCTCCGGGGTAATGGGCGCCTCCCGCCCCGTATCCTGCAAGAGCCGGCGGATGGTCTCTTCCGTTTCCCGTCTGGCCTTTCTTTGCCCGACTGCCGCCAGACGGTCTTCTTCCTTTCGAAGCATCTGATTCAGTCGGGAAAACAACTCCTGATTTTTCTGTTCTGCTTTTTCCAGAAGCTCTGAGTAAGAATCCAGAGGCTGCTGATCCAGAACCGGGATCTCTTCCAGCCTGAGGAGTCCTTCCTCCAGGCCGCGGATTCCTTCTTCCAGCTCTCTTCGCACCGTGCCCGCTGCCGCAGGGCTTTCCTGCTTCAGCTTCTGATACGTTTCGCTGTCATACCACTGACGCATCTGCTCTTTCCGCCGCCTGAGGCCGGCGGCTCTGCGCAGATACTCCTCCCGCCGTTTCTCCATCCTGGCTCTCTGCTGCCGTTCGATCTCCGCCTGGCTGAGCTTGGGCCCGCTCATCCTTCCCCACCTTCTTCACTCTCTTTTTTCTCCGGAAGGGATTCTGTTTCCGGATTCTCCAGGCCTTCCAGCTCTTCCACCCGGAGCCTTGGCCAATCCTCCTCCTGACTCTTTGCCGCCCCGGAAGCTTTCCGGCTTCCGGCCTCTTCTTTTTCAGCGATATAATTTTTCTGCCTGTCGTAATCGCTTTTGGTTTTCGTATAATCCTTTTCTCTTCGTTCGATTACATTCCGGATGTGCTCCGATTCTTTCCGTTCCTGTTCCAGCTGTTTTTCCAGTTTTTCCGTCTTCTGTCTCAAAGAATCGATCTGCTGGCACAGCTTCTGGATTTTATCCTGATTTTCCTTCAGCGCCGTCTGAAGCTTGTCCTTCGTATCCAGATACCGTTCTTCTTTTTCCTTCCGGTCCTGTTCCAGATCCCGGCGAAGCTTGTCCAGTTCTTCCGAAGACAACGCCACCTCTTCCACCGCCGCGGCGGAATCAAAAAAACCGCCGAGGCAGCAGTCGTCCTCCAATCCCTGCCTGGAATAATAGGAGATAAAGTCCTCCAGCCATTTTCCCTGCTCTTCATTCAGTTCCAGAATTCCCTCCGTCTGCTCCCCTCTTCGTTCCAGCAGTTCCCGCTGGAAGAGACAGAGATTCTCCCTGAGAGGAACCGAAAGGGGCATATCGCCGATCCCGTCTGAGGTCACAAACATCGCCTGGGGAATTCCCGGAAAAATTTCCAGCCGAAACGCCTTTTCCCGGCTTAAAAGGTCGGTATCGCACAGGGAAGCCGGCCCTTCCATCTCCTCCTTGTCATCCTCCGGAAGGGGCGCCGAATAGACGCCCTCCCCTTCCAGGCGCACCGCGATGCCGTCCCCGATCTGCAAAACCAGATGAAAATCCGCGCAGGCGGCAGCGGCGATCAGCGTGGCGCCGTAAATATTGTTCAACCCTTTCCCTTCCTGATAATATTTCATGGCCGGACGGTACTGGGGCGTATCCAGAGCATCGTATTCCGCCTGGGTAATGGGCTCCTCTTTCAGGTCTTCCGCTACTTTCTGGTTCCACTCCTGGAGAATGCCTGCCCGGATCCGGGCGGATACTTCGCTCTTTCTGTCCAAAAAACGACTCAGGGCTTCCGGTTCTCCGTCTTCCTGGTAATTCTCAAACAGATTCTTTAAAACTTCAAGGGCTGCTTCGCACCCCATCCGGGCCCCTCTCGCGCTTCGGAAGCACTTGGGATCGCTGTGCCCGTCGCAGATGACCGCGATCATGTATCTTCCTTCCGGATCTTTGTAGTGACCGGAATAGTCCTCGCACCCCATTCCTGCCCGAATATGAGATTTTCCAATCGTATGCGCGCTGAACACTGTATAATTCATACCGGCCTCTCCTTTATCCTTTTTCTCCTGCTCCGGACCGCTCTGCTTTCCGCTGAAGATACGCTTCATTTTTTCCAAGCCGCCGCTTAACCTTTTCATAGTCCTCCTCCAGCCTTCCAAGCTGTTCCCGGATCCGATTTCCCTGAGCCTCCAGCTGTTCTTTTTCCTGTTCCGCCTGCCTGAGCTGATGCTGCAGTCTCTGGAGCTCTTCCGCTTTCTGTTTTAGGTACTTTTCCGGTTTTCCCGCCGGAATCCTCGGTCTGGCAGGAGGCCTGGACTCCCTCTTTGGCTCTGCGGCGCGAAACCCTGCCGCGGCAAAGACCGCTTCGTCTTCCCAGTCTGTTCTCGTCACTTCCAGCAGATCTTCCGTCTCCCCCCTGGAAATCAGACGCAGTCTGGCAGCCCGGTGCAAAAACCGGTCAAGCATCTTTTCCGGCAGCCCTTCTTCCACCCCTGCGATCAAAAATACAGCCTCCGCCCGTCCGGGTACTCTCCCGCAGAAAATCGGTTCTCTTCCCTCCGCGAATCCGTTGACCCCGGCGCCTCCTGCGCCAAAGTCCAGCGTTTTTTCCTGAAGCCTTCCGTCTGCTTTGTAAAAAAAGCAGCCTTCTCCGTACCGGACGAAGAAAGTCTCCCTCCCGGTTCCGACAACGGCCAGGAAATCCGGCGCAAAAGGAGTATAGCCGTATCGTTCCAGAAGGCGCAGATTCTGCCTCCAGTCCGCTTCCTCCACCTTCTGCCGCCAGGAAGCCGCCATCCGGTTCAGCAGCGGATACGGATCTCTTCCCGGAGAAAGCGCGTACTGCTTCAGCGCCCGGGCGCCTTCTTCCAGAGCCGCGTCCACCCCGATCTGTCCCGCCCGGTCATCTCTCCCGACACACAGAACCACCACAATCCATTCCAGATCCTGCGCGGACAAAGACGTGTATCTGCAAAAACGCCCTTCTCTCTCCCGGTTCCAAAAGCCGCCGGAGAAAAAAGGCGCCAGCGCCCAGCCGCCTTTCGGCCGGATCACGGTTTCGTTCAAACAATTTCCGAATGCTCTAAATCCCATCTGCCGCCGCCCCCTGTCGTTTCCTTTTCTCCTTTTCTTTAAAAGACGTAATCGTCACCGTAAATCGAGGAGGGATCCAGATTATCGAAATCCCAGCTGTCCCCATAGGGATTCTCGCTGTCCCCCGGCGTACTGCTTTCGGAAGGCGCGGTTTTTCTTACTTCCTGCTCTTCTCCCAGATGCGGCGTGCGCATGGTCATGTTTTTGATGGTATGGATGGTCTTTGCGCTGACCACCTCTACAATCTTTTTGGCTTCCTCCGCCGTTACGATTCCTTCGCTTTTGTCGGAGACGAAGGCCTCCACCGCCGCCCGTGCCTTCGCGTCGTGGATGGCCGTCTTTCCAATCAGAACGGCGTACCGCTGGGCATGGCTGTACCACAGATTTTTGTTCAGTTCTTCAATGACGCTTTCGTATCCGTTGTCGTTGGGCTGCCCGTCCGTCATCAGCATGATGTACGGCTCCGCGATCTTTCCTGTGTGAGCCATGAATTCCTGCCGGGTCAGCTTGCTCTGAAGCGCTTTCAGGGCTTTCCCGTAATTCGTGCCGCCTCCGTTGGAATCAAGATCGGTATGGACGTACTGAAGGATGGGCGTCGGCTCCACCTTCCAGTGCGCGTCCGTGCCAAAGACGAGAACCGCGATGCTTAACTGAAACGCGTCGTTTACGTCCATCTGGATTTTCTGCAGAACCGGAATCATCTCCCGGAACGCCTGGTTCAGGCTGTCCATCCGCTCCCCGTACATACTCCCGGAGTTATCCGCGATAAAAATCATCAGCATGGATTTCTGGGACGCCTCCCCCGGCATGTCCCCCATGGTTCCAAGATATTCCTGTCCTTTCAGTAATTCTTCAAAGCTGTTCGGCATCTTCTTCCTTTTCCTTTCTCGTAGCCTTCACCG
>CALWMW010000102.1 GCA_944382085.1 uncultured Lachnospiraceae bacterium | reverse complement strand
TGCATGGTGTAGCCCAGAGCTCCGGACGTCCTTGGAATAATCGTGATTTTGGTCACCGGAGCGGAGTTTGTCTGAAGCGCCGCCACCAGAGCATGGCCGATTTCATGGTAAGACACAATCAGCCTCTCTTTTTCGGAAAGAACCTTATTTTTCTTCTGATAGCCGGCAATCACCACTTCAATGCTTTCCTCCAGGTCTTCCTGAATCACGTATTTCCGGCCGTTACGTACTGCCCTGAGGGCCGCTTCGTTAATCATATTCGCAAGATCCGCGCCGGAGGCGCCGGACGCCGCCCTGGCAATGGCGTTAAAGTCGATGTCGTCTCCCAGCTTGATCTTTTTGGAATGAACCTTCAGGATCGCTTCGCGTCCTGCCAGGTCTGGAAGCTCTACGGGAATTCTCCGGTCAAACCGTCCCGGTCTTAAAAGAGCGGGATCCAGAGTCTCCGGGCGGTTGGTCGCCGCCAAAATCACCACGCCTCTGGAGCCGTCAAACCCGTCCATCTCCGTCAGCAGCTGGTTCAGCGTCTGCTCCCGCTCGTCGTTTCCGGCAAATCCCTGGGTATCTCTCTTTTTTCCAATCGTATCGATCTCATCAATAAACACAATACAGGGAGCTTTCTCGCTTGCCTGCTTAAAAAGGTCTCTCACCTTAGCCGCTCCCATGCCCACAAACATCTCTACAAACTCCGAACCGGAGATCGAGAAGAAGGGAACCTCCGCCTCGCCGGCCACCGCTTTGGCCAGTAGCGTTTTTCCGGTTCCGGGAGGGCCCACCAGAAGCGCTCCTTTGGGCATCTGCGCTCCGATCTCCTGATATTTTCCCGGCGAGTGGAGAAAATCTACGATCTCCACCAATGCCTCCTTGGCCTCATCCTCTCCGGCGACATCCGAAAACTTGATCCCCGTCTCACTGGCCACATAGACCTTGGCGTTGCTTTTTCCAAACTGCATGGCGTTTCCCAGGCCGCCTCCCATCTTCTTCATCATATAACGGGACAAGAGCTGGCCCAGCACCACAAAAATCACCACCGGGAAGATAAAGGTGAGGAGCATGCTGAGAATCGGATTCATCTCCGCTTCATGCACCTCTCCGAACTCGCATCCCGACGCATACAGCCGGTCTACCAGAGAAGGGTCGTTAAAGGTCGCCGTGCGGTAAAGCGTATTCTCTCTGGGAGAATCCGCCGTGAAATAGATGTAATCCTGTTCCACCTGCGCCACCTTTACCTCTTTCTCATCCAGCATATCCAGAAACGTGCCGTAGTCCACCTCGGTCACCTGCTCCTGCAGCAATCTGGGGAATAAAAACGTATTCAGAAGAAGCAAAACGCCAATGACAATCAAATAGTAAAAAACCAAAGGTTTTTTCGGCTTTTTAACCTCTCGCATAAATTTCTCCTTTCTTTCCGTCTTTTTTCTCTGAATTATGTCAGAATTTAAACGGAAATGCTTATTTTTACAGTATAATCTTTTTTCCCATAACCTACAACTAAAAATTCTATAAAAAAAGAACGCCCTGAGGCGTTCCTGTTCACCGCGCGGTAAAATCATGTTCTACCGTAATGACGCAGCAGTATCTGGGATCGATTTCCCTAAGAGACTCCGCAAGCGTTTGCTGAATCTCTTTCTTTCTCTTCTCTTCATATCCAAAGGGGACAACCAGATCAAAAATAAGGTTGATCTGCTCCTTTCCCTTCACCATGCGGAAATCGTGAATGCTGCAGTTTTCGTCAATCTCCTCCATCCGCTTCTGCACCTGGTTTCTAAGCGCTACCACCTGTTCATCCTTTACCTCGATGGGATCCATATGAATCACCAGAAAAAGGTTCAGCTGCTTTGCCGCGTCCCGTTCGATCCGGTCAATCAGCTCGTGGGCTTTTTCGATATCCGCGTCGTTGGGAACTTCCGCGTGAATGGAAGCCATGCTCCGGTTCGGTCCGTAATTGTGGATAATCAGGTCGTGGGTTCCCTTGATGCCGGGATAACTCTCCACAAACTGTTTCACTTCCAGACAGGTCTGGGGATCGATGGCTTCTCCGATCAGGGGTTCCAGGGTGTCTCTGGCACTTCCAAAACCGGCCCACATAACCACCAGCGCCACGCCGGCTCCTACGATCCCGTCGATATTAATACCGGATATTCCATAAAAAACAAGGGAGAGCACCGTGGCTCCCGTGGTAATCACGTCTCCCATGGAGTCCGTAAACACCGCCATCATTACTTTGGAATCGATTCTTTTTCCAAGCTGCCGGTTAAAAATTCCCAGCCAGAGCTTTACGCCGATGGACAAAAGAAGAATCACCACGGCAATCAGTTTAAAATTCAGTTCCTCAGGCGTCCTTATTTTCCTCAGAGAATCCTTGAGGAAGCTGAATCCCACTTCCAGCACCAGAAAGGATACGATAAGCGCCGCTATGTACTCGATCCTGCCGTGCCCGAAGGGGTGTTCCTGATCCGCAGGCTTTCCCGCCATCTTAACCCCAACAAAGCTGATGACAGAAGAAGCGGCGTCCGACAGATTGTTGAAAGCGTCCGCCGTAACCGAGATACTGTTCAGAAAAAATCCAATCAGAAATTTGACCAGAAACAGGAAACAATTGCAGATAATTCCCACAATGCTGGCCAGAACTCCATAAGCCGTCCTGACCTCGGTCTTCTGTGTCGAAGCGTAATCTCTGATAAAATGTCTGACTAAAAAATCTGTCATGTTTCCATCCTCATTTCCGCTAAAATTGAAAGCAAAACGATAACAGCAAAACAGGAAATTATCATACTATCTGCGGTCCAAGATGTCAAGAAAAAGTCAGCTTCCGGTCCCGGCAGGAGGGAAACCCATAGGAACCCTCCGCCGCGTATACGGCCCGCAGAATCGCCTCGCTGACCGCTTCCGCCGCCAGCATTCCCACAAGATCCTGATCCGCGTTTACGTTTCCTACCGATACCGCATAAATGCTGTCTCCGTCCGCCGTTGTATGCACCGGGCGGATGGATCTGGCATATCCGTCATGAGCCATTCCCGCTATTTTACACAGAGAAGACTTCCGGAAGAAACCATTTGTAATCACCACGCCAAGGGTTGTATTCCCTGTAAATTTATTTTCTATCGCCTCAGTGCTTGCGCACATCGCGTCTTCGCTGCTGCGGAAAGAATTCTTATCCTCCGCCAGAAGCCCCGCTATCTTTTGCCCGGTTTTCCAGTCAAAAACATCTCCCAGAGCGTTCACCGCCACCACGGCTCCTACTTGCAGTTCCCCCGCCTGGAGAGCATAGCTTCCGATCCCGGATTTCATACAGTAATTCATTCCAAGAGCTTTTCCGACGGTAGCGCCGCACCCCGCTCCAAAACATCCGTCCCTGTAATTTCCTCGCTCCGCGTTTACACAGGCTTCGTACCCCATGGCCTGATCTGGCCTGACAAAGGGATCTCCCACCGTGAGATCAAACAGGTCGGCCTGACAGACCAGCGGTACTCTGGTCACTCCTACTTCAAAGCCAATCCCCCGCTCTTCCAGATACTTCATGACGCCGCCTGCAGCGTCCAGACCAAAGGCGCTGCCGCCCGCCAGCACAATTCCATGGATCACCTGAGCCGCCGCCAAGGGATTCAGCAACTGCGATTCCCTGGAGGCCGGGCCTCCTCCCCGGACGTCCAGGCCCGCCGCCATTTCCTTCTCCGCCAGAAAGACCGTACATCCAGTCCCGGCCTTTCTGTTTTCCGTCTGTCCGATTCGAATCCCCGCAATCTCCTGAATACTGATTTCCCGCTTCATCCGATTTCCTCCTGTATGCGTTTCCATCGCTTTGTTTCAGTATATCACAAAACACCTTTTTTAAAGCGGCGAATACCGGCCTTTTTCAAACCTCCGCATGAGAACGAACGCAATCAGAGAAGCGCAGACCTCCCCTGCAGGGAAAGAGACCCA
>CALWMW010000101.1 GCA_944382085.1 uncultured Lachnospiraceae bacterium | reverse complement strand
AACCCGCGATCTGGGATTCTTCCCTGGTATAGATCAGCTTCGCGGGACGCCCGGTTTTCATTGTGACAAAGGCGGGATAAACTTCGCAGACCGCCGTCTGCTTGGCGCCGAATCCTCCGCCGATCCGTGGTTTTTCTACGCGGATCCGGCTCATGGGAAGGCCCAGAGCCCTGGAGAGGATCCGGCGGCAGTGGAAAACGATCTGGGTGGAGGAAATCACATGGAGCCGTCCGTACCGGTCCAGCTCGGTGTAAGTACGGAAGGTTTCCATCATAGTCTGGCTGAAGGCTTTTGTGTGGTAGGTCCGGTCCAGGACGATATCGCAGTCCTTCAGCACCGCTTCCACATCCCCGTCGCTGTTGGCGCCGCTGGCCACCAGGTTGCGGCGGCTGTCTCCGCCTACCGGACAGGGCGGGAACCAGTCCTCCTCCGGATGCACCAGGACAGGGTTGTCCTTGGCAGTACGGAAATCCAGCACCGGTTCCAGAAGCTCATAGGTTACTTTGATTAATTTCATAGCCTTTAAGGCTGCTTTTTCGCTTTCGGCGGCGATGATGGCCACCGCGTCTCCCACAAAGCGCACGTGCCGGTCCAGAATCAGCCGGTCGTAGGGCGAAGGCTCCGGGTAAGTCTGGCCGGCGATGGTAAACCGGTTTTTGGGGACGTCTTCCCAGGTGTAGACCGCCGCCACCCCCGGAACTTTCCGGGCGGCTTCCGTTCGGATCTCCTGAACCAGCGCGTTGGGATGAGGAGAGCGGAGAATCTTTACAACCAGGGCGTCGGAGGGCGTGAGGTCGTCCAGATACACCGGTTTTCCCAGCAGAAGCTGCATGGCGTCTTTTTTGCGGACAGGCTGATTGACCGATTTGTATTCTTTACGCTCCATGGGCGCCTCCTTCCTTTTTGCGGCTGTTCAGATAATTCCGGATTCCTCTAAGCTGTCCCTCATAACCGGAGCAGCGGCAGAGATTGCCGGCGAGGTAAGCCCGGATCTCATCGTCGCTGGGATCCGGATTTTCCCTGAGCAGGGCAAGGGTGTTCATGACAAAGCCTGGGTTGCAGAAACCGCACTGGTCCGCTCCCTGGTCGGCGATGAAGCCCACGAAATCCGCTGCCTCTTCCTGCAGCCCTTCCAGAGTCTGAATGTGATGCCCGGCGGCCCTGGCGGCCAGAAGAGAACAGGAGAGAACGGGGCGGCCGTCCAGGAAAACGGTGCACAGACCGCAGTTTGACGTCTCGCAGCCCCGTTTTACGCTGTAGCAGCCATGGCTCCTGAGAAAATCGATGAGAAGCAGGCCGGGTTCAATCTGTTCCGTGACAGGTTTTCCGTTTAAGGTAAGGGTTAGTTCCATTTCTGCATTCCTCCCAGCTCCAGAAGATTTCGTCGGAGAAGGACCTCCGCAAGATGCGTCCGGTAGGCGGCGCTTCCCCGGAGATTGGTTCCCGTTGGGGTCCGGTTCGCCGCATAGGCCGCGAAGGCCTGGGCGCTCTCCTGGGAGATTCCCTCCGCCAGCAGCCCTTCTTCATCCCCAAGCACCATGGCTTTGCCAGGACGGGCGCCGATCACTGCCCGGTATTCTCCCTGGACGCAGGACAGGGCGCAGGTGAGCACCGGGAAATCGGTGCGCTGGTTCCGCATGGCCTGGTATACGAAAACGCCTGGCTTTTTGCGGATGTGGATCCGTACCAGGAGGTCGTTGTCCCGTTTCAGAAAGACAAAGGTTTCCAGCGGCATAAGGCCGCCTTTGTACAGTTCCACCCAGGTATCCAGAGAAAGCAGGAAGGTGAGCACATCGGAAAAGCCGAAGCGGCCCCAGACGCTGCCTCCCACCGTGGCCATGTTCCGGAACTGTACGCCGACGATGTCTCCAAGAGACCTGGCGGCCATACCGCGGGTATAGCGGTTCAGCCCCTGGTGAAGCTCCATCTGGCGCAGGGACGTCATGGCTCCGATGGAAAAGGCTTCTTCGGTCTCTTCGATGGTATCGAGGCCAAGACGGCAGAGGTCCACAGCGGTTCCCACGGTGTTGTCCGACATCTTCAGCCAGAGCATTCCGCCAAGGATGCGGGCGCTTCTTTTCTGATTCAGCTGATAAGCTTCCTCCAGGCTTTCCGCCTGGACGTATTTTTGAATGTTGATCATGGTAAAATTCCCTTCTGCTTATGGGTAATTGTTCCCTTCATTATAACAGTCCGCCTTGATTTTGGAAAGGGAAATTGCTATAATGCGTTATAGTTGTAAAACAATAACGACAAGGAGGAGAGACATGAGAAAACAGACAAAGATACTCTCGGTTTCCCTGGCTCTGGCGCTGGCTTTTTCTGTGACGGCGGGGGCGCGGGAGAAAGACGGGACCGGGGCGGAGGAAGCGTATCCGGTTACGGTGACAGACCAGGCCGGACGGGAAGTGACCCTTGAGGAGGAGCCCCAGAAGCTGGTAAGCGGATACTATATTTCCACTAGCCTTCTGATCGCCCTGGATCTGGAGGAGAAGCTGGTGGGAATCGAAGCCAAGGCGGATACCCGCCCGGTGTATTCTCTTGCCGCTCCTGAACTGTTAGAGCTTCCAAATGTAGGTTCCGCCAAAGAGTTTGACCTGGAAGGCTGCGCGGCTCTGGAACCGGATCTGGTGATCCTTCCTTTGAAGCTTCAGGACGCTGCCGCTACCCTGGAGGAGCTGGGGATGGATGTGCTGCTGGTAAATCCGGAGGATCAGGAGCTGCTGGAGGAGATGATCACCCTGATCGGGGAGGCGACGGACACCAGAGAGAAAGCCCAGGCTCTTCTGGATTTTTCTGACGCCCAGGAGGAGCGTCTGGCCGCGGCTCTTGGAAAGGCCGGGACGCCCAGCGTATATCTGGCAGGAAATTCAGACTTTTTGTCTACCGCGGGAGACGCGATGTACCAGTCGGATATGATCCGGATGGCGGGGGGCGTCAACGCGGCTTCAGAGCTTACCGATACCTACTGGGCGGATATCAGCTATGAGCAGATTCTGACCTGGAATCCGGAGTATATTATTCTGGCTTCGGATGCCTCGTACACCGTGGAGGATGTTCTGGCGGATCCCAACCTGGCCGGGTGCGATGCCGTAGAGAAGGAACAGGTCTTCCAGATTCCCGGAAAGGCCGAAGCCTGGGACAGTCCCGTTCCCAGCGGGATTCTGGGAGCGGTGTGGCTTTCCTCGATTCTTCATCCGCAGGAGTGTCCGCCGGAAGAGAGCGCGGCTGTGATCGACGAATATTATGAAACTTTTTATGACTTCGTATACTCTGAAAATTAAAATCCTCTGGGCGGTCGGGTCGCTCCTTCTGGCCATCCTGGCCGTGGCCAGTCTGTTCACAGGAAAGTATCCTCTTTCTTTTGAAAAACTGCTGGCCGGAGACGAACTGCAGCTGCGGGTGTTCTGGACGCTTCGGGTCAGCCGGACGCTGGCGGGAGTCATCGGAGGGTTTGCCCTTGGAACGGCAGGCTTTGTCTACCAGACGGTTTTCCGAAATCCCCTGGCTTCCCCCGATGTGATCGGAGTGGCCTCCGGCGCCAGCGCGGGGGCGGCAGCCGGGATTCTCTTCTTCTCCGGCGCGGCCGCGGTAACGGCGGCCTCTTTCGCGGGGGCGCTGGCTGCGGTGGGCCTTTCCCTTGCGCTGGCCGCGCTGGACCGTTCCGGAAGGCACGGAACGATTATCCTGGCAGGGATTGCCGTACATGCCCTGGCCCAGACGGCCCTTATGTGCCTGAAGCTTATGGCGGATCCGGAACGGGAGCTTGCCTCGATTGAGTACTGGATGATGGGCAGCTTAAACGGGATCAGCGGTTATTCCATGGGAGGGAATCTGGCTCTTTGCCTCCTCTGTCTTTTGTTTCTCTTCCTTCTTCACCGGCAGACGCTGCTTTTGTCAGCCGAAGAAGGAGAAGCCAGGATGATGGGAGTTCCGGTAGGAAAAATGAGGCTTCTGGTGCTCCTTGCCGCCACCCTGGCGGTATCCTGCGTGATCAGCCTCTCCGGACTCATCAGCTTTGTAGGGCTTTTAGCTCCTCACGGGGCCAGGCTTTTGTCAAGGGGCAGCCGAAGGGGTGTCCTGTTTGTGGGAGGGCTTCTGGGCGGGATCCTTTTGACCGGCGCGGATCTTCTGGCCCGGAGCCTCGGCCCTTCCGAGCTTCCGGTGAGTATCTTTACCAGTCTGTTCGGAGCGCCGTTTTTGATTTTTCTGATTATCCGGGGGAGGCGGGAAGTATGAGTTTTCTTAACGTGACCGATCTTTCTGCCGGATACGGGAAAAAGAAGGTTCTGGAAGGACTT
>CALWMW010000100.1 GCA_944382085.1 uncultured Lachnospiraceae bacterium | reverse complement strand
AGATCTCATAGGAGAATTCCCCTTCTTTTTTTACTGTGATACATTTGTTTTCGTTTTTCATACTGTCTCTCCTGCTTTCCATCGAATTAAAGAAACCGTTCGGTAAGCGCCACCATGCGCCCCTTCTTCGTCTGCCCCCCAAGTCCCAGGTAGCGGAAGCGGCCAAGGCCCCGGACGGAGACCAGATCCCCTTCCTTTGGGATAAAGGCGTTGGAGGTAATCAGTTTTCCATTCACAAAGACCTTCCCCTCCTGGATCAGAGCCAGAAGGCTGCTCCGGGAGGACTGAAAGGCCACCGACAGCAGGGCGTCCAGCCGGAGGGAGGAAATGCTGCCGCTTATGGTCTTCGTCCTGGGGGTGTAGATAAAATCCGCCTTGCCGCAGGGCGTACAGACCACGGAGGTCTTCCGGATCCGCACCAGTTCCCGGCAGATCAGATCCGCCAGGGAAGCGTGGCAGAACAGATAGGCTTCCTCCTCCAGCACCGGGATATCCCCGGTCTTGCACCGCTCGATGCCAAGATTCATCAGCGCCCCCAGGATATCCCGGTGGGTGAGCTCCTCGGCGAAGCGTCGGTTCTTGGGCCGGATGCGAAGGCAGGCGATGGGGTAATCCGGCTCTTCTTCTCCATAAGAAAAAGCATCAGGAAGGAACGCTGCCATCTGACGCTCTGCTTGTTCATAACCGCCGAAGGTCTTCCAGGCAATCCCGAAATCCCTCTGCAGCGTGTCATGCAAAAGATTCTGTTCGTATAAATTCAAAAAATCAGTGAACTGCGAAACGCCGGTTCTCGCCGCGCGTCCGGTCAATTCACGAATCCTTTTTTGAAAAAGTAAGAGATCTTTATCCTTCTCCATGGAAAAGCTCCCGGTTAAAATCTGGCCCCGAAAGCCGGCACGTCAAAAGCGCCGTTCAGGATCTCCTGGAAATCTCCGGAGATGTCCACGCTCTCCGGCGTAATGATAAAGATATAGTTGCTGATCTTCTGAAGGCTGCCATGGATGGCGAAGCAGGAACCGGAGGCAAAGTCAATGATCCTCTGGGCGATATCCAGATCCAGGCCTTCCATATTTAAGACTACGGTACATTCGTCCAGAAGGGTCTCGGTAATCTCTCTGGCGTCCTCCATGCTCTTGGGACGGATCACACAGACCTCCATGCCGCCGCTGTTCTTCCTGGGGCGGATGGGGGAAATTTTGGAACTTCTGGAAGTCTTCTGCTTGGAACGGGAGGAAGATGCCTTCTCCGCCTTGGGCTCCGCAGCCTGGCGCGGAGGCTCCTCATAAGAATCCTCTTCCTCGCGGCGGCTAAGAATCCGCTTCCGGGGACGCTCCTCCTCGTAATCTTCCTCGTAGTCGTCGTCCAGGTAATCTTCTTCCTCAAAGCCGCCGTCGTCGTTCAGTTTCATCGCGTTCAAAAACTTATCCAAAACACTCATACTGTATTCTCCCATCTGATTTCGCCGCGCTTCTCAGGGACGCGCGGTATAATCTCTCGCGCCAAAGATGCCGGTGCCTACCCGCACCATGGTGGCGCCCTCTTCCACAGCGACCTCAAAATCGCCGGTCATGCCCACACTTAAATGACGCATACACACATTATCAATGTTTTTTGCCTGTATGTCAACAGATAATTTCTTTAAATTGCGGAAATAAGGGCGGTTCTCCTCCGGATGCTCCGTAAAAGGGGCGATTGTCATCAGCCCTTCCACTCTGAGGTGGGGGAATCTGGACAGGGCCTCCACAAAGGAGGGCGCTTCCTGGGGCGTGACGCCAAACTTGGATTCCTCTCCCGCCATATTGACCTCCGCCAGTACGGAAACCCTAAGGCCCCGCTTTCCGGCTTCCTCGTCGATGGCCTCGGCCAGGCGCAGGGAGTCTACCGAATGGATCAGGCAGACCTTATCGATGAGGTATTTGATTTTATTTCTCTGCAGGTGGCCGATCATATGCCAGTGGATATCCTGGGGAAGGCAGGGATACTTGTCCCGAAGCTCCTGGGGCTTATTCTCCCCGAACTCCCGGACGCCTGCCTCGTAGGCTTCCTGCAGCATCTCTACGGGTTTCGTTTTGCTTACCGCGATGAGGGTTACCTCATCCGGATTCCGTCCCGCCCTGCGGCAGGCGTTCTGAATCCGTTCTTTTACGGTCTCAAGATTTTCCTGAATCAATCCTGTCACTTCCTTATATTAATAGACAATATCGTCCGCGTTTACCTCGGACGCGTTCAGCACGATGTAGTCGTGAGCCGCGAGCCCGTAGGGATTGTTGCTCTCCACAATACAGTACTCCTCGTTCTGGTCGATGACCGTCACTTCCCGGAAAATCGCGTACCCTTTGTTGATGTTGTAGACGCCGTGCAGGGTGACGATGTCCTCGTCCTGGATCTGATAGCTTCGCTGGGCTCCCTCCATAAGGACGTTGTCTCCGTCGGAAAGGAGATTTTTGTTTACCAGATAGACGCCGTCGGAATACTGGTAAACATTGGCTACCAGGTATTCGGTACTGGAGGAACCGTCCGAAGCGAAATGCTCGGCGTGGAGAGTGATCTCGGAATCCGTCCCTTCGTTGACGATGGCGAATTCCTCCGGAATCGGATAGAACTCCCGCTCCACAATGGCGGAGGTCGGGATCTTCAGCCCGGAACGCCGGTTCAGCACCAGCTCGATCTCCAGATAACGGTCCGTGGAGTAGCGGATCAGCGAGCTGTCCATGGAGATGTGCCCGAAGTACTCCCCTTCGCTCTCAATGATGTCAAAGGGCGCGCTGAAGGTCTGGTTGTCCTTCAGGAACCGGAACCGCAGCGTGGAAGTATCGGAAAGCTCCGTGGCCAGGGTCTGATCCAGGGGGAAATAGAGGGACCATTCCTCCATGGTGACCAGCTTGTAGATGGGATCGCCCGTCTCCGTCTGCTTTTTGGAGCGGAGATTCTGGCTCTCATAGCTGTTCAGATCAAAAAGCCCCGTATGCAGGTCTTCCTCGGTGAGAGATTCCAACCCGTCGATGGAATACAGGACAAAACCGGATTCCGGCGCGTTGCACTGATCCAGAACGCTGACGTAGTCGTCGGAAAGACTCTCGGCGATCTCGGAAAGGGCGCCATCTACGCTGGACTTGAGATCGTAGGCTTTCTGAAAGTTCTCATCGGAGAAATTGATGGTGAAGCTGGAAATGATATCCTGAAGCCTCTGCTCATCCTCCTGATCCAGGGTAAAATTGTCGTAGGATACTTCCTGGGCGCTGCCGGATTCGTCAATGGAGCAGACGGTGCTCCCGGCGGAAGCCTTGCTTCCCTCCCTGGCGTAATAGCGGACGCTGCCGGAGCGCGGCGCGTTCACAATGGTCTCTGTGCGGACCGCCAGGGCGTCGTAGCGGTAATTGCCGCTCAGCGTGCCCTCCACCACTTCATAGGAAGTGACGTGCGTCTCCGTGAGATACATAAACACAAAGACCACAATATAAACGAAAACGGTACAGAACAGAAGCGTTCCCACGTTCAGAAAAGAATATTTTCGGTATTTTGTAATTTTGGGATGTTTCGTTTCACGTCTCATGCCGGCTGTATTTCTCTGCCTCCTCAAAAGATCAAATGATATTTTAACATGATCGCAGTACGGTTACAACCGTTCTTTGCATAATTTAATAAATTCCGGCTACAATAATACGGCAAAGGAGAAACGGAGGGATGATCATTATGAGCAAAGGACTCGACTACACAGCCCTCACCCTTGTCATTATCGGCGCGGTCAACTGGGGACTCATCGGGATTTTCAAGCTGGACCTGGTGAATCTCCTGTTCGGAAATATGACCTGGATCTCAAGAGTGATTTACACCCTTGTGGGGCTTTCCGGACTGTATCTTCTCAGCCTGTACGGCAGAGTCAGCGCCATGGGAAGGGAATAGGGCAACAAGAAACGGGGCGCGGCCGCCCCGTTCTCTTACGCTTATGTATGTTGAATTATAATTCCGCTATAATCTGTTCTCTGTATTTTTCATCCACGTGACCGGCCGGAACAGAAATGCTGATCACAAAGGTAATGCCGTACTCTTCGCCCATCTCCTGCAGCTTCTCAAGCAGCGGTCCTGCCGATGCCTCGTCCGTCTTGGCAATCGTCAGGAAGCTGTCCAGATACATCTGCTCCAAATCGTGGTCCTGTGAGATCACGCCGTAAAGGAAACCGATAAACTCCTGGCTGGAGGCCAGCTTGAAGCTGGATACGTCGATCAGCCGCACTTTATTGTTCAGCTCATACATGTGCTTTGTACTCTTATCCAAATATACGATACTCCCATGAGCGTTCTTTATCTCACTATTCACTTTGTCAAGAAGAATCTTGGTCTTGCCCTTTCCTTTTTCGCCTACAATTAACTGTATCATGGTCCTCTCCTCCTTTAGTAGCGGATAAAATATTCATAAAACAATTATAGACTATTCAGACACAAATTACAACACTTAATTCTCGATTAACGACAATAACTGGTTCATTTCCTCATAGAGAGAATCTTTCGTCTCTGCGTGGAGGATGATAGATAAATAGGGGTTGCCGTACAGATCCTTGGCCATCAGGGCCAGACAGTTTCCGGCGTCCTCTGTGGTTCCTGTCTTGCCGCCGAAGACGGTGATCCCCTCCGGCGGTTCCGCGTCACCGGTAAGGTAGAGATCCGTCGATTCCCAGGTGACCGCTACGGGAGAGCCGTCTCCCCTGGTATACTCCGCGTAGTAGTTCGTCCGGCTTACGGCGTCCTGGAAGACGTCGTATTCCAGGGCCGCGTGGAACATCAGATAGATGTCGTAGACCGAGGTATAATGGCCTTCCTGGGTAAGCCCGTGGGGATTCAGAAAATGCGTGTCCGTAGCGCCGAGGGCCGCGGCCTCTTCGTTCATAAGCGCCACGAACTGGTCCACGGAGCCTCCGACGTGCTCGGCGATCATCATAGCGGCGTCGTTTCCCGAAGCGATGAGCAGTCCGTATACCAGCTGCCGCAAAGAGAGAACGTCCCCCTCGTGGATGTCGCAGACGGAAGAACCGTATTCAATGTCCTTGACGATATCGGTGACCGTCACCTGGTCGTCCAGGTTCCCGTATTTCAGGGCGACCAGGGCCGTCATGATTTTCGTAATACTGGCCGGGGAACGCTGGGTAAAAAGATCCTTTCCGTACACCACTTCTCTTCCATTCTCGTCAAAAAGTCCGGCGGAATAGGAAGATAGAGAAGCAAGCCCGGTTCCCGTGTCTCCTGCCGTGACGCAGAGATCCTCGGCAAAGGCGGGGGAAACGCCGGTATGAAGCTGCAGATTCTGCGCTCCGTAGACCGCGTCCGAACGGTTGTAGGGAAGATACAGCGTATAGTCATGGGAGCGGAACACGAAATAGTAGACCAGAAATCCCAAAACCAGGGTCGCCGCTATGAGAAGGCCCAGAATCAGGCCCAGACGGAACAGCTTCTTCTTCTCTTCCTTCTCTTTGGCCTGGATCCGGATCCATTCCCGTTCCGTATAAAAAGATGGTCCGTTTTGATTATCTGTACATTTCACGCCACTCAAGGTCTCCTCTTTCCAGTGATTTCAGCAGAAGTTCTGCGGAAGCGATGTTGGTCGCCAGGGGAACGTTGTGAATATCGCAAAGGCGGATGGCTTTGTTGATATCCGGCTCGTTGGGCCGGGAATTCAGAGGATCCCGGAAAAAAATCACCAGGTCCACTTCATTCTGTTCTACCATGGCGCCCAGCTGCTCTTCCCCGCCGATATGGCCGGCCAGAAATTTGTGGACGTTCAGACCGGTAGCCTCCTCAATCAGGCGCCCGGTGGTGCCGGTGGCGTAAAGGCTGTGCCTTGTCAGAATGCCCCGGTAGGCGATGCACAGGTTCTGCATCAGTTTTTTCTTAGAGTCGTGGGCGACAAACGCGATATTCATAGACTCGGATCCTCCTTAATATTTTTTGGGCTGAAGCCCTACGTTGAGCACAAAGCCAATGCCGATGTAAAAGCTGACCAGGGAGGTCAGTCCGTAGCTGACAAAGGGCAGGGTAATGCCGGTATTGGGGAGCAGCCCCGTGGTTACCGAAATGTTCAGGAAGCTCTGGAAGAACACAAGAGCCCCCATACCGGCACAGATCAGCGTTCCGGAGAGTTCCCTTGCCCTCCTTCCCGCCATAAGGCATTCCAGCGCGATGAGAAATTCCAGAAGAACGATGATGCAGCACCCCAGAAAACCAAGCTCCTCTCCCACCACGGAAAAGATGAAATCCGACTGGGGGAAGGAAATGAAGTTTCCGTTCTTTACCGAGGAGACATCGTCGTTGTCCAGGCCCTTTCCGTAAAGCTGCCCGGAGCCGATGGCCACGATGGAATTCTGCTGCTGGAAGGATTCGCTGGGATAGTCCTCCGGATACAGCCAGGCGTAAATACGGGTAAGCTGATACCCGTGAAGCAGATTCTGATTGGGCTGCATGAGAATGCTCACCAGAATCACGGCTACCGGGACGCTGACCAACAGAATGCCGCCGATGATCTTATAACTGAGTCCCGCCATAAAATAAAGGGCGCAGAACACTACGGCCACGATGATGGTGGTGGACAGATTGGGCTCCGCGGCGATCAGATAAAGCTGGACGCCGACCAGGGCCACGGCCAGAAGCACGGTCCTGGGCTTGTTGAGGCGGTCCGCCCGGCTTTCAAAGAATTTGGCGAAAAACAGAATCAGCATGATCTTGGCGATATCCGAAGGCTGAAACTGAAATCCGGCGATGTTCAGCCAGCGCACCGCGCCGTTGGCCTCCACGCCCACCAGCAGCACCAGAAGGAGCAGCACGGCGGCGGCCAGATAGATCAGCCAGTAAAAATTCAGTATCCATTTGTAATCGAACAAAGAAACAACGACCATCACCGTAAGCCCCAGGATCATTCCCGCGAGCTGCTGTCTCTGATAAGCCTGATTGGCGCTGCCGATCACCAGGATCCCCAGGGCGGACAGGGCCGTTACCCAGAGAATCAGCCGGAACCGGTAGTCACTTAATTTGTACTGTCTTAACATCTTGAACCCCTTGTCTTGGTCTATGGATCAGTTCCATACGTATCTTAAATTCCCGGTCTTCTACATCCATGTATTTTGAAAGGACATCCAGCACCTCTTTTCGCAGCTGTCCCAGCTGTTCCGGGGAACAGGAAAGACGGTCCGCAGAAATGAGGGACGCGGTCCGCGCCCTGGCGATTCGCCCTGAAGTCGTACAGTAGGAACGGCGTCTGCCTTTCATACGGGTCACCTACCTTCTCTTGAGGAAGGCGGAGACCTTCTTCAGCCAGGAGGAGGAGGACGACAGATCCAAAAGGGGAACCGTCTCCCCGCAGATCCTCCTGCAGATATTCAGATAAGCCTGTCCGGCCAGGGTGTCGCTGCCTACCACCGGTTCGCCGTGGTTGGCGGCGATGACGACGCTTTCCTCATCCGGGACGGCTCCCAGAAGATTTACCGCCAGGATATCCACCACGTCCTCCACGGACATCATCTCCCCCCGGCGCACCATATCCATGCGTACCCGGTTGACGAGAAGGTCGATCTGTTTGATGCCGGCTCCCTCCAGAAGGCCGATGATCCGGTCCGCGTCCCGGATCGAGGAAACCTCCGGCGTCGTGGTCACAATCGCCCGTTTGGCGGGAGCCACGGCGTTGCGGAAGCCCTGCTCGATTCCGGCGGGGCAGTCCAGAATGACATAATCAAAAAGCGGCGTAAGGCTCTCCGTAAGCTTAATCATCTGTTCCGGGGTAACGGCGCTTTTGTCTCTGGCCTGGGCGCTTGGAAGAAGGTAAAGGCTGGAATAATGCTTATCCCGGATCAGCGCCTGCTTCAGGCGGCAGTTTCCCTCCGCCACATCCACCAGATTGTAGATGATGCGGTTTTCCAGTCCCATAACCACATCCAGGTTCCTAAGGCCGATGTCCGTATCCACCAGAACCACTTTTTTATTCAGCCTGGCCAGGCCGCAGCCGATGTTCGCCGCGGAAGTAGTCTTCCCTACTCCGCCTTTTCCAGATGTAATCACAATCACTTCACTCATAGTGCCGGTCTCCTCCCATACTTACACAATTGTCCGGACGGCATTTGAAACCGTCTTTTTCCTTTGGTATTCTGGCCGGTGTATCCGGATCCGCTCAGGTGAGAAATTCGCAGAGATTCTCGCTGGTAATGGGCCTGATCTGAAGGTGTCCGTCTTTGAGAAAGACGATTCTGGGATCGATGGGGTATTCCCCGGTATCCGCTTTTTTGACGATGGCGCTGCGGGCCATCTTATCCGCGATCCGCACCTGCATGGGCTTCATGGTAAGCGCAGCCGCGAAGCAGCCGGCGTTGCCGGAAGCGCCCGCGTACAGATTTCCCATACAGCAGCCCAGCACCACAATGTTTCCTTTGGAAATCACCTGGGCTCCCGGATTGACGTCCCCCAGGATGACCACGCTGGTCTCCGTCTCCAGAACCTGTCCGGACCGAAGCGTACCCCGGTAAAACTGTCCCTCTTCCCGGTCCTGCTTCTCCAGGGCCTGCATCACAGCTTTTTTGTAATATTCTGCCGATTCCTTCTTTTCGTCCACCAGACAGAGAATCTGTATTTTAGAGTTCTGTACGATTTCATCCAGAAGTATCCGTTCCTGTTCTTTGGTAAGGACCCGTCCCTGAAAGGTCAGGGCAAGTTTGGCGTTTTTGAAGAATCCCGCGGACATCCGGAATTTCTCCGCCACTGCCTGGCGGAGCTCCTCAAAGGGAAGCTCCGGATCCAGGATCAGCACGATTCCGTAGGGATTGCTCTTGAGAATGACTGCGTTGCTGCCCATATGGCTGGTTCCTTCTTTCCGGCCGTCAGTCGGTTCGCGTGTTGTCGCTGGTAACGTTCGCCGCGTGGCCTGTAATCAGTTCGCTTTCCTCCTGCACCCCATAATAGTACGAAATAACGTCTCTTGCAACCGCGGCGGCGTGGGCGGAGGTATATCCGTTGGCAATCCGGACCGCGATGGCAATCTGCTGTTCTCCCTCGGCAGGGGTGGTATATCCGATAAACGCGCCGTGGTTGGGCTTATCGGTGGTCTCCTGTGTGGTACCGGTCTTTCCGGAGATGGTAACGCCGGTAAAGTTTCTCAGCTGGCTGTGGTTCTGCGCCACCGCGCGCATACCGTCGTGGATGGCGTTCCAGAGCTCGTTCGGAAGATTGACCTCGCTGTGGATCTTGGGTTCCTGTTCCTCCTGCACGCTTCCGGCGGAATCCGTAATCCGGTCGATCAGGGTCAGATCGTAGCACGTGCCGCTGTTGGCGATGGTGCTCACATAGCGGGCCAGCTGGGAAACCGTAAAGGTATTGGTACCCTGCCCCATGGCGGTACGCACCGCGTCGTTGTCCGAGAAGTGGGGCGAGGATTCCGGCACCTCCAGTCCGGAGGTGGAATCAAATCCGTACATGGAAGCGTATCTGCCCAGAAGCTCCAGGCCGGTGTTGTCGTCGTATTCCCCGTTCACCATGCCCAGGTAATAGCCGATGGTATTAAAGTAGACGTTGCAGGAATCCCGGATGGCCGTCACCAGGGTGTCGGTTCCGTGGATGCCGGTACAGTCGATCTCCGGACTGACCAGATCAAATACGCCGCTGCAGAACACGCCGTCGGCAATGCCGATGACGCCCTCCATGACGCCGGCGGTGGCCGCTACGATCTTGAAGGTAGAGCCGGGCGCGATGGATTCCTGGGTAGCGCGGCTGTAAAAGGGGCTGGACAGGTCGATGCTCAGCTTCCGGAAGTAATCCGTGTCCATCTCATTGGCCAGACGGTTGTTGTCGTATCCTGGGTACGTGACGCAGGCCAGCGTTTCCCCGTTGTTGGGATCGGTAATGACGATCGCCCCGGAACAGGGATTTAAGGCCAGCTGGGCGGGGGTGATCTCCAGGTTGTAAATCTTCTCCCGGATGAATTCGTAGCCGCCAAGGGAGCCGTCCTGGAGACGCTGATACGCGTCCGTGTCCATCTCCAGCACGCCCTGGTCAAAGAGCAGAAGGCAGACCTGCGCGCCGGTGATGGAGTCCTCCTCCAGCATATAGCGGTAGACCTGTTTGCAGAAGTCGTCGTCCTCGTAGAGATAATCGGCGATGTAGTCCGACAGGGCGGAAAAGATCTCCGCGGAATCCAGATACTCCGCGTCCTCCGTCAGGTCCGTCACATCCAGCCAGCTCTGGGAAATCGCGTAGGTGAGATATTCCTGAAGGCTGATCTCTCCCGCTTCCCAGGAGCGGTAAACGGGATCCGTGGTATCGATGGCGTCCGCGTTGAGAAGGCCGGTGGCCTCGGTCAGCATGTTGTCCACGATATAGGACACATACATCTGGTACTCCTCGGTCAGTTCGGGGTAAAGAGGAGGCGCGTCGCTTAAAAGCTGGCTGCGGATGGTGCTGAAAATATTGGAGGCTTTCACAAGGAAGGCGTTATACACCGCCTCTTCGTTCTCGGAAGCGTCCTTGGCCTTCAGATGGCTGACATCCAGAATGTTGTTTTCAAACAGCGCGTAGTATACGTCGTAAATGGGAATACGCACATCGTCCGCGGAGCCCGTAGCCTGCCATTCCCGGTAGTCCACGATGTTCGTGTACAGGATTCCGGCGATGTACTGCTCCAGAATCTGGTAGGCGGCCGCCTGCAGATCCATATCGATGGTGAGATACAGGTCGTTTCCCGCCTGAGGCTCCGTTCGGGACAGCACCTCCAGGGTACGTCCCATGTTGTCCACGTAGATCTCCTCGTATCCCTTGTCTCCCTGAAGCGTCGTCTCCATCACCTGCTCCAGGCCGGATTTTCCCACGATGTCGGTAGCCGTATAGGAGCTGTCCTCTTCACTGAGCTCCTCCAGCTCTTCCGCGGAAATCTGGCCGGTATAGCCGATCAGGGGAGCCATATACTCCGCGTTGGCATAGACTCTGCGGTACTCTTCCGAGATATCAATTCCCGGAAAATCCGCCTGGTTCTCCAGAATCCGGGCGGCGGTCTCGTCGCTGACGTTCCGGGCGATGGTAACGGACTGATAGCGCTGGAAATTGTAGGTGGCGATCTCCGCCCGGAGGGAAACCAGCTGATAGACCTCCTGGTCGGTCAGGGAAGCGGGCAGGCCGTTGTCCGCCTTCTCTTCCTCTGTAATCCCAGGATCGAGAATGCCGTAATATTCCGCGCTGCAGAGCATCTCCACCAGATCGTCCGCGGAGATGGAAAGCTCTTCTTCGGAGAGGTCGTCGATGGAGGCCTCCCCGAACAGATCCGCCAGGAAACGCTGCTGCGTAAAGCCGGATACGTTATAGGAAAAGGTTCCGTCCTCCTCCATGGAGACTTCAAAATCGTCCACAATGGAATCTCCCTGCTCCTCAATGATCTTGATGACCCGGTAGAGGATTCCGTTGATGGTGACGTTCTGCTCCCTGGTGGTGGAGTAGGTCCCGCTGTTTTCAAAGGTTACGCATTTGGAAAGCTCATTGTAGGCAATGGGATCCCCGTTGCGGTCATAGATATTGCCCCGCGAGCTCGCAAGCGTCCGCTCCCGGATGATCGCCAGGGAATGGTCGTTCTGGTAGCTCTCCCCGTCCACAACCTGAAGCTGGAACAGACGCTGCACCAGAAGCGCCGAAAGCAGGACAAACACCACGAGCAGGGTGGCGATTCTGGGATGTACGACTCTGGACAGATTGTTTCGCATTCGTTTAAACAAATTGATCTGCACTTCCTTTATCTGTAAGACTGAGTTTCTGGTTAATGTGGTACAGGATCCGATAGCAGAAAATCGTAATCAGCAGCGTATACAGAACCTCCGGGAGAATGATCCTGCCCAGATAGTAGAAAAAGTGAATTCTTCCCCGGAGAAGAAACATAAACCCGTACTGCAGGATTCCGTATACAAGATCCGTCACGGAGATCAGAAAAATCGGCGTTTTGATATCGTCGTCATAGAAAATGCGGTAAAAGTATCCGCTGAAATACCCCACCCAGAGATACAAAAGGGCGTTGAAGCCGATGACGCTCTCGAAAAAGAGATCCGTGAGCAGCCCGCAGAAGAACCCTGTGAGCATACCGTCCTTCTTTCCCCGCATCAGGCCGAAAGATACCGTCAGGATGATCAGAAGGTTTGGTTTGATGGACGCTACGGCGATCATCTGGCAGACGGTGGACTGCAGCAGAATGAACGCCAGGATCAGCAAAGCCATGGTGATTTTACGGCGCATAATCTTCTCTCCTATTGTGCCTGAGTCTCGGATTCTCCGGAAGTCTCCGTCTCCGCCTGGGACGATTCCTGGCCGGCGTCGGAGGAGGGAGCCGCGTATTCCTTGGTCTCAAGGACCACCAGCACCTCCTGCAGATGCCGGAAATCCACCACCGGGGTGATGTAGCCGGATTTTGTGAGGTTGTTGGCGTCGTTGCTCAGCTCGTCGATGTAGCCGATGAGAATCCCAGGAAGGAATTTTTCACTGATGTAGGAAGTCACCACCTTATCTCCTACGTGGACTTTGTTCTCCGTATCCGTCAGGCTTAACAGATTCAAAGCGCCCTCGTCCAGAAGACGGAGATCCCCGGCGACCATACACTGGTCGGAGGTGGTGGAGACCATGGCGCTTACGTTGCTGTTGTCGTCAATAATGGAACGGACGGTAGACCAGGAGGAACCGACTTCCGTGACGATGCCCACCAGGCCGCCTCCGGAAATGACATTCATATCCACTTCAATTCCGTCCCTGGAGCCCTTGTCGATGGTGAAAAGATTGAACCAGTTGCCGGATTCCTTGGCGATGATCCTGGCTCCCACCTTTTCGTAGTCGTCGTACTGCCGGTCCAGGTCGTACAGCTCTCTGAGGCGGTCCAGCTCCTCCTTATCCTGGATCAGCTGGCTGTTCTCCTCCGTGAGCTCGTCCACTCTGGCCTGGAGCGCTTCATTCTCTTCCCGGAGAGAAACCGCGTCCTGGAAGTTGTCCGTAAGTCCGGAAAGCCAGGAGCCGAAAGCGCTGATGCCCTTCTGTACCGGCGTAATGAAAAATCCGCTGACCTGCTTGACCGGGGAGACCAGGCTGCTCTCAAAAAAGGACAGTCCGATCAGAAGGGCGCACAGGACGCTGAGGCCGATCAGCAGATACTTGTTTCTTGTGGTTTCGTTCGTTTTCTTTTTCATAATTCTCCAGCCCTTATCTCATACCTGTTAAATCATTCAGCGAGTAAGTAAACTGCCGCAGGTCTTTGTGGTTCATAATCTCAATCAGTCCCCGGATGGTGCTGTTCTTGGGATCGGGGATGTGATGCAGGGGAATTCCCAGCTCCCTGCGGATATACTCCGGCAGATTCAGAATCATGGAGACGCCTCCGCTCAGGTAAATCCCCTCCCGGACGATGTCCTTCATCAGCTGAGGGGGGATCCGGTTGAACACATTCTGGATGCTTTCCACGATGGCGTCGATGGTGTCGATGATCGCGACGCTTACGGCCAGAGATGGAATCAGCTCGGATTTGGGAAGCCCGGAAAGCGTATGGATGCCGAAGACCTTCTGCTCCAGCCTGGGCCCGTTGATCATAAACGCCAGGTTGTTCTTCAGGCTCTCCGCCGTCTTCTTCCCGATGCTCAGATTGAATTTGCGGCGGACCATGGTGGCGATGTCCTCGTCCAGGGCCCGGCCTCCCGTCTTCAGCGTCTGGCAGAGGATCACCTTGCCGGAAGAAATCACGGAAATCTCCGTGGTGTCCGCCCCGATGTTCACAACCATATGGCCTCTGGTGGAGAGCACGGGCAGCCCGGCGCTCACCGCGTCGGCGACGCCCTTGTCAATGAGACGGATCCTGCCGGCGCTGATGCGCCCGCTGAGGACATGGAAAAACGCCCGCTTCTCCACCTGGGTAATGTCGCTGGGAACCGCCAGGTACAGCGTGCCGACGCTGTGCAGCGGCCCCATGAATTCCCGCAGAAGGCGGGAAAGCACCAGGGACATCTCCGTGGAGTTGGCGATCACGCCGTGCACCATAGGCCAGACCACCTGGACGTTCTGAGGTGATTTCTCATAATATTCAAAAGCGTCGTCCCCTGCTGCCAGCACCCTGCCGTCCTCCCGAAGGGCGATGACATTCTTGCTGTACAGGAAATTTTTGTCGTTCCGGTCCCGGATCTTGATGGTATCCGTCCCCAGATCAATTCCGCAAACTTTCTGAAATAACATGCGTTCGCAACCCCTTGTCGTTTCATGGTTCGTCCCACAGGCCAAGCTCCCGCAGGCTTACGGCCTGACGGTCGCCGATGATAATATGATCCAGAAGCTCAACGCCGATGAGGGTACCCGCCTGGCGGACCCGTCTGGTGAGCTGAAGATCTTCCCTGCTGGGTTCCGGCACGCCGCTGGGATGATTGTGCAGAAGAATCACGCTCACCGCCTGATGGCGGAGGGCCTGAATAAAAATCTCTCTGGGAGAGATCAGCGCGGCCCGGACGGTGCCTATGGAAATCACCATATCCCGGATGAGACGGCTCTTGCTGTTGAGCATCAGCAGCAGAAGCACTTCCTGTTCCAGATGCCGCAGCTCTTCCATATAGTAGGCGGCGATGGTCTCCGGATTCGTAAAAGAGAGGCTGGGGCTGGCCTGAGCCTTGGCGATCCGCACCGAAAGCTCCGCCAGGCATTTCAGCTGAACGGCCTTCACCTTTCCCAGTCCCTTTATTCCCATTAAATCAGAAATCGACATGTGATAAATGCCAAGGAGTCCTTTTTCCCGTCCCTGAAGAGACAGAATCTTCCTTGACAGCTCCAATGCCGACTCCCCTCTGGAACCCGTACGCAGAATGACTGCCAGAAGCTCGGCGTCTGAAAGGGAGGCTGCCCCTCGCGCCAGGCATTTCTCGTACGGCCTTTCCTCTTTTGGTATGCACTTCATCGTGCAGCTTTTCTGTTCTTTTGTTTCGTTCATATCCTACCGGATACACTCTGCCACAATTTTCCTCTTGCCGGATAATCACCCAATATTTTACCATAAAAAATCCGCAAAGTATACACCCAGTATATTAAATTCTTCTTATATTTTTGCAGACGGCTTCCGCCACCCGGATTCCGTCCACCGCCGCGGAGGTGATGCCTCCGGCGTATCCCGCTCCTTCGCCGCAGGGGAAGAGCCCTGCCTCGCTGCTTTGAAAGGCTTCGTCCCGGCAGATGCGTACCGGGGAGGAGGTCCGGCTTTCGACCCCGGAAAGCAGAACGTCCGGGTGGGCAAAGCCTGGAATCCTCCGGTCAAAGAACCGGATCGCCTGAATCAGATCCCGGTTCAGCGTATCCGGGAAAAGGGACCTGAGATTGGCGAAGGCGTAGCTTCCTTTGATCTGAGGGGTCACCGCGCCCAGCGCTTCGGTAACTCTGTCCTCACAGAAATCTTCAAAGCGCTGAAGAGGAACGGCGCCCTTTCCAAGAGCGTACGCCCTGGCTTCCAGCTTTTCCTGAAATTCCATGCCGGCCAGAGCCCCTTCTGTTCCGTAGTCCTCCGGGGAGACGGTGACCACCAGGGCGCTGTTGGCATTCTGCCCGTTCCGGCTGCGATAGCTCATGCCGTTGACGGCCAGGCAGTTTTCCTGGGACGAAGCGTTCACCACGTAGCCGCCGGGACACATGCAGAAGGAATAGACGCCTCTTCCGTCCGGACATTTGTAGGTAACCTTATAGGGAGCCGCGCCCAGCTCCCAGGGGCAGTCCGGCCCGTAGAGGGCGTCGTTGATCCAGGACTGCGGGTGCTCCGCTCTGAGCCCTACGGCAAAGGATTTCGCTTCCATGGAAAGGGGAAGGCCGTGCAGCATCCGCAGGGTATCTCTGGCGCTGTGCCCCACCGCCAGGACGACCTGGGAGGAACGGAGACAGGATTCCCCGTGGTTCAGCTCCAAAAGCCAGTCTCCCTTCTCCTGGCGCTTCAGCCCGGTTAAGCAGGTGCGAAAGAGAAAGGATCCGCCAAGCTCCAGGATCTCCTGGCGGAGGTTCCGGACGACGGCGGTGAGCACGTCGGTTCCGATGTGGGGTTTCTGCTCCCAGAGGATATCCGGATCCGCGCCCGCGTGCACGAAAGTCTCCAGGACAAAACGGATGCGTCCCTGGGGATCCTTGATCAGGGTATTCAGCTTCCCGTCGGAAAAGGTTCCCGCGCCGCCCTCCCCGAACTGGACGTTGGATTCCGGATCCAGAATCCCGGTTTTCCAGAAGGCTTCCACGGTCTTTCTGCGCGCTTCCACCGGCTCCCCCCGCTCCAGGACCAGGGGACGCTCTCCGGCCCTGGCCAGCATCAGCGCCGCAAACAGTCCCGCCGGTCCGCTCCCTACGATTACGGGAACGTCCTTTTCCTCTCCGCTTCGCTCTCTTTTGGGGAAGGGAAAGACGTAAGGTTTCTTTTCTATCAGAGACACGTTCTCCTGCTCTTTCCGTTTCAGGGCTTTCCAACGCTTTTCCGGATGGGCCAGAGAAACGTCAACGGTATAGACAAACCAGATTTCCGGCTTTCGCCTGGCGTCCACCGAGCGGCGGAGAATCTCATACTGAAAGGGCTCCTCTCTCAGACGGAGGGCCCGCCGGATTTTCTCCCTGAGCTGGGCCTCGCTGTGATCGGGAGCCAGTTTTAAATTCTGAATTCTAATTTCCATTCGGATTCCTCCCTTGGAAGGTCTGTTTTGCCGCGGCGCGCCCGGCAGCCTTGCCGCTGGCCCAGGCCCAGTGAAGGTTAAAGCCTCCGCAGGGACCGTCCACGTCCAGCAGTTCCCCGGCGAAGTAGACGCCCGGATGAAGCCTGGATTCCAGAGTGCCCGGCGTTACCTGGGAGATTTCCACGCCTCCCGCGCAGGCCTGGCTCTGGTCGAAGGATTTCGTTCCCTGAGGCTTCAGGCGGAAATGCTTGACGGTTCCGGCAAGCTGCTTCAGCATCTCTTCGGAGGCCTGCCCGCAGGAAAGCCTGGGGGAAAGCTTGGCCTGCTTCATTACCACAGCCGTCAGCTTTTCGTGGAGGATCAGGGAAAGAAGGGCGGAGAGCTTCCGCTCCTTCAGAAGGGAGGCCCTCCGCGAAAGAAGGGCGCGCAGCTCCTCCTCTTCCAGCTCCGGCGCAAGATCCAGCTCCAGGAAGCAGGAGGAAAGGGAAGCGCCGGGAAGGGAAAGAAAGCGGGAAAGCTGAAAGACGGCTATGCCGGAGATTCCGTAGGCAGTCCACTGAATTTCCCCCGTCTCCTGCCCCAGAAGCCTGGGCGCTTCCTTCTCTTTCTGACAGAAGAGAGAAATCCTTCCCCGGCTGCGCGC
>CALWMW010000099.1 GCA_944382085.1 uncultured Lachnospiraceae bacterium | reverse complement strand
CGTATCGGTGATCAAGGAGGCGGAGCAGCTGGCGGCGGAGGCCTTCGGGGCGGCGTACGCCTTTTTGATGGTGGGAGGCACCACGTCCGCCGTCCAGAGTATGATCCTTTCCTGCTGCAAGGCGGGGGATAAGATCATTCTTCCCCGAAACGTACACCGAAGCGCCATCAACGCCCTGGTTCTGTGCGGCGCGACGCCGGTGTATGTGAACCCGGACGTGGACCAGCATCTTGGCATTTCCCTGGGAATGAAGGTGGAGCAGGTGCAGGAAGCGATCCGGCAGAACCCGGACGCGGTGGCGGTGTTCGTAAACAATCCCACCTACTACGGAATCTGTTCCGACCTGCATACGATTGTAAAGACCGCCCACGAGTACGGGATGAAGGTGCTGGTGGACGAAGCCCATGGGACGCATTTTTACTTCGGCGAGGGCTTTCCGGTAAACGCCATGGCGGCGGGAGCGGATCTGGCCTCGGTGAGTATGCATAAGTCCGGAGGCAGCCTGACCCAGAGCTCCTTCCTTCTTCTGGGGCCGGGGATGCAGGCGGGATACATCCGCCAGATCATCAATCTGACGCAGACCACCAGCGCCTCCTATCTGCTTTTGTCCAGCCTGGACATTTCCAGAAGGAACCTGGCCCTGCGGGGAAAGGAAGCCTTCGCGCGGGTGGCGGGTCTCGCGGAGTACGCCAGGGAGGAGATCAACAAGATCGGCGGTTATTACGCCTTCGGGAAAGAGATGATCAACCGCGACAGCATTTTCGATTTTGACCCCACGAAACTCTCGGTACACACGCTGGATATCGGGCTTGCGGGGATCGAGGTATATGATATCCTCCGGGATGATTACGACATTCAGATCGAATTCGGCGATCTGGGCAATATGCTGGCCTACCTCTCCATCGGAGACCGGATTCAGGAGGTGGAACGGCTGGTAAGCGCTCTGGCGGATATCAAGAGACGGTACCAGAAGGATAAGACGGGCATGCTCTCCCAGGAGTACATTTCCCCTAAGGTGGTAATGACGCCCCAGGAATCCTTCTATGCGGAAAAAGAATCCCTTCCGGTGACCGAAGCCGCCGGCAGGGTCTGCAGCGAGTTCGTGATGTGTTATCCTCCGGGCATTCCCATTCTGGCTCCCGGAGAGGAGATCACGGATAAGATCATTGAGTATATTCTTTACGCGAAAGACAAAGGATGTTCCATGACAGGGCCGGAAGACGAGAGGATCGAACGGCTGAATGTGGTGAAAGGGAGATGAGAACATGGAGATGTGGTTTTCTGACCAGCATACGGAAAACGTAAAGCTGTTTATCCGCATCAACGAGCAGCTTTTCAGCGCGGAGAGCGAGCTGCAGCGGATCGATGTGCTGGAGTCAAAGGAATTCGGCAAGATCCTGGTGGCGGACGGGGATCTGATGCTGACGGAGAAGGACGAGTTTATCTATCACGAGATGATCACCCACGTGCCCATGGCCGTGCATCCCAACGTGAAAAACGTGCTGGTCATCGGCGGGGGCGACGGCGGCGTGGTCCGGGAACTGATTAAATACGAAGAAATTGAGCATATTGATGTGGTAGAGGCGGATCCGCTTCTGGTGGAGGTCTGCCGGAAGTACATTCCGGAGATCGCCTGCAGCCTCAACGACGAGCGGGTGGAGATTTTCCACGAGGACGGCCTGCGGTTTATCCGCTCCAAGTCGGACTGCTACGACCTGATTATCATTGACTCCCCCAATCCCTTCGGACCTGGGGAGGGACTGTTTACCAAAGAATTTTACGGGAGCTGCTACAGCGCCCTTCACGAAGACGGCATTATGATCAACCAGAATGAAAGTCCTTTCTATACGGAAGAAGCCTTTCAGTGCCAGCGGATGCACAAGCGGATCGTGGAAACCTTCCCCATCTGCCGGGTGTATCAGGCGCACATTCCTTCCTATCCTTCCGGACACTGGCTCTTTGGCTTTACCTCCCGGAAGTACCATCCGCTGAACGATCTGAACGCCGTGGCCTGGAAACTGAAAGGAATCAAGACCCGTTACTATGAGCCGAGGCTCCATGCGGGAGTCTTCGCCCTGCCGATGTATGTGGAGGAGCTGCTGGAAGATGTTGAATAAGAATGTGACTGATTTTATGGGATGCGACGCCTCCTACCAGGAGGCAAAGATTGTGCTTTTCGGCGCGCCCTTTGACTCCACCACCTCTTTCCGGCCGGGCACCCGCTTCGCCGGACAGGCGATCCGCAGCGATTCCTACGGGCTGGAGACCTACAGCCCCTATCAGGACCGGGACCTGGGGGAAGGAAAGATCGCGGATCTGGGCGATCTGGAGCTGGCCATCGGAAGTTCTGAGCGGGTGCTGGCGCAGATTGAGGAGACGGCGGCGGAGATTCTAAGGGACGGAAAGCTGCCGTTTCTGATCGGCGGAGAGCACCTGGTGACGCTGGGAAGCGTACGGGCGGCTGTGAAGCAGGAGCCGGACCTTCATATCGTCCACTTTGACGCCCACACGGATCTCAGGGAGGACTATCTGGGGGTTTCCCTTTCCCACGCCTGCGTGATCCGCCGGTGCTGGGAGCTTTTAGGAGACGGACGGATCCATCAGTTTGGCATCCGCTCCGGGGAGAAGCAGGAATTTGACTGGGCGAAAGCCGGCCACACGGATTTTCATCCCTTCACGCTGGAGGGCCTGGAGGAGACGATTCAAAGCCTGAAAGGGAAAAAGGTATACGTAACGGTAGATCTGGATGTGATGGATCCTTCCGTATTTCCGGGAACCGGTACGCCGGAGCCGGGGGGGATTTCTTTCCTGGAGCTGATGCGGGGCGTCACTCAGGTGTGCCGGGAACTGGAGATCATCGGATGCGACGTAAACGAACTCTGTCCGCCCTGCGATCACAAGGGAGCTTCTACCGCAGCGGCCTGCAAGATCATCCGGGAGATGCTGTTGGGGCTTTTGCGGTAAGGAAGGAAAGGGTTTCATAAATTGAAGGAGGAAAAACAAATGGGAAAAGTGATGATTATCGGATGCGGCGGCGTCGCCAGCGTGGCGATTCACAAATGCTGCCAGAACAGCGAGGTATTTTCGGAGTTGTGCATTGCCAGCCGGACGGTGTCCAAATGCGACGCCTTAAAGGCCAAGCTGGAAGGAACTACCAGAACCAAGATTACCACGGCCCAGGTCGACGCGGATAACGTGGAGGAACTGACGGCCCTGATCCAGAAAGAGAAGCCCCAGGTGGTGCTGAATCTGGCCTTGCCCTATCAGGATTTGACCATCATGGACGCCTGCCTGGCAGCAGGAGTGGACTATGTGGATACGGCGAACTATGAGCCGGAGGATACGGCGAAGTTTGAGTACAAATGGCAGTGGGCTTACCGGGAACGGTACGAGAAAGCGGGACTGACCGCTCTTCTTGGCAGCGGGTTTGATCCGGGCGTAACCGGCGTTTTTTCCGCCTATGCCCTGAAACACTATTTTGACGAGATCAATTACATCGATATCCTGGACTGCAATGCCGGAGACCACGGCTATCCCTTTGCCACGAATTTTAATCCGGAGATCAACATCCGGGAGGTATCCGCCAACGGCTCCTACTGGGAGGACGGACACTGGGTGGAGACCAAGCCCATGGAGATCAAACGGGTTTACAATTTCCCGGAGGTCGGCCCCAAGGACATGTATCTTCTCCATCATGAGGAGCTGGAATCCCTGGCTTTGAACATTCCGGGCATCAAGAGAATCCGTTTCTTTATGACTTTTGGAGAGAGCTATCTCACCCATCTGCGCTGTCTGGAGAATGTGGGCATGACTTCCATCAAGCCCATCCTTTTTGAAGGAAAGGAGATCGTTCCCCTTCAGTTCTTAAAAGCCGTGCTGCCGGATCCCTCTACGCTGGGTCCCAGAACCAAGGGAAAGACCAACATCGGCTGCATCTTCATCGGCAAGAAGGATGGAAAAGAGAGAAAGATCTATATTTACAATGTCTGCGACCATGAGAAGTGCTATGCGGAGGTGGGTTCCCAGGCGGTGGCTTACACCACCGGCGTTCCGGCTATGATCGGCGCGATGATGCTGATGAACGGAACCTGGAAGAAAGCGGGAGTTCACAACATCGAAGAATTTGATCCGGATCCCTTCATGGACGCGCTGAACCGCTGGGGACTTCCCTGGAAGGTGATCGAAGATCCGGAGCTGGTAGACTGATGAAGTACCAGGAGCTCAGGACGCCCTGCTACATCGTCCAGGAAAAGCGTCTCCGGGAAAATCTTGCGATTCTTCAGAAGGTCTGCCGGGATACCGGCTGCCGCATCCTTCTGGCTCAGAAGGCCTTTTCCATGTTTTCCCTTTATCCCATGATCGGGGAATACCTGAACGGAACGACGGCCAGCGGCCGTTATGAGGCCAGGCTGGGCGCCGAGGAAATGGGAAAGGAGAACCATATTTTTTCTCCCGCCTACCGGGAGGAGGAGATGGAGGAAATTTTAAAATACTGCGATCACGTAATCCTGAATTCTCCCGGTCAGATCCTAAAGTATAAGGATCAGATCCGGAGGGCGGGAAAGAGCCCAGGCATCCGGATCAATCCGGAATGCTCCACCCAGGAGGGCCACGCGATTTACGATCCCTGCGCGCCCGGATCAAGACTGGGAACCACCGCCGGCCTTCTCACGGAGGAGCTGATGGAGGGGATCGAAGGAATTCACTTTCACACGCTCTGCGAACAGAATTCCGACGACCTGGAGAAAACGCTGGACGCGGTAGAAGAGAAGTTTGGAAAGTGGCTGCCTAAGATGAAATGGATCAATTTTGGAGGCGGCCATCATATTACCAGAGCGGATTACGATATCCCCAGGCTGGAACGGTGCATCCGCCGGGTACAGGAACGGTACGGCGCGGAGGTTTACCTGGAGCCGGGGGAGGCGGTGGCGCTGAACGCGGGGATCCTTCTGACGACGGTGCTGGACCTCATGGAAAACGGCGGCAGGATCGCGCTG
>CALWMW010000098.1 GCA_944382085.1 uncultured Lachnospiraceae bacterium | reverse complement strand
GATTCCTTCGCGGGCCTGAGACGCAAATTGCAGGATCTGGGCTGCGCGGGCCGGAAGATCTGTATCGTCACAGATTCCAACGTGGCTCCTCTGTATCTGGAGGAGGTAAAAGGGATCGTATCCTCCTGCTGTGAACGCGCGGAGGTGTTCCAGTTCCCGGCAGGAGAGGAGAACAAGACTCTGGACACGGCGCGCAATCTCTACACGGCGCTGATCCAGGCAGGCTTTGACCGCAGCGACTATCTGCTGGCCCTGGGCGGCGGCGTGGTGGGCGATCTTGCGGGATACGTGGCGGCCACCTATCTGCGGGGCGTTTCTTTCATCCAGGTACCCACCACGCTGTTGGCTCAGATCGACAGCAGCATCGGAGGAAAGACCGGGGTGGATTTTGACGGCTACAAGAACATGGTGGGCGCTTTTCATCAGCCTGCCCTGGTGTACGCGAACCTTGCCGTGCTGAAAACGCTGCCGGAAGAACAGTTCGCCAGCGGTATGGGAGAAGCCCTCAAACACGGCCTGATCCGGGACGCCGCCTACTATGAGTGGACCATTGAGCACATGGACGAGATCCAGGAGAGAGAGCTGCCCGCCCTTACCCATCTGGTCGCCCAGAGCTGCCGGATCAAGAAGAGCGTGGTAGAACAGGATCCGGAAGAGAAAGGGGAGAGAGCCCTTCTGAATTTCGGTCACACCATCGGCCACGCCATTGAGAAGCTGAAGAATTTCACCCTTCTTCACGGAGAGTGCGTCGCGCTGGGAACCGTGGCCGCCGCCTATCTTTCCTGGCAGAGAGGATTTTTAAGCGAGGACGAATTCTACGAGATCCGGGATATGAACGTAGGCTTCGGCCTGCCGATTTCCTTTGACGGCCTGACCTCTGAGGAGATTGTAAAGGCGACGAAGAAAGACAAGAAGCGGAACGGGGACAAGATCCGATTCATTCTTCTGAAGAAGATCGGAAAAGCCTGCGTGGACGAGACCGTCACGGAGGAAGAGATGCTCCAGGCGGTGAATCAGCTGAACGCCGACTGCTTCTGATCAGGGAGGAATCTTTCTATATGAAGAAGTGTACATCCATCCTGGCCTGCCTCCTGGGATTTCTGTTTCTCCTGGGGGCGGACCAGGCATCCAAATATCTGGCCGTCCGCTTTCTCAAAGGCACTCCGGGCATCCCTGTGATTCCCGGAGTTTTTGAACTGTATTATCTGGAAAACGACGGAGCCGCCTTCGGCATGCTGGAAGAAATCCAGGCGGTCTTCATCCTGGCTGCCCTTCTGATCCTGGGCGTCTGCGCCTGGGTCTGCCATCGGTGTCCCCAGGAAAAGCGATACCGTGCCCTGAAGGCGCTCTGCGTCGTGATCGGCGCGGGAGCCGCCGGCAACATGCTGGACCGCTTCCTGCACGGCTGGGTCATTGATTTCCTGTATGTTTCCCTGATCGACTTTCCGGTGTTCAATCTGGCGGACTGCTTCATCTGCGCAGGCATCGCCCTTCTGGCGGTTCTGCTTCTTACGTACTACAAGGACGATTCCTTTTCCTTTTTTCTTCCAAAAGGAAAGGAGGACCGGCGGAAGGGAGGCGGCGACCATGACGAAACCAATCGATGAGGAAGAGGAGGTTCTCACCTTTTTCCCGGATCCCAGGCAGGCGGGGAAACGGCTGGACGCGTTTCTCGCCGAATCCTGTCCTTCCTTCACCCGTTCCTTTCTGCAGAAGCTGATTAAGGAGGGAAAGGCGGCCGCCGGGAACCAGAGGGCAAAAGCCAGCTACAAGGTAAGAGAAGGAGAGGAGATCTGTCTGCGCGTACCTCCTCCCAGGGAGGCCGAGATCCTTCCGGAGGACATTCCTCTGGATATTCTCTATGAGGACGAGGACCTGATTTTTGTCAACAAGCCAAAAGGCATGGTGGTGCATCCCGCGCCGGGCCACGCCTCCGGGACGCTGGTAAACGCCCTTTTGTACCACTGCAGGGGAAGCCTTTCCGGAATCAACGGCGTCCTGCGCCCCGGAATCGTCCACCGCATCGACCAGGATACCACCGGTTCCCTGGTGGCCTGCAAAAACGACCGGGCCCACCTTCTGGTGGCAGAGCAGCTGAAGGAGCACACCATTACCCGGAGATACCGGGCCATCGTTCATGGACGGCTGGAGACGGACGGCACCGTAAACGCGCCCATCGGACGCCATCCGGTGCGGAGAAAAGAAATGGCCGCAGGCGTTCCGGGCGGAAAGCCTGCGGTCACACATTACCGCGTCCTGAAGGTATTCCGGGATTACACGTACGTAGAATGCCAGCTGGAGACCGGGCGCACGCATCAGATCCGGGTTCACATGAAAAGCCTGGGACATCCCCTTCTGGGAGACCGCCTCTACGGTCCGGCCAAATGTCCCATCCCCGGACTGGAGGGGCAGACCCTTCACGCCATGACCCTGGGGCTCATTCACCCTTCCCTTGGCACCTACCTGGAGGTCTGCGCCCCCCTGCCGGAATACTTTGAGGCGCTGCTGAAGGGGCTGCCCTCCTAGCGGCCCTTTTTGGGGGTTCGGTTCTCCCAGCCGGAAAAACCGCTCTTCAGGATGGCGGTAAACATCCGCTCCCTGGCGCCGGGCTGCTCCCGGTTCAGCCTGGCCAGAAGCTCTTTGGCGTACTCCCTCTGGGTATAGCCGTCCGCCGGGCAGGGATTCTTCACCGTGGGCAGACGGTATTTGTTCAGAAAGCCCTTCACATCCGCCTCGTCCACGTACAGCATGGGGCGGATCAGCGTAAGATCCATGCGGTCCAGGTACGTCACCGGGGAGAAGGTGTGGAACCGCCCCTCCAGGATCAAAGACATGAGCATGGTCTCGATGACGTCGTCCTTGTGATGGGCGTAAGCGATCTTATTGCAGCCCAGCTCCTTCGCTTTCTCATTAAACGCCCCTTTGCGCATCTTGGCGCAGAGGGAGCAGGGATTCTCCTCCTTCCGGTCCTGGAAGATAATTTTGCCGATTTCCGTGGAGACCACCGTGTAGGGAACCTCCATCTCCCGGCAGAGGGCTTTTACCGGCTCCAGATCGAAACCTTCCAGTCCCAGGCTTACAGTCACCGCCTCAATGGAAAACGGGGCGGGATAGAAGCGCCTGAGGCCGTTTAAGGCGCACAGCATGGCAATGCTGTCCTTTCCCCCGGAAACGCCCACGGCAATCCGGTCTCCGGGCTGGATCATGTGAAACTCATCCACCGCTTTTCTCGTAAGACTCAATAATTTCTGTAATTTCATGTTCTTTTCCTTTCACCTGGTTTCTGGTAAATGATATCAAAAAACTTACTTTTTTACAATCTTCCATAGATCTTTTCTTTTTCCTGTGATATGATAAAAAACCGGAAAAGGAGGGAAACGTATGAAATTCGTCATTCAGAGAGTTGCGAACGCTTCCGTGGAAGCAGAAAATAAAGTGGTAGGCTCCATCGGGAAAGGATTCCTTGTGCTCATCGGAGTCGGGAAGGAGGACACTCAGGCAGAGGCGGATAAGCTGGTGAAAAAGATGCTGGGGCTTAGGATCTTCGCGGATCAGGAAGGGAAGACAAACCTCTCTCTTAAAGAGGTAGAGGGAGCGCTTCTCTTAGTCTCCCAGTTCACCCTGTACGCCAACTGTACGAAGGGCAACCGCCCCTCCTTCACGGAAGCCGGAGATCCAAAGACAGCCAGAGAATTGTACGAATACATCATCCGGCTCTGCCGGGAGCAGATCCCAAAGGTCGAGACGGGAGTCTTCGGAGCGGAGATGAAGGTCAGCCTGTGCAACGACGGGCCTTTTACGATTCTGCTGGAGAGCTGAGAGACCGTAAATAGAGGGTTGGTTGACATAATTTTATTATGTCAACTGGTTCTCAGAGGACTCGATCAGAGCAGGATCACATGAATATTCTAAGTGTGCTATTGACTTTTTATATTTACAGATATATAATTTTAACAAGAATATCACATAAAAAAACATTGTTATATGCTTTTTTCACAAAATAAATACGAGATTTTGTTTGATCTGTAAAGAGGAGGAGTAAAATGATATGAAAAGGTTCCTTTCATCCTTAATCTTTCTATGTCTGTTTATGCTATTCGTTTTCCCCATATATAGCAATGCTTCAACTAGAGAAAAGGCTTCTGCAAATACCGTCACAATTTACCTTCATCGTGAAAATGAACTGCTGATCCGCGGGGCGGTAGCAGAGTATGAACGAAATCAAAAATACATAGACGATGAGACTGATTATCCAGAAATCCACTGGAATCTAGTTGATAAAAGCGAACTGTCAGAAGAACAGTTTCAGACTCTTTTATGGAAGGAGTTGTCCGCTGGAGGCGGGCCGGATCTTCTTCTCACAGGGCCGGGAGGCTTCACGGACAGTAAGACTCTCCTTGAATCCGGAGATTTATATAACCTTTCTTCCTACAGAACTTTATATCAGATGAATGACTGGGTGGAAACGGAGCAGTATCTTCCCGGTGTCCTGGAAGTGGGACAATCGGATGGCATCCAGTATCTCCTCCCCCTTACCGTAGAACTTCCCATTCTCTTTGGGAAAACGGAGACGCTAGAGGCAGCTGGATTGAAAGGGGACTGGCCGAATTTCCAGTCCTTTATCGACGATCTGGTGCAGGCGCAGGAGAAATCCGGAAAAGCAGCCTTTGCAGAATCTTCTACTCTAGACTGGCTCTCTATCTATGGACTTTGTGAAAAAGGACAGCTTTCGGAAACTCTTTCCTATGTGAAGACAGATAGCGGTGAAACCTACTTACAGCCAAGTCAGGCCTTCACAGAGGATTCCTGCCTTCTGTCCGGCTGCGGGAAAGAAAGTTTCTTTCAGATGGTACAAAACCTCCTGCACCTGGATCCTTACGCCTACCATTTTTTCCTGGTCCCGGATCAAGACGGAAAAATTCTTACACAGGTTTCATGCGCGGCAGGAGTAAATAAAAACAGCCAAAATCCCGAAGTCGCCCTGGCCGCTCTGGCCGGAATCCAGGAATCCTACAGCCATAACTGGGGTGCTGAGGATCTTTCTCCCCGTATTGAGGACGGCGGCTGGGACAGCCTCATTTCAAACGCTAGTCTAGCGACAGAATTTTCCTATGACTGGGATTTTTCGTCTGACCTAGAGAATTCTTTTCTTAGTTCGGAACTGGAGGACTGGCTTTATGCCCAGGCGGAAACAAGCATCACTGGCAGCTCTTTCAAGAAGCCCGAAGCTCTTTTTCAGACTTCTTCCGCCGGAACTTTCCCGAAAGAAAAGCCGGTACTTACCGTTTTATATAGTGACAGCGGAAGAGGAAGGGAAATCCCCCTCACAGAGTGGCTTACCGAAGCCTCCGAAGATTTTCTGGACAAAGACTTTTACGTGCAGCCGGTATCCTTCTTCTTTGATGGAATACTCGGCCTTACGGAAATATTTACGGAACTTAATGACTATGAGGCAGGAACGGATCTTCTGGTCGCGAAAACAGACCTCCATTATATCGACAGTTCCTTCTGTCCAGATACCTACTCAGTTTCCCAGGAAATAGAGGACCGGAAGGAAGAACTGGATTCTCTTTTTTCTATTCCTTACGATACGGTTCGCTGGAAAGGAAAGACGGCCGGAATCCCCGTAGGAACGAAGTCTTACGGCCTCTGGTATAACCGCTCTTTGTTAAAGCAGCTTGGACTGGACGAAGCTTCTCTGAAGCAAAGTTTAAATACCTGGCGGCCCTTTGTGCTGAAGGCTTGTGAAGCAGGCAGGGAAGCCGGAATAGAAGCTCCCGCTCTTGCCTTTATAAATAACTACGTAGACGTAATCGGAATCACAAGCTGCCTGACGGAGGAAGAACTCTTTCGCTGGAACCAGGAAGAATGGCAGACCAACCGGAAAGCCTGGGAAAAAGCTGTTTTAGGGATGTATTCCTTAATTCAGGAAACTGGAATGGAGAAAGCTTCCCGACAGGATGCCCTTTACAGCCTTCTGGAAGGGAACGCTCTCTTCGCCTTTGGCGGAAGCGATCTGGAGGTTCTTTTCTCAGATTTGCCCGAAGAGGAAAAACAGTCCTTAGGCTATCTCTCTCTGACTCCTTATGTAACTGGATACGCGGTTTTCCTCTCGGAAAATTCAAAAAACCCAGAAGCTGCCTTTGATTTCATACTGGAAGCCCTGCAGTCTGAATCCTATGAAGAGAGCATTCGGAAACAGGGACTGGAGCCCGTGACGGGTGAAGAAAAGAGGAAAGTCGTCTTTCTTCCTATTCAAAGCGTGGAATCCCGGCTCTCAGAGTTTTGGAAAATGTTCTTTGAAAAAGAAACAGATCCTGAAGAGTTGGCAGAGGAGTATGAGCTTTATCCCTGGGCGGAGAGCAGTGAATAAAAAAATAATACGATTGAGGTGATGAAATGTCCTACAATGAGATTCGAAACCAGGTAGCCTCATTGGTTTCGCTCTTCAATGGCTTTATGAGCTGGAAAGGAGGAAAAATGAGAAGGTGGAAAAGCGAAAAAACCTGTAGTCTGATTCTGGGCTTTGCCCTGCTATCCTCTATATTACCGGTAAACGCCCAAGAGGAAGCTTGTTTGAATCTTTGGCTCAGCGATTCGGAGGTAGCGCTTTGTGAGGATGGCATTGAAGAATTTCAGGAGTTGTACCCTGAAGTGGAGCTTGAGATTACCACATATTTGGGGGATGACCGAAACGAGGAGATTCAGAGAATGCACACCCGTCTTATGGCGGGTGAAGGACCGGATCTGTTACTTTTTACCTCTTTCGGAGGTGAGGATGTTTATAAGCTAATGAAAGCCCAGGTCTTTGCGCCTCTGGATGAATGGATGGAAAAGGACGATAACTGGAACCGGGAAGAATATGTGGAGAATGTATTGGATGCAGGCGTCTTTGGCGGAACTCAGTACGTAATGCCCCTGCGCTATCAACTCCCCACCATTCTGACCACTAAGGGTCGCCTGGAAGAATTGGGAAAGACGAAAGAGGAGCTGAACAGCACTCTGTCCATTTTGGAGGAGATGGCAGCCATTAAGGAGAGCGGGAAGCGGGTTTTCGCCAGCGGCGGTTTTGTCTATATCCTGTACTTAGGGGATCCTCTGGTGGATTACGAAGCGGAAGGCATCGGCATTGACCGGGAACTCCTGGAGAGAGCAGCAACCGCTTACAGCAAGGTTTTCGATGAAGCGAATACGATTATGGACGTGGATAGCTTTCTTAGCGGATACGGGAGAGAGCTTGCCGCCGGAAACGCTTTCTTTTATCTTCCTCCAAGCATCGACGAAACCATTGGAAATGCCATGGGAGCTGCCGCCTCAGATATCCCAGTTCTGCTTCCTCTGTATACAGAAGACGGCCTGACCACAGCGGAAGTGAATTTCTACGGCGGAATCCGTGCAAACAGTGAAAATAAAGAAAACGCCTGGAATCTTCTTCGCTGCCTTATGGGGGAAGCCTCTCAGACGAAAATGATAGAAGAGAGTGGAAATCTTCCTGTATCAAAAGCCGCTCTGGAAGCCACCTTTGCCGAAAAAGAAGAACAGATGGCAATATACACGGAAGGGAGCGAAACAGGAGAGCTGCCGGAAGGGTTCATGGAGGAATTCCAGAGCCTGGCGGAACATCCAGGTCGCAGCCTTTTTATCAGCAGCGTATGTATGTCTGACTTTTATAATACCATGACGCCTTTTTACCAGGGACAAAAAAGCTTTGACGACTGCTATACGGAATTTGAAAATTTCGTCAAAATATACACCTCTGAGTGATTCGTTTAAAGGAGAATCGAAATAGGGAAGGAGACACTTCGGCAGGGGCGGATAAACTGGTGAGCTTTTAAAGGCAGACCGAAAAAAAGATGGCTAGTTGACATAACTCCATAATGTCAACTAGCCATCCGACCGCACAAAGCGGCAGAAGACTGCGGCCCTGGTATCAGGGAAGCTCCTCCTCCTTTTTCAGTTCTTCAATCAGCTTCATCAGAGCTTTCTTCTGATCCATATCCCCGCAGGATTCTTTGACAAAGGCCATGGTAAGCCCGGAATACTGCTCCAAGCCGATTCCCTGATCCAGGATCAGAGACGCTACGTATTCCTCCTTGGACACAATCCATTTAAACTGCCTTGCGTACTGGGTCGAGTGACGAACCGTTCCACACATCTCAATAAAACCTTTCTTTTCCAGGGTGCGCAGAAGAGTCACCACATAAGAAGAATTCCACTCCTTCTCCTCTAATATTTTCATCAGATCCACGCTGGAAAGCGGAATTCCTTCTTTCCAGAACACATCCATGATAATGCTTTCATTTTTCGTCAGAGAACGCAGATGCATGTTTTTCCCTCCATTGATGTCAAAATCTCTCTTATTCTTTCTAATTTAAGATACCATTCTTATTGTCAAGTGCGGATTCCTTTTACGTAGACAATCTGTTCTTATTCTTCGTAAACGATATCAAGGCCAACTTCCTCTTTCGGTTCTAAAAGCGACGGGTCCATAGGAAATTTCTGATCCTCCCAGACTAGATATACCTTTCCGTCCTTCGTGCAGAGAATGTATCCTTCCTCCGGTGTGACTTCAATCGCTCCTGAGGCTTTTATCTCTTCGCTTGCTTTTTCATGAAACGCAGGAGCCAGTACGAAAAGGTAGCTGACAAATAAAACCAAAAAGAGAGATAGCATCGCGACAGCGGATTTCCATTTTTCCGGCTTGTCCAAGGATCTATTCCGCCGGTTCTTCGCAACCGTCTCAAATCTTTCCTCCAGAAGCGCCTGGTTTCCGCTTCCGGTCAGAGAAAGCGCCAGCGCCTTTTCCGGTTTTTTTGCAGCCTCTCCTCTCTTCATCGTCTGCATAATCGCTTCCAGATAACCGGCTCTCTGTGAAGCATCCATCCCTCTGGTAGAAAACAGGTCGCAGCGAACCTCCAGAAAGCTTTCCAGATCTTTCAGGATGATGTAGGAACAGGGAAACCACCAGAAAACGCAGACGGTCACTCTGGCCATGAGGATCAGAAGATGATCCTGGCGTTTAAAATGATTCAGCTCATGGAGCAGAATGTATTCCAGTTCCTCCTCCCTGCATTCTGCTTCCGGGAGGCAGATTCTTTTCCGGAAGATCCCAAGTGAAAAAGGAACCGGGAAAATGCTGCTCTTGTGCAGACGGATTTTCCCCTTTACCCGGAGCTTCTTCTGAAGACGGAGAAGCGCCTCTTCTTCCTCCTGAGAAGCAGAAGAGGAGAGTAGGACAATCTGATTCAGCCTGCGGTATTTCTTCCAGAGAAAAAAACATTTCACCGCTCCTACAGTCAAGCTGAAAATGGTGAGCGGAACAATGAGCGGAAAAGTGACGCCGAAAAGAGTATGCTGATTTAATTTGATCCATCGGTAAGGGATATTTATAAAAAATGGAACCGGAACCGATATTCCAAGATCAAAATCAAAGGGAAAAAACAGGCGAATCATAAAAAACGCATACAATATGCTTACCGCGTAAATATAAATTCCCCTGGAATCGTAATGCTTTTTCCTGAAAAAATGAAGAAGAAAGCTGAATATGGTACACCAGACTACACCGGTTATGAATGTAAGAAGTATATTTGACATGGTATTTTCTCTCCTTATTTTCCCTTATTTATCTTTATTTTAAAAGTTATTTTCTATCTGTCAAGACCAAAGCAAAGAAGTGTTAACCTTTTCAGAAATCTATTGATTTTATTTATTTATAATTATATAATTTTAACAAAGTTATCTCTCCAAAAGCATGTGAAAGGAGGAAAAATGATAAGAAAAATGAAAATAATCTGCAATCTGACCCTAAGTTTTGTTCTTCTATTCTCTGTATTACCTGCAAACGCCGAAGAAAGCTCTTCCGTGAATCTATGGCTCAGTGAATATGAGGCAGATGCCTGTGCAGAAGGCATCCGGCTTTTTGAGGAAAACTATCCCGAAGTGGAATTAGAGATCACTACTTATTCCGATGATAACCGCAATGAAGAAATCCAGAAAATGCAGACTCAATTAATGGGAGGCAAAGGGCCGGATCTGCTGCTGTTTTCTTCTTATGGAAATGAAGATGTCTATAAGCTTATGAAGGCCCATGTTTTTGCTTCTCTTAATGAGTTTATGGAAGAAGATAAAAACTGGAATCGGCAAGAGTACATTGAATCCGTATTAGACGCTGGTATCTTTGATGGGGAGCAATATGTGATGCCTCTCAGATATCAGTTTCCCACCATGCTGACCACCCAGGGGCGGCTGAATGAAATGGGAAAAACAGCAGAGGATCTCAGCACTACCTTGTCTATCCTGGAAGAAATGGCTCTTTTAAAAGATACCCATGATCAGATTTTTGCCAGCGGAGGATTTGTCTATATTCTTTATCTTGGTGATCCGCTTGTGGATTATACTACAGGGAAGGTGGGAATAGATAGGGAACTTTTGGAAAAGGCCTGTACCGCTTACTGCAAAATTTTTGATGAAGCCAACGTTGTCGCAGATGCAGACCATTTTCTTTGCAGTTATGGAAAAAAGATTGCCGGAGGCGAAGCCTTCTTTTATCTGCCTCCCAGCATAGAAGGAATGATCGGAAATGCTATGGGAGCCACTGTCTCTGACACCCCGGTTCTTCTTCCTCTGCGCACGATTGACGGCCTGACTACGGCGGAAATCAATTTGTATGCCGGTATCCGAGCGAACAGTGACAACAAACAGGCTTCCTGGAATCTTCTGAGATGTCTGCTCAGTGAAGAAGCACAGATCACACTGGAGGAGGAGGGCGGAAATCTCCCTGTCTCCAGAGCCGCCCTTGAGGCCGCCTTCGCAGGAAAAGAAGAAACAGTTAAGCGATATATAGAAGGATATGAAGCCGGTGAACTCCCGGAGGGATTCATGGAAAAATTTCAAAGCCTTTCAGAAAATCCGGATCGTGCCCTTTTTATCAGCCATGTTTGTATGGCAGATTTTTATGAAACCATGACTCCCTTTTATCAGGGAAGCAAAAGCTTTGAGGAATGCTATACGGAATTTGAAAGTTTTGTGAAGATTTATACATCCGAGTAGACGAAGGGAACTTTAAAACTTTATGCAGAGTTTATATATTAGAGATTGACTTTTAAAGTTAACAGTTTTAAAATATAAATTAGCAGAAAAATGAAATGTTGCATCCGATTTTACAGATTTTTATTGGTAGAAAGGAAGGTGATCCCTAAATGAAGCTAAAAGCTCCAAAAAAATTTTTCTGCCTTTTATCCGTCCTCGTTCTGCTTCTTTCCAGCATGCCGGTATCCGCAGCAGAAAATACCTCCCTGAGCCTTTGGCTCAGCGATGCGGAGGCAAAGTACTGCTCCAATGCCATCCGCATGTTTCAGGAAGCATATCCGGAAGTGCAGCTGGACGTCGTTACTTATTCCGATCTCAACCGCAACGAGGAAATTCCCAGAATGCAGACCCGTCTCATGAGCGGGGAGGGGCCAGATCTGCTCCTGTTTTCTTTCTATGGTTACGATGACGCGTACAAGCTGATGAAAGCTCAGGTCTTTGCGCCCCTGGATGAATTTATGGAAAACGACGAGAACTGGAACCGGGAGGACTATGTGGAAACCGTCCTGGACGCAGGCGTCTTTGAAGGAAGTCAGTACATCATGCCTCTCCGATATCATCTTCCCGCCATGCTGACTACCCAGGGACGTTTAGATGAGATGGGAAAAACGGCGGATGACCTCGGCACAACGCTGTCGATTCTGGAAGAGATGGCTCTGCTGAAAAAGACCCATGACCGTGTGTTCGCCAGCGGCGGATTTGTCTACCTGTTTTATCTGGGCGATCCCGTCGTCGATTATGAAGCCTGCGAAGTGGGAGTGGAACGGGAGCTTGTAGAAAAAGCCGCTTCTGCCTATCGCGAGGTATTCGATGAGGCCAATGTCATCGTAGACGTTGACAGCTTTATTTGTGGCTACGGCAGAGAGATTGCCGAAGGCAAAGCGTTCTTTTACCTGCCTCCCAGTATTGAGGAGACGATTGGAAACGCTATGGGCGCAGCCGCTTCGGATCTTCCTGTGCTTCTTCCCCTTCGCTCCGCGGACGGCCTGACCACGGCGGAAATCAATTTCTATGCCGGTATCCGGGCCAACAGTGAAAATAAGCAGGCCGCCTGGAATCTCCTCCGGTGTCTGCTCAGTGAAGAGGCTCAGACGGAGCTGCAGGAGAGCAGTTGGAATCTTCCCGTTTCTAAAGCTGCCCTGGAAGCCACCTTCGACGCCAAAGTGGAAGAGGTAAAACGGCGGATCGAAGGGCTCGAATTCGGAGAACTTCCCGAAGGCTTCCTGGACAATTATCACAGTCTTTCCGCGAATCCGGACCGCGCCATTTTTATGACCCGGATCTGCATGGCGGATTTTTATGATGCGATGCTTCCTTTCTATCAGGGAAGCAAAGATTTTGACGAATGCTATACGGAATTTGAGAATTTTATAAAAATATACGCGTCTGAATAAGTCAAAGGAGGAGAATCCATGAACCATACCATACCCCCCAAGAAGAACCTCCGGATCAGACGGACAAAAGCTGCGGCTGTCCTTCTGTCCTTCAGTCTGTTTCTGGCTCCGTATTCTTCTCTTGCCGGAAGCGCCGCAGAAGAGGGGAGCGCGTCCGACAACACGGTTACGGTTTATCTGTATCGGGAAAATGAGCTTCTGATCCGGGGCGCTGTGACGGAATATGAAAAAGCCTGCCAAAGCGCGGCCGGTACGCCGGCGGAAGAATTTTTCCCGGAAATTACCTGGAATCTGGTAGACAAAAGCGACCTCTCTCAAACCGAGTTCCAGGCCCTGCTCTGGGAGGAACTGGAAGCAGGAGGCGGTCCGGACCTTCTTCTGACCGGACCGGGAGGATTCCTGGACGCCCGGTCCCTTCTGGAATCCGGCTGCCTGTACGACCTGGCCGAATATGAGACCATGTTCATCCGGGACGGCCTGGAAAATTATGAAAAATATATGCCCGGTTCTCTGGAAGCCGGACAGCTTGACGGAACGCAGTATCTTTTTCCTCTTACGGTAGAACTGCCGGTGTTAGTCGGCCGGACCGAAGACCTGACGGAAGCGGGGCTGGATACGACATGGACGGATTTTGACGCGTTTTCTCAAAATCTTCTGGCCGCCCAGGAACAGTCCGGCAGAGCTGCTTTTGCGGAAACCTCCACACTGGAGTGGCTGGAGGACTACGGCGGCGGAACGGAAACGCTTTCCGCCCTGGAGAGCGGGGAGGATTCCTCTTTCTTCCTTCCATACCAGGCTCTTTCCGGGGGACAATGTCTTTTATCCGGATGCGGCAAGGAGAATTTTTACCAGCTGATTCAGAATCTTATCCTTACTGAGGATCCCTCCCAGTTCTCTTTTCTCTTTGTGCCGAACCAGGACGGGGAAGTGCTGGCGGAGATCTCCCGCGCAGCAGGGGTCAATCAGAACAGCAAAAACCCGAAAGCGGCTCTCGCGGCTCTTTATGGTCTGGAAAAAGCCTACAGTTCCTTCTGGGGAGCTGAAGATCTTTCTTCCGGCGCAGGCGGAGATGAAACCCACGCGTTAATTTCAAACGCGAATATTACCGCCCTTTATTCCTGCTATCAGGATTATGCGCTTCAAAAAAACACCAGTTCTTTTGGAGTAGGCTGGTGCACCCAGTTCCTGGAACAGATTGAGTCTGAAACTGCCGGGGCCGTTTTAAAAAGCCAGACACTTTCCTCTGAGGATTCCGATTCAGGGGAATCCCTAACTAGCCGGCCGGTCGTAACGGTTCTCTATAACGGAAACGGAATGGGAACCTCCGAGGAGGCGCCCCTTAACGGCTGGCTTGTTCCGGCAGCCAAAGCGCAGGAATCGGAAAAGGAGAGTTACGTACAGCTGATCCCCGGTTTTTTTGAGGAGGAGTTTCTTACCTCTCAGTTCGCGGAGATGGAAAAAAGCCAGGCCGCTCCGGATCTTCTGATTGCGGATCTGGAACGAAGTTATCTGAGCATGGAAGCATTCCAACCGGATTCGGACACCCTTTCTTCTCTCATGGAAGAGCGAAGGGCAGAGCTGGATTCCCTTTTTGCCGTTCCCTGGGATACGGTCCTCCTGGATGGGAAGACTGCGGGAATTCCCGTAGGGCTCTGTACGTACGGCCTGTGGTATAACCGGGATCTTCTTGAAGAACTGGGCTGGGAGGAAGAAGCCCTGCTGGAAAAGCCGGAGCAATGGTCCGAGCTGGTCCGGGAGGCAGCGAAACAGGCCGGGGAAAACGGCGCAGAGCAGCCGGTGCAGGCCTGGCTGTACTCCAATGCCGACGTCTTCGGTCTGGTCAGCTGTTTCACACAGGAAACGGACCTCTTCGCGCTGGACGAGCAGACCGCTTCCTGGAGCGCCAACCGTTCTCTTTGGAGCGAGGCGGTAGCGGACTTCTATTCTCTGATTCAGAATACGGGGCTTTCGGAGTGCAAGTCCTCCATGGACGCGTTTGACCAGCTGCTCTCAGGGGAAACGCTCTTTGTACTCGGCGCGAGCAGTCTTGGCAAAGCTTCCTCTGGAATGCAGCCCTGGGAGGAAACTTCCCTGGGATATCTTCCCATTAGTTCCTACGTATCGGGAAAAGCCGCCTGCCTTTCTGCAAATTCCAAACATCCGGAAGCTGCCTTTGATTTTCTGCTGGAAGCTCTTCAGACAGATTCTTATGCCGAGAATATCAGAAAGCTGGGACTGGAACCCGTCACCGGAGAGGAGAAGCGGGACGTTGTTTTCCTTCCCCTTGAACAGAAGGTGAGTTCCGCCAGGGACTTCTGGGAAGCCCTGCTGGAGCCGGACGCCGATGTGGAAGAGCTGGCGGAAGAATACCCGCCTTATCCTTGGGCGGAGGAAGAATAAAAAAAGGAGGGATGGAAATGAAACGGAACTGGTACGGAAAATGCTTTTCTCTGCTTCTGGCAGTCGGACTGCTGGGAGGCTGTCTTCCCGTCTCCGTCCAGGCGGGGAAGACGCTTCGCGTCTGGATTCCCAAAACGGAAGAGAAGCTTCTGGCCGAAGGCTTTCATGCTTTTGAGGAAGAGAATCCGAAAGTCGAACTGGAACGGATTGTATACTCCGGTATGGATACGAACCAGGAAATGGAAAAGATCCAGGAGCAGCTTCAAAGAGGACAGGGGCCGGATCTTGTCATTTTTCCATCCTTCGGCTTTCAGGATCCCTATCTGCTTATGAAGGATCAGGTTTTCGCGCCTCTGAATTCTTTTATGGAAGCGGATGAGGACTGGGATTTGGGGGACTATGTGGAAAACGTCCTGGACGCGGGCGTGATGGATGGAACCCAGTACGTGATGCCTCTTCTCTATCAGTTTCCTTCTCTTCTTACGACGGAGGGGCGGCTGGAGGACATGGGAAAAGAGAAGGAGGATTTTTCCGACACCCTGACCATTCTGCGCAATATGCTGGTGCTGCGCAGCCAGGAGGGAGACGCCAGGATTCTTGCCAGCGGCGGCTTCCTGTTTCCTCTGTATCTTGGCGGAAGCTTCGCGGACTACTCCTCAGGGGAGATCGGGATTGACCAGAACCTCTTAAAGAGAGCCCTGTATGCTTACCGCGCCATTTATAAGGAGGATTTCAGCGTAACCTCTGTGGATCATTTTCTGTGCGACTACGGGAAAATGATCGGAAGGGGAGAGGCTTATTTCTACGTTCCCCCCAGCACGGAGGAAATGATCGGAAACGCCATGGGCGCGGCTCTGACCGATACGCCGGTGATCCTTCCTTTTTATACGGAAAACGGAGAGACTACGGCGGAGGTAAACCTCTATGCCGGCATCCGTTCCGGCAGTTCCTGCAAAGAGGAGGCCTGGGAGCTTCTGACCTGTCTGATGGCAGAGAACGCGCAGGCGTCTCTGGCGGAAGGGAAGGGAAATCTTCCTGTGTCTAGGGAAGCGCTAGAAACGGTTTTCCCGAAAAAGCAGTTGAAAGTAAAAGAGCGGTTGACCGGAAAGGAGCTTGGCGATCTGCCCTGGGATTTTCTTGAAGACTACCAGGAGCTGGTTTCCCATCCGTCCCGCGCTGTGTTTATCAGTCATCTCAGCATCCAGGATTTCTTTGTGGAAATGGTGCCCTTCCTTGAGGGAGAGGCCGGCTGCGGAGAAAGCTTTTCGGATTTTGAACAGTACGCGGAAACTTACATAACCGGATGATCCCGTTGTTTCTGCCAGGAAGGGAGGCGCGCGTATGAGCCTGAGAAAAAAAGAGGCCCTGGTGGGGATAGCCCTGACGCTTCCCTTTCTGTCCGGCTTTCTGCTGTTTTACATCATCCCGTTTTTTATCACCGGGTTTTATTCCTTTACCTCCGGAATCAGCGGCATGTATTTCGCCGGATTCCGGAATTACGCGGAGGTGTTCGCAAGCCATGCCTTCCGGCTGGCCGCTTACAATACCTTCCGCTTTATGGCGGCGGGGATTCCGCTGATCCTGGGGATCTCTCTGGCCCTTTCTCTGATGATCTTCGGAAAAACGGGCCATTCCAGAATCTTTCAGTCGATTTTTCTCTATCCCATGGTCATCCCCGTCGGATCGGTGGTGATGTACTTCCAGGTTGTTTTCTCCCGGTACGGCGTGCTGAACCGGATTCTCTATCAGCTGGGGCTGCCGGAGTCTGACTGGCTGGAAAGCAGCTCCGCCTTTTTGGTGCTTCTGTTTCTCTATCTCTGGAAGAACTGCGGCTACAACATCGTCCTTTTCCTCACCGGGCTGAACGGAATCCCAAGGGAATACCTGGAGGACGCCAGGCTGAACGGAGCCGGGAAATGGCAGTATTTCCGGTATATTCAGCTTCCGCTTTTGATGCCCAGCTTTCTGTTCGTCTTTGTCATGTCCGTGATCAATTCTTTTAAATGCTTCCGGGAGGCGTATCTTCTGGGAGGGCAGTACCCAGATGAAAGCATTTATATGCTGCAGCATTTTATGAACAACAATTTCGCCTCTCTGAACTATCAGCGGCTTTCCGTGGCGGCCATCCTGGTTTTCCTGGTGATTTTCGCACTGATCATCCTGCTGTTTTCCTGGAACCGGCACAGGGAAAAGGATATGGCGGGCCTGATCCGGGAAAAGGCGAAGCCATCGGCCCACAGGGCAAAGGGAAGGAGGAGTGAACCCGAACCGCCCGCGTTCTACCGGGAGCACCGGGGAATGCTTCTCAATGAGACGGGAGAGCAGCGTATTCAGAGAAAAACAGGAAGAGGACAGGAAGGGAGGCGGCGCAGATGAAGGTTCTGAAGAATACGGTTCTGGCGCTTCTTTCCCTGCTGGTGGTTCTGCCCTTCCTCTTTACGGTGCTGAACGCCTTTATGGGAAGCGAAGAATTCGGCCGGTATTACGGCTGGCTGAACCAGGACGCGGAGGTTTATCTGGCGTTCCATCTGTTTCCGGACCATTGGACCCTGGAGGCCTTTTTCCAGGTGCTTTTGTCCGCTCCGGACTACCTGATGAAATTTTGGAACTCCATGGGCATTACCGTCTCCATAGCCGCCGGGCAGATTTTGGTCTCCTGCCTGGCCGGATACGGGTTCTCCAAGTTTCAGTTCCCAGGGCGGTATCCTCTGTTTGTGCTGGTCATCCTTCTGATGATGATGCCTTACCAGGTGACGCTGGTGAGCAATTATATTATGCTGGACCGCCTGGGCCTCATAGGAGGTTACGCGGCGGTGATCCTGCCCGGTATTTTTTCCTCCTTCGGCGTTTTCCTGATGAAACAGGTGATGGACGGCATCCCCAGGGACGTTCTGGAAGCCGCCCGCCTGGACGGAGCCGGACAGCTTGGCGTTCTTGTAAAAATCGCCCTTCCCATCAGCCGGGGCGGCATCGCCTCCCTGCTGGTGCTGAACTTTGTAGACAACTGGAACATGGTGGAGCAGCCTCTGGTCTTTCTGGAGGACTCCAGCATGTATCCCCTGTCCATTTTCCTGGCTGATTCCATCCAGGAGAGCGGAATGGAAATCTTTGCCTGCGGGGTGCTGGCCATGCTGCCGGTGCTGCTTTTGTTCGCCTATTTCCGGGATGAACTGATCAGCGGGCTTTCCGCTTCTGCGCTGAAGTAGAGGGAGGCGCCTATGAAAAAACGATCTCTGCATCCAAAAAAGAGCCCTGGAGGGCTCAAAAAGCATAAAACCGAACAGGAACGCCAGGCTCTTCTGCAGAAGCGGGAGCTTAGAAGAAAGCGCTGGATCCGAAGACTGGCTCTGGGCTTTTTCCTTCTTCTGATTTTCTGTACCTTCGCCTCCGCCCAGGTGGAAAGAATGCGTTTCCCCCAGGTAACCGTAGGCCGGGCCGAGGCCGGTATCCTCCGGCAGGACGGAAGGGAAGAGGAGTATCCCTATACCGTGCCGCTCTCCGCGCTCTTTACCGGAGAACAGGGCTTTCAGGTCTTCGCGGTTTTTCAGGAGCACACACGCTTCGGCATGAGTTATTCCGTATTGGCGCTTCCGGCGGAGATTCTGGCTATGGATGAGGAGCGGGCGGCCCTGGATTCCGGTATGGGCGTGGAGCTGGTTCTCTCCTCCGACCGTCCGCTGGCCAACGAGATGGAAGTGATGGTGACGAATGATGGTGGATATTATTTTTGAACAAAGTATAAGGTTTACATAAATTAATTATGTAAACCTTATCCTTATCTTATGCCTCCCTGAGCTTCACCGCCTTAGCGGCCTTTCTTCTCCGGTCCTCGTCCAGGGCCGCGTAATGCTTCCGGGTGGTGTTTACATCCTTATGTCCCAGCACGTCCGCCACCAGATAAATATCCCCGGTTTCCCGGTACAGGGTGGTTCCATACGTGCTTCTCAGCTTGTGGGGCGTGATTTTCTTTGTGGAGGTGATTTCCCTGGCGTATTTTTTCACCATATTTTCCACCGCCTGCACCCCCATGCGTTTCCTCTGGGTAGAATAGAAGAGGGCGTTCTCGTGGCCTGCCACAGGGGTGACGCCCTTGCGGATCTCCAGATAGTCCTTGAGCGCTTTTTCCACTTCCTCCCCAAAGTAAACCATCATCTCGGAGCCGCCCTTGCGGACCACCCGAATGCCGTTGTTCTTGAAATCCACGTCGTTGACGTCCAGGCCTACGCATTCAGATACGCGGATGCCTGTGCCAAGCAGAAGAGTGACAATGGCCAGATCCCGGACTTTTGTTTTCTCATAATAAAGTTTTTTCTGGCCGGTGAGCTCTCCGCCGCAATTCTCGATATAATCCAGAAGCTGGGCCGTCTCGTCGGTATCCAGGCGGATGATTTCCTTGTCGTGAAGCTTTGGCATATCCACCAGGAGTGTGGGATTCGTCCGGATCATTTCCCTTTTGTAATAGTAAGCGTAAAAGCTGCGAAGGGCCGACATTTTCCGTTTCAGGCCGCGTTCCCCGTTGGTCTGGACTTTTTCTTCCCCCTGATAAACCTTCAGATATTCCTGGTATTCCTCAATATCCAAAGCCTCCATCTGATCCAGCACGTCCACCGTAAAGTCCGTCACGGATTTTCCCTTAAAGGACGGATTCTCTGTTAAAAGAAAATGGAAAAAAATCCGGATGTCATAGGCATAGGAAATTCTGGTTCTGGTGGAGGTGGTGGGCTCTATGGCCCGGAAATAATCCTTGGCGAAAGGAGGAAGGGTTTTCAGAATTTCCCGCAGCTTTAAGGTGTTTTCCGTATTTACCTGTTCCTGATAGGTGGCGGTTCGTTTCATGTCAGAATCTTCCTTTCCTTTGTTTTTCCGGTACATCTATTTGAAAAACATGTGTTTCGCGTATAGATCTATCTCTGTTATTATAATGCTCTTTCCCGGAATCGTCAACGATTTTTCCCTTTTAATGTTCCAGCATGATTTTCAAAATCCTTTTATCCGTTTCCTTCATGCCTTCTTTTCCGATCATCCCCACGCAGCTGATGGTTTCCGCCGCTTCCTCCTGAAGGATTCCGGTATAAGGCGCGTAAGCCTGATGATTCATGGCCAGGTGATGCGCCAGGAAAGCCGCGTCCAGGCTGGCGGCGATTTTTGCCGCGCAGGAAATCTTGGCCCCGTCGCAGATGATTCCCGGAATGTTGGCCAGGGTGTTTTCAATGGTTCTCTTAATGGTGTCCAGGCTTCCTCCCACCATATAGGTAATGGCGGCACCGGCCGCGCAGGAGGCGGAAACCGCCCCGCAGAACGCGGAAAGCTTTCCGATATAATGCTTCTGATAAACCGTCAGAAGGTTGGAAAATACCAGTCCCCGGTACAGCGTTTCCCTGGGAAGCTCCATCTCCCTGGCGTACACAATCAGAGGAACCGAACAGGCGATCCCCTGATTGCCGCTGCCGGAATTGATGATGACCGGCATCTCGCAGCCTCCCATCCGCGCTTCTGAGGCCGCGGCGGTCAGGCTGCGCATTTTCGTAAGCATCTCATCCGCGTAGGATTCCTTAATGACCCGTCCGATTCCCAGGCCGTAGCGCCCGGTCATCCCTTCCCTGGCAATGGCCATATTGCAGCTGATCTGCCGGGAAAGAAGGTCCTTGACGTCATCCAGGCGGACCGTATCCGCGAACTTGCGGATGTCCTCCAGATTGAGAAGGCTCCGGTCTCCGATCTCCCCGGAGGCGTCGCCTTCCGCTTCCCGGTTCAGAAGGATCTCCCCATTTTTCTCAATTCTGGTGATATTCAGGTGATCCTGCCGGATCTCCAGAAGCACGTGATCGCTGCCGGCGTACAGTTCCAGAATAAAGTGAAGGGGAACGGCGGAATCCAGCAGCTCTACCCGGCAGATCTGCTCTTTTAAAAGCTCGGCCGCCCTTTTCCTTGCGCCCTCCTGCGCCGCTTCCAGCACTTCCATCTCCTTATTGGCGTCGCCTCCCACGGCTCCCAGAACCACGGCGGCTTCAATTCCTGTCATGCCGCCGGAATTGGGAATGATCACGCAGCGCACGTTTTTCACGATATTTCCGCTGCAGCGCGCCAAAATCCGCTCCGGTTCCCGTCCCAGGATCTCTCTGGCCTTCGCCGCCCCGTAGGCCAGGGCGATGGGCTCCGTACATCCCATGGCAGGGATCATCTCTTCCCTCAAGATCATCCGGTAATTCTCATACGTTCTCTGATCCATGTTCCTTCCTCTCCGCTCTCTTTCTTCCGCTCTGTGTGATCCAGAAAATCAGGGCCAGAAACAGCACCGCCACCGCCATCCAGCCGATCAAAAGCATGGGATTTCCCTCGGCCCTGGCTTTCGGCGCGAACATATCCCAGTAGCCTTTCAGATAGATCACCACCACAAGAAGGGGAATTCCGTAGGTGATATAGCCCCGGACAAAGGTGGGGAATTTCATTCCCTTTCCGGAATTCGCTTCCGAAAGGAAATTGTCCCATCCCCAGCCGTGCTTCTGCGTACAGAACATCAGATATACCAGGGATCCCAGAGGAAGCAGGTTGTTGGACACCAGAAAATCCTCCAGATCCATGACGGTACTGCCGGCTCCCAGGGGCTGCCAGGAGGAAAGTACGTTAAATCCCAGGACGGCCGGCATAGAGAGAAGAATCACCAGCACAATATTGACCGCCACCGCTTTCTTTCTGGAGACGCCGAAAAGGTCCATGGCAAAGGAGAGAATGTTCTCAAAGACGGCAACCACCGTCGTCAGCGCCGCAAAAGAAAGAAACAGGAAAAACAGCGCTCCCCACACTCTTCCTCCCGGCATCTGGTTGAAAATCTGCGGCAGGGTGATAAAGATCAGGGAAGGGCCGGAATCCTGCTCCACGCCGAAAGCGAAGCACGCCGGAATGATGATCATACCGGCCATGAGCGCCACGAAGGTATCCAGAATCCCGATGCTTCTCGCCTCCCCCGAAAGAGAACGGTCTTTGTCCAGGTAGCTTCCGAAGATCGCCATCGCGCCGATTCCCAGGCTCAGGGTAAAGAAGGACTGGGACATGGCCCCGAAGACGACGTTTCCGATCCCCACCTCTTTGATCTTTTCAAAATCCGGAATCAGATAAAATTTCACACCCTCCAGAGCGCCGGGAAGCCGCACGGAATTCACGGCGAGAAGGACAATCAGCGCGAGGAGCGCCACCATCATAAATTTTGAAACGCGCTCCACGCCTTTCTGCACGCCAAAGGCGCAGATCCCAAAGGAAAGCAGAATGGCCGCGATGGTCCAGAACGCCATGGTTCCCGGAGACGCCAGCATACCGTTGAATTTCTCCGCCACAAGCTGCGTATCCAGAACGTCCTGGCTGAACTCGCCCCGCAGGCAGCGGTAACAATAATACATCATCCAGCCCGCTACCATAGTATAGAACATCATCAGCAAATAGTTTCCGGCCATTCCAAACCAGCCGTAGTGATGCCAGCGTGTTCCGTCTTTTTCCAGAACACGGAAAGACGTGGCGCAGCTCTTCTGGCTTCCGCGTCCCACGGCAAATTCACAGACCATAATCGGCCAGCCCATGGCTACCAGGAAAACCAGGTAAATAAGAATAAAGGCAGCTCCGCCAAGGCTTCCTGCCATATAAGGAAATTTCCATACGTTTCCAATACCGATTGCGCAGCCGGCTGAGACCAGGATAAAGCCCAGACGGCTGCCGAATTTTTCTCTTTCCATCTCTTTTTCTCCCTTTTTTCATTCTATCTAGTCCGTATAACAGTATAGTCCGTTTGCCGGAAGCTGTCAATGAAGGGCAAAGAAAAGGCAGCCCCTCAGGGCTGCCCCTCGCTTTTCCGTATTCTGTTGCGTCTCGGAATTACCAGTATCTTCTTGCCGCCACAATCGTGGAGTAATACGCGCTGGAAGTGATAATTCCGCTGTCTGAGTTCGCCGCGTGCACAATCGTGCCGTTTCCGATGTAAATGGCCACATGATCAATGGTTCCGGAGGAACTGTAGAACAAAAGGTCTCCGGGCAGAAGGCTGTCCGTACTTACCGGCGTTCCTCCAGCCGCCTGATCCTCTGCTATTCTGGCCAAGCCGATGCCAAAGTTCGCGAACACCGTCTGAACAAATCCGGAACAGTCCGCGCCGTTGGTCAGGCTGGTGCCGCCCCATACATAGGGATTACCCACATACTGCACCGCGAAGTCCGCAATCTGCTGGCCCACTCCGGAATTGGAAGACGCCGCTTCTGTCTCCTGCACATATTCCGTCTCGGTCTCGGTGTAGACCGGCTCTGTCTCCGTATAAACCGGTTCGGTCTCCGTGTAAACTGGCTCCGTTTCGGTATAAACCGGCTCCGTTTCGGTCTCGGTGTAAACCGGTTCCGTCTCCGTATACACCGGTTCCGTCTCCGTATACACCGGCTCGGTTTCCGTGTAGACCGGTTCCGTTTCCGTATACACCGGCTCCGTTTCGGTCTCAGTGTAATCCGGCTCCGTCTCCGTCTACACCGGCTCTGTTTCCGTGTAAACCGGTTCCGTCTCCGTGTAGACTGGTTCGGTCTCCGTGTAAACCGGTTCCGTCTCCGTATACACCGGCTCTGTCTCCACATAAACCGGTTCCGTCTCTTCTATGTACTCTTCTTCATAGACCGGTTCCGTCTCTGTTTCTGTCTCTTCCAGCGCCGCGGCAGCCTCGGCAGCAGCCTCGGACTCCGCCTCAAGTCGGATCGCTTCTTCTTCCAGCGTCTCCGCGGTAGGATAATACGTCTCATAGGTCACGTAATCCGCGCTGATATAACCATAGACGTCATTTCCCAGCGCGACCTTCATCCAATCTTCACCGTAAGCAACGACTTCCAGCTCGTCCTGTAAGAAGGCCACCTCAATCACATCGCTCTCCGTGTCAGGGTTATCCCGTACGTTCAGCTCCTTGGCCTGAACGGTGGCTACGTTGTACGCTACCTCCTCGGCAATGGCTTCCGCCTCTTCTCCCACTGCGAAATACTCTGCCTTCACATAGCCGTGGGCATTGCCGGACTGAATCTCATACCAGCCGTCCTCCTCAGAAACAATCACCGCCGAATCGTGGTTGTAGATCTTGGCCGTGATCTCTCCCTTTTTGCTGGGTTCCGTCCGGATGTTAATATAATCTTCGCATTTCGCGAACGTCAATTCACCTACCCTGGAAGTTTCGCTTTCTGTCTCTGATTCAGCCGAATCCGAATCGGACTCTTTGGAAGACTCTTTCTTGGTCTCCTTCGTCTCCTTCGCTTCTGATTCTGTCTCCTTCTCCTCAGGATCCGGCGCCGTCTCCTCTGCAAGTTCCGTTTGTACTTCTGTCTCAGCAGCCCATGTCTGCATTCCCTGTGCGCTTACCGCCAGCATGGCGGCCATCATGCAGAGAGAAACAGCACCTGGCACTCTCTTTCTCATCGGTGCAAACGCCTCCTTCCAATAATTATTACATCTTTATTACTTATTTCGTCCTAAATCATAACAAATTTAGGTTTACAAGTCAATTACATCTAAAGAAATTAATATTTTTTTCACAATTAAAACATTTTTTGCTTTTGCAGTCGAAAAAAAGCGCCTGCAGATGCAGGCGCTCAATCTCATCTCTTCTATTACCAGTATCTCTTCGCGTCAACGATATCGGAATAGAACGCATCGGATGTGGTAATACCGCTGTTGGAATTGGCAGCATGTACAATGGTACCGTCTCCGGCGTAAATCGCTACGTGGTCAATGCTGTCAGAGGAACCATAGAACAGAAGATCTCCAGGCTGAAGATCGTCTACGCTGACAGAAGTACCTCCTCCTGCCTGATCCGCTGCTACACGATCCAGTGAAATTCCGGAATTCGCAAATACGGACTGAGTAAATCCAGAGCAGTCCGCTCCGTTCGTCAGACTGGTGCCGCCCCATACATAGGGATTGCCCACATACTGCATCGCGTAATCCACGATAGCCTGACCGGTACTGGAGTTGGAGCTGCTGGAAGAAGCCGCTTCCGTCTCAACAGGAGCTGCCTCCGTCTCGGTGTAGACCGGCTCGGTCTCCGTATACACCGGCTCGGTTTCGGTGTATACCGGCTCCGTCTCGGTATAAACCGGTTCGGTTTCAGTGTAAACCGGCTCCGTCTCGGTATAAACCGGTTCGGTCTCCGTATAAACCGGTTCCGTTTCGGTGTAAACCGGCTCCGTATACACCGGCTCGGTTTCGGTGTAAACCGGCTCTGTCTCGGTATAAACCGGTTCGGTTTCGGTATAAACCGGCTCTTCTTCGTAAACTTCTTCTGCCGCTTCCGTCTCAGCGATCTCTTCGGTTTCCTCAGCCGCTTCTGTCTCATTCAGATTCAGGCGCGCCGCCTCTTCCTCCAGAGTCTCGCCGGTGGGATAATACGTATCGTATCTTACATAGTAAGCATTGATGTAGCCGTATACGTCGTCGCCAAGAGCCACCTTCATCCAGTCGCCCTCATAAGCAACCACTTCAAGCTCATCATCCGTGTAGGCTACGCCGATCACGCCGCCCTCCTCGTCCGGATTCTCACGAATGTTCAGCTCCTCGGCCTGTACGGTCGCTACATTGTATGCAACCTCGTTGGCAATGGCCTCCGCTTCCTCTCCGGTAGCGAAATACTCCGCCTTTACGTATCCGTACGCATTCCCGGACTGGATCTCATACCATTCTCCATCCTGGGAAAGGATCGTCGCAGAGTCGTGGTTGTAAAGCTTCGCTACTACTTCGCTGTCCGTATCCGGGCCGGAGCGGACATTAATATATTCCTCGCATTTCGCGAAGGTCAAAGCTCCTTCCAGAGCCTCATCACTCTCTGTCTCAGATGCAGCAGTCTCTTCCGTAAGTTCCGTTTGCACCTCTGTCTCGGTTGCCCCTGCCTGAATCCCCTGCAGTCCGGCTGCTATCAGACCTGCCATCATACATAAGGAAACTGCCTTAGGCACTCTTCTTCTCATCAGCTCAAACGCCTCCTTCTATATTATTACAAAACTGTTTCGCATTCCTTGTGATCATAACAAATTTATGTTAACAAGTCAATTCTTTATAGAAGAAATTTACATTTTTTTCATATTTGTGAAAAAGAGCCCCTTTTTTTTCCGCAAACTGTACAGATTATACAGGACTTTTTTCGTAAAAAGCGGCGGCCCCTTCCGGAAAGAAAGGAGCCGCCGCTCTGTCTGATGGTTTCTTCTCTACTGGGCCCGGATGGTATACGTTTCCGTCCGAACTTCTGTTCCTGCAGCGTCCAGGAAGATCATGTCAAAGGTAAATTCTCCCGGCTGATTTGGTGTGATGGTAAAGTCGCCGGAAGCAGAAAACTCTGCCGTGCTGAAAGTCAGAGCCGCGGCGTCGTAATTCGCTGCGGCGGCGCTGACTGCCGCTGTGCCATCCAGAAGAACGGAAGCGTTGACCGCGCTTCCTGCCGGGAAGGCATCGGCCGTCTCCACAAGCGTTACGCCGTAAGCGGCGGTCTGAAGGTTCCAGGGCGCAGAGGAAGCGGCATAGGGCTGGCTTCCGTCCCCGCTGGTAAGCGCGCCTTCCTGAAGGGAGATGGAGTAACTGGAGGACGCCTCCAGCGGATCGGTAAGGAATACGGTGATTTTCGTCCCTTCCGTCCAGCCAAGCTCGGCAAGCTTCTCCCGATCCATGGCTTCCGCTACGGCTCTCTGACTATCGTTCAGAGTCACCGTCTCATAGACGCTTCCGTCCGCGTCGTCCGTTACCGTCAGCGTTCCGGCTCCCGTCGCGGCGTTGGAGGTATTTAAGTAAAGCGTCAGTCGGTCGGTTCCTGCCAGCGCCGGTTGATTTCCATTCTCTTCCCCGGTAATCGGCTCCACAACCAGATTCTCCAGAGGCAGCGCCAGGCTCTCTTCGCTCTGCGCGGTTTCACTCTGTGCAGTCTCTGTCTGTGAGGTTTCCGTCTGTATCGTCACAGCTTCTGAAGCGTCAGTTTCCGTCTCCGCCGCTGCCGTCTCCAAAGCGGGAGCCTCCGTCTCTATGGCTACCGTCTCCGAAACGGGCGCCTCTGTCTCTATGGCTGCCGTCTCCGAAACAGGCGTCTCTGTCTCTATGGCTGCCGTCTCCGAAGCGGGCGCTTCCGTGGCAGGGGCTTCCGTCTCCTTCGTCCCGGTCTCAGAGGTATACGTATCGGAGGTGGTAATATCAAAGCCTCCCGGATTCTCGGTCTGGGGAAGGGCTTCCTTGGCGGTCTCTGTCTGAGGCGCCTGCGTCTCCGGCATTGCCTCCTCATCGGTAGCGTCGATCACTACGCCTTCTCCAAGGGCGGAATCGTCCGTACCGGTCAGAATGCTGTCCTCCGGAAGGGTCTCCGGCGTCTCTGTTTCGGAAGCTTCCGTCTGATTCGTCTCTTCCTGGGCCGCCTCGGTCTGATCGCCGCTTTCCGGAGCGCTTTCCGTCTGTTTCTCGCCGGTAAGCTGTTCCATGTTGGACTCTACCCGTTCCAGCGTCTCTTTCATCTCATCGTAATCGTAATCCTGCCGGGCAATCTCCTCCAGAAGATCCTTCAGCAGCTGCCGGTCCTCGTCGGTAAGCGTCACTTCTTCCTCTTCCGCCACCTGATTGATGATCACGTCAATGTCATCCTGACTGATGGTGTCGCCTTCGTTCACGGTGTTGGTATCGCCCTCGTTCACGATGATGGTGTCGCCCTCGTTCACCGTGTTGGTATCGCCTTCCTTCACCGTGTTCCCCTGGATCACCTGCATCTTGCTGGCGTTGACAATCTGGGTCGCCTCCTGCTGGCCGATGCTGTCCGCGATGGTAGTCGTGGTAATCAGCTCCTGGGTGGCGAGTTCTTTCTTCGTCTCGTCCAGCTGCTCTCCCACCGCGGACTCATACGCCATGATAATTCCCGTCAAAGCGCCGGTTCCAGACACCTCAAAAGGAGAAGCCGCCAGGACTTCACAGTTCACCACGCCGGAGGTGGACAGTGTGGAGGCGATCATGTTGCTGGTCACCCAGGTAAGGTTCGCGGTCTTTACCTGAATCCCGCCGGAATTCGTAGGATTCACATACGCGCAGCTGAACGTATAGGTACCGATCTGTTCCAGCGGAACAAAGGAGCCCAGCTGAGCCCGTTCATCCGCGTTGGTAATGGTCAAAGTCTGGATATTCTGTCCCTGAATGCCGAAATAGCGCAGAATCGCCTGCTTCTGTTCTTCTGACAGATCTGCCCCAAGCGTCACCACCCGGCGGCCGTCCGCCATAGAAACGGTTCCCGGAAGGGCCATGGTCAGGCACGCCGCGCTCAGAAGCAGCGCCAATAATCTCTTTTTCATAGTGGAAACCTCTCTTTCCTGCTTAAAAAGCATCGTATCCTTTCTGTCTCCGTCATTATAGCATCGGCCTGGAAAGAAAACAAGAAAGCAAACCGGAGGGATTTATTAAAGTTTTCCTAAATCCAGGGAAACATTTGTTTGCCTGGAAAAAGAGGATATGATATAATGATAAAAACTGTTTACGGAGGTTTTTGGGATGGCAGAAGGAAAGATTACCAAAAAACAGGAAGAGATTCTTCAATATATTAAAGACGAAATTCTCCAGAGAGGATTTCCTCCGGCTGTGCGCGAGATCTGTCAGGCCGTTCATCTGAAGTCCACTTCGTCGGTACATTCGCACCTGGAGTCCCTGGAAAAGAACGGCTACATCCGTCGGGATCCCACGAAGCCCAGAGCCATTGAGATTCTCGACGATTCTTTCCAGATGCTTCGCCGGGAGATGGTGAATGTGCCCGTCGTCGGCACGGTGGCCGCAGGTCAGCCGATTTTCGCGGAGCAGAATATCGAGAACTATTTTCCGATTCCCTCAGAATACATGCCCAACCAGCCTTCCTTCATTCTCAAGGTGAAGGGCGACAGCATGATCAACGCAGGGATCCTGGACGGAGACCGGGTTGTGGTTCAGCAGCAGTCTACCGCCGAGAACGGGGATATGGTGGTGGCGCTGGTGGAGGATTCCGCCACTGTGAAGACTTTT